>NZ_JANEZT010000400.1 GCF_025403405.1 Frankia tisae
CCTCCCGCCCTGGCGGCGGCATCAGCGCACCGGATGCGGGCAACACGTGTCCTTCTGTATCCCGTCGCTCGCGTGCGGAACCGCTGTGAGTGAGGGTTGTTGTGCGGCGCGCCTTCCACCACCCGACGGCCGATCTGGGCCTATGGTCAGGCGCACCGGAACGCCGCTTTATGGGGAGAGTCGCGGATGACCGTATCGCTCGAGGATGCCCGTCGGATCATCGCCGCCGGGGAAAGGTATGCGATTCACCTCGGCCAACCGGTTAACCTCGCTGTCGTCGACTACGCAGGCATTCTGGTAGCCCATGTTCGGATGGGCAACGCCCGCCTGCAGACCGCCGACATCTCGGTCGACCGGGCCTGCGCGGCGCGGGCGCCCGCCGCACCGGCCCGCCTGGTGAACCACGCCGGCGGCGAGGGCGGTTCCGTCGGGGACGAGGGGTTCGGCGGCTGGGAGCGCCCCGAGCCCGAGCCCGGTTCGGGACTGACCGGCGCGCTGCCGCTGCGACGGGACGGAAGGATCGTGGGCGCTGTCGGGGTCAGCGGCGCTCCCGCACCGTTGGACGAGGCCATAGCCCGCGCCGCCGCCGCCGCGTTCTGACCGCGCTGCTTCCGGTGGCGGAGCTCAGGCGTCCGGGTCGGCCGCCGACGCCTCCACATGGCCGAGGGGGCGTCCGGGCGCTACCTCGTCCCGCACGAGCCGCTTGACGGCGGAGGGCTCAGGAAAGCCCTGCTCCCGCCGGTCCCAGAGCACCCGGTCGCCGAGCCGGACGACGAACACCCCGCCCGTCGCGGGTACCAGGCAGACCTCGGCCAGATCGCCCTCGAACGTGGTCAGCAGCTCCTGGGCGAGCCAGGCCGCCCGTGGCAGCCAGCGGCAGCGGGTGCAGTACTCGATCTTCAGGGTCGGTTTCGCCGCGGCCATCGCCCCATCCTTCCCCGCCGGCCAGGTGGCCCCGCGGAGGGGTCGGCGAATGTTTCGGCGGGCATCCGGCGTGACCCGCAGCCTAAACTCGCGGAATCAGCGTTCCGGTGAATCTCACAAATTATTCGGAATGGCATCGGTGCATGACGTCGTGCGCCAAGCTTGGAGGAGTGAGCAGCGTCACGGTTGCGGCCGCCGGCCGCCGGCGACCGGAGGGCGGGTTGCGGCGTCGAGTGTGGGGCCGCCGCCGCCGTATCGTCGTCGGCCTGCTGGGCCTGGTGGTCGCGCTGGGGGCGGTCGGCTGCCGGGTGTCCGGCGACGCGAGACCGGCGGCGCCGCGCTGCGCCGAACCGGGTGTCACCCCGGATGCGGTGCGCCTCGGGCTGCTCTACCCGGACACCGGCAATGCGGCGTCGCTGTTCGCGCCGTTCCGGGCCGGCGTCGACGCGCGGCTCGGGGTCGCCGACGAGGCCGGCGGGGTGGGCGGCCGCCAGGTCCATTACACCTGGCGCGACGACGCCTCGAACCCTGCGGGCAACGAGGCCGGTGCCCGTGAACTGGTCCAGACCGACCGGGTCTTCGGCATCATCGAGTCGACCTCGGTCGCCAGCGGTTCCGCGGCGTACCTGCACGGCGGCCGGATACCGGTGACGGGTACGTCGCTGGAGGCGGCCTGGACGCAGAACGACAACATGTTCAGCTACTCGAATATGATCTCGGATGGGCCGTCCGTCACCACCTGGGGCGCGTTCGTGGCCGAACGCGGCGGGCGTAACGCGATCATCGCGCAGTCGGCGTTCTCGGCGACGTCGGTGACGATGGCGGACAAGCTGGCGCTGAGCCTGCAGGCAGCGGGTATCCGGGTCGTCGGGCGGGTCGACGCGACCGGGCCGATCGACATCCCCGGCATCGGGGAGAAGGTGCGGGCCAGCGGCGCGGACGTCCTGGTCGGCGCGGTCACCGGCGCCGCCTTCGGCCAGGTGGTCGTCGGCGCCCGCGCCGCGCGTGCGAACCTGCGCGTGATCCTGTCGCCCGTCAGCTACGACCAGCGCCTGTTGAAAGTCTTCGGCCCGGTGCTCGCCGGCCTCTACACGTTCGTCGACTACCAGCCGTTCGAGATGGGCACGCCCGCGCACCAACGCTTCCTGGCCGCCATGCTCAAATACGCCCCGCAGATGTCACCGCCGGCCCAGCAGGCCGCCCTGTCCGGCTGGATCTCGGCCGACATGTTCCTGCGGGGGCTCGCCGCGGCCGGGTCGTGCCCGAGCCGGGAGGCGTTCATCCGAGGGTTGCGCGGGCTGAAGGGCTACGACGCCGACGGCCTGCTGCCCGCCCCGATCGATTTTTCCTCGCATTTCGGGCAGATCAACCGCTGCTATACCTTTCTGCAGGTCGCCGCCGACGCCAAGCATTTCGAGCTCGTGCCGCCGGCACCCCGCTGCGGCGACGAGATCGGCCAGTAGGGGCCGGCACCGCCGGGGAGTCGCCGCCCGCCCGTCCGCCGCGGCACCCCGCCCGCGCGGGCCGTCTGTGCACGTCCGCGGGCCGACGTCGGCGCGCCCGCCGGCCCTGCCGACACGGCGTCGGGGGGTGTGAGCCGCTCCGCCCCGCCAAGCTCCCCCTGTTGCAGGCGGTCGGACTAGCATCGTTGGGGCGGCATATAGACATCGCATTCTCGTGGGCCGGTCCACGATCGCCGTCGGTCGTCCCGGTCCGCCACCCGAGCTTCCGGATGACCTGCACCAGGAGATGCCAGTGAGTTCAACGCCCGTCAACGTCACCGTTACCGGCGCCGCCGGTCAGATCGGCTACGCGCTGCTGTTCCGCATCGCGTCGGGCCAGCTGCTGGGCGCGGACACGCCGGTGAAGCTGCGGCTGCTGGAGATCCCGCAGGCCGTCCGGGCGGCCGAGGGCACCGCCCTCGAACTCGAGGACAGCGCGTTCCCGCTGCTGGCCGGGGTGGACGTGTTCGACGACGCCAAGCGGGCGTTCGAGGGCACCAACGTCGCCCTGCTCGTCGGTGCCCGCCCCCGAACCAAGGGCATGGAGCGCGGCGACCTGCTGTCCGCCAACGGTGGCATCTTCAAGCCGCAGGGCGAGGCGATCAACAGCGGCGCGGCGGAGGACATCCGGGTCCTGGTCGTCGGCAACCCGGCGAACACGAACGCGCTCATCGCCCAGACGCACGCGCCGGACGTGCCCGCCGAGCGGTTCACCGCCATGACCCGCCTCGACCACAACCGTGCGATCGCGCAGCTGTCGAAGAAGCTTGGCGTCCCCAGCGCCGAGATCCGCAAGATCACCATCTGGGGCAACCACTCGGCCACTCAGTACCCGGACATCTTCCACGCCCAGGTGGGCGGCCGCAGCGGCGCCGAGGCCGTCGGCGACCAGAAGTGGATCGCCGACGAGTTCATCCCGCGGGTGGCCAAGCGCGGCGCCGAGATCATCGAGGTCCGCGGCGCCTCGTCGGCCGCCTCGGCCGCCTCGGCCGCCATCGACCACGTCTACACCTGGACCAACGGCACCCCCGAGGGGGACTGGACCTCCGCGGCGATCCCGTCGGACGGTTCCTACGGCGTGCCCGAGGGGCTCATCTCCTCGTTCCCGGTGACCGCCGCCGGCGGGAAGTTCGAGATCGTGCAGGGCCTGGAGCTCGACGCCTTCTCCCGGGAGAAGATCGACGCCTCGGTGCGTGAGCTCGCCGAGGAGCGCGACGCCGTCCGTGCGCTCGGCCTCATCTGAGTTCTTCCGAGCGCAGTGCACCATCCGCGGGGCGCGCGGGCGGCACCCCACCGTCCGCGCGCCCCGTCGGCGAAGATCTGCACCGGCTTCTGTCGCGGATGTGACGCATCCGCCCGGTGCCGCCCACCCCGGGCTTAGAATTCGTGCGAGAAATGCGCCGGCCGGCGAACGCCTGCCGGCGTCGGCCGCATCTTGGGATCGGTTCGGGGGCTCGTGATGCAGGGGCTGAGCGAGGTCGAGATCAGGGCGCTCGCCAACGCCTTCAACGTGCACTTCAAGGCGAATCTGCTGCTGGTGCGCGCCGGCCTCACCCGCGACCGGGTGCCGGAGTTCACCGGCACGCCATTTGACTACTGGTCGGAGATCTCGGCGCAGCTCGAGGACGGGCTGCTTCCCGACGGCAGGGCGCGCATCCTCGCCGCCGCGGCGAAGTCGTTCCCGGCCAACGAGGTTTTCCGGGTCGACTCGCGGCTCACTGCGTCCTCGGGCGCTGTCCTGGCCGCGCGGGGGCACCAGCAGCCACGTGCCGGCATACCGGAGCACGCCAGCCTGTTCTTCCTCGACGCCCGCCAGTACAGCCGGCGCAGCATGCTCGGTCAGGTCGACTGGCGGGCCGCCCTGCGGGAGATTGTGGCGGCGGCCGTTGCGGGGCTGCAGCTGCCGGCGGAGTCGATCCGGCTGCTGCAGGACCAGGGCGACGGTTTCCTCGGCATCGTGGCTGGGACGGAACCCAAGCCGTACCTCGCCAGCGATTTCGTCCGCGAGCTGCAGATCGCCCAGCGCGCTTACAACGACGGGCGCGAACCCGGCAGCCGGCTGCGGTTGCGGATGTCGCTGCACCACGGCGACGTGGTCGTGGATGGAACGGGCGCCGCGGGCGACGCCGTCGTGGTCGCCGCCCGGCTGATCGACGCGCCCCAGGTGCGCGGCATGTTGGAGCGTTATCCCGACGCCGATCTTGTTCTTGCATTGTCCCCGGAGTACTTCCGCAGCACCGCCGCCCAGCGGATGCGCGATCTCGACCCGGCGGCGTTCCGCGAGATCGACGTGGCGGTCGGCGAGAAGTACGCCGGCACCGCGTGGGTGACGCTGCCCGGTCGGCGGGCGAACCCTCCTTTCGGCGAGGATCCCGCCGAGCCCCGGCCCGTGGGCGTTCCACGGCCCGTGGACGCGCCCGCCGGTGTGGTGCGGAGCCGGAAGCCCTCGACCTCGCCGCCACCGTTCCCCGGCGGCCGTACCTGACCCGCTGGCTGTGGGATGGCCGCTGTCATGGGTGGCCGCTGTCATGGGGTGGCCGCCTTCACCGCGCCGCCTGTCGCCGCGGCGAGCAGCTGACCCAGGCCGCGGCCGTAGCTGGTGCTCCCGTCGAAGCGGCTCCACTCTGCCAGTGCTGTCATCATGGTCCGCAGTTCCATGGTGGACGCCTCGCCGGTCCGGGCCCGCTCGATCAGGCTGTGCACCCGGGCGGTCCAGGCGAGGGCGTCGTCGCCCGCGGCCCGCGCCCGGCGCGCCGCCTCGTCGACGCGGGCACGCCGCAGGATCGGACGGCCGGTGGCGGTCGGCGCCTCGGCGAGCCGGAGCAGCCCGGCGGCCCGCCCGGCGTCGGAGTTGATGCGGCCGTAGCCGGCTAGCGACCGACGCCACAGCTCCTCGGCCCGGTCCGGGTAGGCGGGGCGGCCCGCGGGGATCGGCGAGCCGTCCGGCCTGCGCCCGAGGGTCTGCGCCCCGCCGTCGGGATAGCCGGCCCAGTCGCCCCGCACGAGGGCCGCGTGCGCCAGGGTCGCGTCATCGGCGTCGCCCAGCGTCTCCACCGCGTCCAGCGCGACGCCGGCCTCGGCCGCCCGATCCAGCCGGAACAACAGGTCGGCACGCAGGATCCGGGCGTATGCGCTGGCCTGGCCGACGGGTAGCGCGGTCAACCGAGCGACGAGCGCGTCGGCCATCATCAGCACGTCCGCCGCCGCGTGGGCAACGTTCCCGACACCCCAGTCGGCGCTTGCCGCGGCCCGCTCCGGGTGTTCCGCCGTGACCAGGCCCGCGGACATGAGCGGCTCGGCGGGCGGCGGCATCCCGCTCGGGGCGGGTAGCTGGGCTGGGG
>NZ_JANEZT010000401.1 GCF_025403405.1 Frankia tisae
GTGCTGCTGTCCACGCGGCCGTACCGTCCCCTCCAGCCCGTGACGGTACGGCCGCGTGGACAGCAGCACCGAGCGGTCGATGAAGAAAATCACCGCTGCGTAGAACAGGCCGAACGGGAGCGCGCCGAGGGTCGAGCGGTGCAGGCCCATCCCGGCGACCGTCGCCCCCGCGTAGGTGGCGAGTCCGGCGGTCAGCAGCATCAGTGCACCGGCGGTGACGAAGCGGGGCCGGTCCTGCGGACCCACCGCGCGGCTGTCCGCACCGGTGCAGAAGACCAACAGATCGCCGAAGGCCCGCGGATACCCTGGCCACACGCGAGAAATCGGCCTACCCCCTCGTCGGCGCCCGGTCGGCTGCGACCGCCTCGGGCCCGCCACCAGCATCACCGGCAATGTAACTCTGCGTAGCGGAGCCGGCCATCCCGGCCGGCGCTCGGGCGGCCCTGGTGCGGCTCGCCGGCCGGCGTGCGAGTCTGATCGGTGCGGACGCCCGGCAGCGTGGGAGGAACAGCGGTGGCACAGATCAAGGTCGTGGTCCAGCGGGCCGTGCCCGGCACTCCCGAGCAGGTCGTCGCGAAGCTGGCCGACTACCAGGGCACCCGGGCCCGGTCCTGGCCGGAGAACGTCTCGGAGTACCGGGTGCTGGCGGGCGGCACCGGCGCGGGCAGCCGGATCGCCTACCGGCTGCAGGCCACCCGCAAGCGGGTCCGCCAGGTCGACGCGACGGTGTCCGCACCGGATCCGACCACCCTGGTCGAGGCGGACCAGAACTCCTCGCTGCAGACCCGGTGGCAGGTGGCGCCCGGTGCCGGCGAGCAGCAGAGCACTGTCACGGCGACCACCACCTGGGACGGCGCCGGTGGGGTCGGCGGCTTCTTCGAGCGCACCTTCGCCCCGATCGGCATTCGCCGGCTGAACACCGCGGTCCTGGACAAGGTCACAGGCCAGCCGGGCTGACCCGCGCCACGGGGGTTTCTCGGCGGCGAGCCGGCCACCACGGTTACCAGACGCGGGCCAGGACGTTGCTGACGTAGCCGTTCATCCGGTCAAGTTTGGGTTTGTCGACCGGATCGGCGGCGGACAGTTCGCCCTGGGCCCACTGCGCGGCCCAGGTCGGGACGTTGTGCGCGGCAATGACGTACAGCCAGTTGTGGCCCCAGCGGTCGGAATCAAATCGTTCTCGCATCGCCCGGGCGGTGGAGTCGAGCGCCCAGTAGGGATCGAGCGCCCGGGCGGTGGTGACCTCGGGAAGTGTGGTGTTCCACTGGCAGAGCCCGAAATCCGAGTTGGTCCAGTAACCGACCGCGCCCGGGTCCCAGTTACTCTCGATGGTGGTGATTCCGCGCAGCAATCCGCGGGGGACGGTGTACTTCAACGCGTAACGGTCCGCAATCGGCATGAACAACGCGTACGACGTCTCTTTGTTGACGAATCCCGCCGGGCTGTGCTCGACCGCCGGCAGGTACATGTCACGGTTGATCACCGGCTGCAGCTTTTCCTGGAAGGCGACGACGGCGGCCCTGGTGGCGGCGGTGAAGCGGCCGTCGGTCGGCACCGGGGTGGCAGGGCCGCCGTGCCAGTTCAGCGCCCGGCTGATCGCGGTGACGCCGGCCCGGACGGCGAGGTTGTCCGCGTCGGTGCTGCCGGCGGGCGGGGCCTCGCCCGCGCCGACCCCGTAGCACCGGCCCGGCCCGGCGGCGGATCCGCCGTCCGCCGGGGCCAGCGTGCCGCCCCGGCCATCCGCGGGCCAGGCGCCGCGCCCGACCCGGATGCGCTCCTGTGACGTCACCATCGTCTCCTCCCCCGCCGGCCCCCGCCGGGCATGCGCACCGGCGCCGCGACCGGTCAGACGTACATGAACATCCGCACGGTCGTGCCGGCACGCCCCGAGCGGAGCTGCACGAGATCGCAGAGCTGGTTGACGAGCCAGAGGCCGCGCCCACCACTGAGGTCGAGGTCCGGGCGCCGCCGCCCGGCGAGCCGGTCGGCGAGCTGACCGGAGTCGGTGACCTCGCAGATCAGGCAGCCATCGCCGCTCCAGAAGCGCGCAACTCCCCGCCCACCGCCGTGGCGGATGCTGTTCGTCGCGACCTCGTGCACGGCGAGTTCGAGATCGCCGGCTCGGTCCTCCTCCAGCCCGTCGGCGCGGGCCGCACGGGTGGCCGCCGCGCGAACCAGACCGAGGTCAGCCGGGCCGAACGCGATCTCGGCCTGCGGCTGGCCCAGCTCCTCCAGCAGCTCGGAAAGCGGATCCGAACGGGTGGCCTCGCCGGGCTGGGTATGCGGATCGGCCCCGCCGCCTGGGCCGGCGGCAACGCCGGCCGCGGCGGCCACGGCGGCGTCGGCCACCGCCGCGGTGGCGACAGCAGCGGCAGCGGCGACAGAGGTGGCACTGGCAGAGGTGACACCGGCATCGGCCACCACGGCGGCGGCAGAGGCGGCCCCGGCATCGGCCACCGCGACGGCGACGGCGACGGAGGCAGCAGCGGCAGCGGCAGCGGCAGCGGCCGAAGCGGGGAGGGCAGCGGCCGGTCCGGCCGGCGGTCGGTAGCGCGTGCTGATACGACCGAGCCCGCCGTCCACCACCACCGGATGGGTCTGCCACACCTCGTCAGCGGTCAGCGAACTGAGCGTGGTCACCTCGTAGGGGCAGCGCAGCCGCCAGGCCGGTGGGGCCGCGAACGCCTCGTTGAGCAGGGCCTCGTGGAGCATGCACTCCCGCTGTTCGGGGACGGATCGCCCGGACCACAGCGGCTCGCCGATCCCGCGGATGGTCCGACCCCGTTCGATCCCGAGGTCGAGGAATTCCTGCCAGGCCGGGATGATACGCGCCGGATTCCGGCCGACCTCGGTCATATCGACGAAAGTGACCCGACTCGCGGCTCGACCGAGCGCGGCACGGAGAAGCGCCGTCCGCGGCAGCGTCACCGCCACGAGAACATCCTCGTCCGCCGCCAGACCGGCGAGGATGAAATCCCTGGTCGCGGTGAGGAAGCCGACGTCACCGTGGTACAGAAAAGCCTCGTGCCGAATGCCACCGACACCGGTCGGGCTGAGGGCCGAGCCACGGATGGGGCCCAGAGTACTCTCCCGACTCACTCCGCCGCCCTGCGTCGCAAACCGGCGGCGGCCGGCACCGGCGCGAGCGCACCGTATCCGGCCGGGCCAGGCCTGGAATGCGGAGAATAACAGCGTCCCGCACTCGCGGCCCCATCCCCCATGCGCACGCGCACATCATAGGTCATGTCGAACCAATGGGATATGCCGAGCAACGTAATCGAACGGGACGGATCACATCGGATCACACCGGACCAGCCACCACCACGGCGGATGATCTCGACCGGCGGCGGCTCGGGCCGATCGTCGCACTGTCGCCGATCGGCGACGGCCGGCGGATCAGCCCGGATGACCGCCCGAGCGGAAAGCGGCAGGTGATCGCCCGTAGTCTCGCAGTCAGCGCGGATCGGCCGGACGGCCCGGCACCGTGCATCGCGCACAGCACCGACGAGGACGAGAAGGCGGATCAGGCATTGTGACGACGACATCTGTCCCGCAGCGGTCCATCCATCAGCGGATCGCCGACGAGCTCGGCGTGCGCCAGGGGCAGGTGACGGCGGCGGTCGACCTGCTCGACGGGGGCGCCACCGTGCCCTTCATCGCCCGCTACCGCAAGGAGGCGACGGGCACCCTCGACGACACCCAGCTACGCACCCTGGAGGAGCGGCTGCGCTACCTGCGGGAGCTGGAGGAGCGGCGCACGGCGGTGCTGGAGTCCATCCGCGCCCAGGACAAGCTCGACGACGCCCTCGAGGCGCAGATCCTGGCAGCGGACTCCAAGGCCCGGCTGGAGGACATCTACCTGCCGTACAAGCCGAAGCGGCGGACGAAGGCACAGATCGCCCGTGAGGCGGGCCTGGAGCCGCTGGCGCTGGCCCTGCTGGCCGACCCCACCGGAGACCCGCACGGTACGGCGAGCGGCTACGTCGACGCGGACAAGGGGGTGGCGGACGCCGGCGCCGCGTTGGAGGGCGCGCGGGCGATCCTCGTCGAGCGGTTCGGCGAGGACGCCGACCTCATCGGCGCCCTGCGGGAGCAGATGTGGTCCCGTGGCGTGCTCGTCTCCCGGGTTCGAGAGGGCAAGGAGGAGGCTGGCGCGAAGTTCGCCGACTACTTCGACTTCTCCGAGCCGTTCACCTCGCTGCCCTCGCACCGCATCCTGGCCGCGTTCCGGGGCGAGAAGGAGGAGATCCTCGACCTCACCCTCGAGCCGGACACCCCGACCGAGCCTGGCGCCCCGCCCGTGCCCGGGCCGACGAGCTACGAGCAGCGGATCGCCGAGACGTTCGGGATCTCCGACGCGGGCCGGCCGGCGGACCGCTGGCTCGTCGACACCGTCCGCTGGGCCTGGCGCACCCGCATCATCGTCCACCTCGGGGTGGACCTGCGGATGCGGCTGTGGACGGCGGCGGAGGACACCGCCGTGCGCGTGTTCGCGGCCAACCTGCGCGACCTGCTGCTCGCGGCGCCGGCCGGCAGCCGGGCGACGATGGGCCTGGACCCGGGCTACCGCACGGGCGTGAAGGTCGCGGTGGTCGACGCAACCGGCAAGGTGGTCGCCACGGACACCGTCCATCCCCACGTCCCGGCGCGGCGCTGGGACGAGTCGATCGCCACCCTGGCCCGCCTCGCCGCCGAGCATCATGTCGACCTGATCTCGATCGGAAACGGGACGGCCTCCCGGGAGACCGACAAGCTGGCCGACGACCTCATCCGCCGGCACCCGGAGCTGTCCCTGACGAAGGTGACCGTCTCCGAGGCGGGGGCGTCGGTGTACTCGGCGTCCGCCTACGCCTCGGCCGAGCTGCCCGGGATGGACGTCTCGCTGCGCGGCGCGGTCTCGATCGCCCGCCGCCTGCAGGATCCGCTCGCCGAGCTCGTCAAGATCGATCCGAAGTCGATCGGGGTGGGCCAGTACCAGCACGACCTGGCCGAGGCACGGCTGTCGTCGTCGCTGGACGCCGTGGTGGAGGACTGCGTGAACGCCGTCGGGGTGGACGTCAACACCGCGTCGGCGCCGCTGCTGACCCGGGTTTCCGGAATCGGGGCGGGCCTCGCCGAGAACCTGGTCCGCCACCGCGACGCCAACGGCCCGTTCCGCACCCGCGAGGCGCTGCGGGACGTGCCCCGGCTCGGGCCGAAGGCGTTCGAGCAGTGCGCCGGCTTCCTGCGCATCCGCGGCGGGGACGACCCCTTGGACGGCTCCAGCGTGCACCCCGAGTCCTACCCGGTGGTCCGGCGCATCCTCGCGGCCACCGGCGGCGAGCTGAACACCCTCATCGGTAACGGCGCCGCGCTGCGGTCACTGAAGCCGACCGAGTTCGTCGACGACACCGTCGGGCTGCCGACGGTCACCGACATCCTCGCCGAGCTGGAGAAGCCGGGGCGCGACCCGCGGCCGGCGTTCCGCACGGCGGCGTTCACCGAGGGCATCGAGACCCTCGCGGACCTGGTTCCCGGGATGACGCTGGAGGGCACCGTCACGAACGTGGCCGCGTTCGGTGCCTTCGTCGACGTCGGCGTGCACCAGGACGGCCTGGTGCACGTCTCGGCGATGTCGAAGAACTTCGTCAGCGACCCGCGGGAGGTCGCCAAGCCCGGCGACATCGTCACGGTGAAGGTTCTCGATGTCGACATCCCGCGCAAGCGGATCTCGCTGACGCTGCGCCTGGACGACGAGATCGGAGCGCCGGCGTCCGC
>NZ_JANEZT010000402.1 GCF_025403405.1 Frankia tisae
CTCGGAAGTTGCTCTGTGGAAGGACTACTTCCTACCGAGGCCCCGCGTTTCCCTGCCTACCCCCCTCCGCCCGTCACAGATAGTGATCGAACGCGGAGTGTGACGGCCCGTTGCAGGGAAAGGCTCACTGTGCCGTGCGGAATGCCGCGGCCGACGGTGCAGCACTTGGAACTGGCCGGCTACGGCTACGGCTACGGCTACTGCGCGTCGCACTCCCGATTCTACCGGGGCTGAAGCTGTACGGGGAATTGGCACCTCGTGCCATCCTGCCCTCGGTGATGTGGAATCCTGACGGTGGGCGAAGACGGCCCGCCGTGATGTCAGGAGCAGCGCAAGCCCGGTGTTCTCACCCCGGGTGCTCACATATTTCACCGTGTTGAGGAGATCTGGACTGGTGCGAGTTTCGATGTTTCGCCGCCGTTGGGTGGCGGGGTGCGCCGCGGTGCTGGCGTTCGGCCTGACCGCGTGTTCCGGCTCGTCGAGTGGGTCCGGTGAGGTGAGCCCATCGGCTACGGGGTCCGCCGCCGAGTCGCGTTACGCGACGCCGCTGAAGGGGATCTGCCCGTCCACGGTCGTCATCCAGGCGAACTGGTGGCCTGGTCTTCCCGACGGGTACCTGTACCAGCTTCTAGGCCCCAACCCGACGATCGACGTGAGCAAGAACCGGGTTGAGGGACCGCTGGGTGCTACCGGCGTGAGGCTCCAGGTGCGCGCCGGCGGGCCGGCGACGGGTTTCCAGCCGGTGACCTCGCTGTTGGCTCAGGACGACAGCATCCTGGCCGGCTATGTGGGAACGGACGAGGCTGTGCAGGCCTCCGGGGGGCAGCGGTCGGTCGCCGTCTTCGCGCCCTACGAGAAGTCTCCGCTGGCGCTGATCTGGGGCAACCCGGCGTGGAACTTCACCAACGCCGCCGAGATCCGCCAGTCGGGCGCGACGGTGCTGGCCAGCGCGAGCGGGACATCCTTTCCCGATGTCTTCGTCCGGGAGGGGTTGCTGACCAAGTCCCAGGTCGACACCTCCTATCAGGGGTCCCCGGACCGGTTCGTCGCCGCCGATGGCAAGATCGTGCAGCAGGCTTTCGTCACCAACGAGCCCTACCTGCTCCAGCACGACGTCAAGGCGTGGGGCAAGCCGGTGAAGCACCTACTTCTGCAGGACGAATACCCGGCGTACATCTCCGCGTTGGCCGTTCGGCCGGACAAGGTGTCGACCCAGCGCGCCTGCCTGGCCAAGCTGGTGCCGTTGTTGCAGCGGGCGCAGCGGGACTACGTCGCTAATCCGGCGCCGGTAAACCAGCTCCTGCTGAAGGTCGTCAGTACGCTGCACACAGGCGGGTTCACCCTTTCGTCGGGGCTGCTCGCGTACGGCAACGCCACGCAGAAGCAGCTTGGGTTGATCGCCGACGGTAGTGACGGAGTACTGGGCAGCTTCGACACGGCCCGGGTAGGGACACTGATCGGCCGGCTGGTCCCGGTCTTCGCTGCGAAGGGCAGTACGCCGAAGGCGGGGCTGGTTCCTTCGGACCTGGTGACCAACGAGTTCCTCGACAAGGCCGTGACGTTGAAGTAAGGGACGCCGGCGGCAACGGAAGAAGGACGACGTCCGGGGCGGGGCCGCCCCGGACGTTCCCTATGATGAGCATCGGGTTCTTGTGACCACGCGGCGAAGGGAACGTTACTCATGAGCGATGCTTCGGCACCCATTGTCGACATCACCGTGCCGCACTCGGCGCGGGTGTGGAACTACTGGCTGGGCGGGAAGGACCACTATCCGGTGGACCGCGAGTTCGGCGACCGGCTCTACGAGTTGCTCCCCGAGATTGTGCAGATCGCCCGGCAGGCTCGGGCCTTTCTCGGCCGCGCGGTCACCTACCTGGCCGGCGAGGTGGGTATCCGGCAGTTCCTCGACATCGGTACCGGCCTGCCGACGGCCGACAACACCCATGAGGTAGCGCAGCGGATCGTCCCCGACTCGCGGATCGTCTACGTCGACCACGATCCGCTGGTCCTGGTGCACGCGCGGGCCCTGTTGGTCGGCACGCCCGAGGGGGCTACGAACTACGTCGACGCCGACGTCCGCGAGCCGAAGAAGATCCTCCAGGCCGCCCGCGAGACCCTGGACTTCACCCAGCCAATCGGATTGATCATGCTCGGGATCATGGGAAACGTGGCCGACCTCGACGAGGCGTACGCGATCGTGCGCGAACTGCGCGAATCCCTGCCCTCCGGCAGCTACCTTGTGTTCAAGGACGGCACCTACGCGGTCATGGGCGAGGACCGTGCCGACGCCATCCACCATCTCCACGAGCACGAGAGCTTTCCGTACCACCTGCGCACCCCCGAGCAGGTGGCCCGTTTTCTCGACGGTTTCGAACTCGTCGAGCCAGGTCTGGTCTCGACGCCGTTGTGGCGGCCAGACCCCTCGGCCGAACCGCCCCTGGCGATCGACGACCTGTGTGGCATCGGCCGGAAGCCCTGACTTCCGCCAGCCGGGCGGAGGCGGGCGTCACGCGGCGTGATACGAGGCGATTTTTTCGATGACCTTTACCGTGTCGTCGGGCGCCGTGCTCTTGAGTGCCAGATTGTCCATGGCGAGCGTGTAACGGGTGACGTCGTCCGGCTTGTCGAGATATACGGAGCCCGTGAGGTGCTCCAGGTAAACGACATCGGCAATGTCCGGCTCACCGAACCGCAGAATGCTGAACGCGCCCCCTTCGGCGGTGTGGGGGCCGACGTTGAATGGAATAACCTGGATGGTGATGTTCGGGTTCGCGTTCAGGGCGATCAGGTGTTCGAGCTGGCCTTGCATGACGGCCGGCCCGGCGACCGAGCGCCACAGTGCCGCCTCGTCAATGATCGCCCATGCCCGGGGCGGATCTGGCCGGTCGAGAATGGCCTGCCGACTTATCCGTGCCTGGACCCGACGTTCGACGACGTCGTCGCCGTCCACCTGGCGAGCTCCGGCCATGACAGCGCGGGCGTAATCCTTGGTCTGGAGGAGGCCGGGGATGAATTGAAGCTCGTAGGTCCGGATCAGGGTCGCCGCTTCCTCCAGGCCCAGGTATGGCTGAAACCACCCCGGCATCACGTCGGTGAAACCCTGCCACCAACCGGGCTCGTTAGCCTGACGGGCGAGTTCGAGTAGCGGTGAGCGGTCCCTCTCGCCCGTGACGCCATACAGTGTCAGCAAGTCGGCCACATCGCGTTCCTTGAAACTGACCCGGCCCAACTCCAAACGGCTGATCTTCGACTCGGATGCCCGGATGCTGTAGCCAGCATCCACCCGGCTAATGCCTTTCGCTTCCCGGAGTCTCCGTAGCTGCGTGCCCAGTACAACGCGGCGCACTATCGGCCCGCTCGCCCGTTGCAGCGTCATTCCCCCGCCTTCATCCGGCCACGTTCCCTTCAGCTTACCGGATGATGATGGAATTCATGTAGCCGGGTTCACCCACAGCGCCGGGATAACCGGGCCGGTGGCCCTCGCTCCGGGACTGTTTCCCGGCCATGACACCGGGACGGCGTCAGGGCACGCCCGGTAACGGCCCCCCATGCCGGGGACTACGATTCGCTCAGATAAGGACGCCGGCATGTCGCCGACGGCCCGGCTCCGTGGCAGGAAGGGAGAGACGGTGCCCATTGCGCCGGGGATCGCATTGGCGTTCGACGACGTGGGAAAGACCTTCCCCGATGGCACCGACGCGTTGCGGGGAGTGTCACTTACGGTCGCCGACGGCGAGTTCGTGACGGTGGTCGGGCCTTCGGGCTCGGGGAAGTCCACACTATTGCGGATCGCGTCAGGGTTGACCGAGCCCTCCAGCGGTACGGTTGCCGTCGGGCCCAGCACCCCCGGCTACGTTTTTCAAGATCCCACGCTACTGCCGTGGCGCACCGTTGAGGGCAATGTCGGCCTGTTCGCCCAACTCGACCGCGTGCCGAAGAAACGGCGGCGCGAACTCGTGGCCGCGGCCATCTCCCTCACCGGGCTCGAGGGGTTCGAGCGTCACCGGCCCACGGCGCTGTCCGGCGGCATGCGGATGCGGGTCTCGCTCGCCCGGGCGCTCACGGTGCGGCCGTCGCTGTTCCTTTTCGACGAGCCGTTCGGCGCGGTCGACGAGATCACGCGGCAGCGGCTCGGCGAGGAGGTGCAGCGGCTCCACGCCCGCGAGGGGTTCGCGGCCCTGTTCGTCACCCACTCGGTCGTGGAGGCGGTCTGGCTCGCCAACCGGGTCGTCGTCCTGTCAGCCCGACCGGGGCGGGTCCTCGCGCAGGTCGACGTCCCGTTCGCCTACCCGCGGCCCGCCGACCTGCGCTTCGACGCTGCCTTCGGCGACGTCGCCCGGGCCGTCTCGGCGGCGCTACAGGAGTCGTTCACATGACGGCGACTGCCCGGGCACCGCGCACGGCCCCGGCGGCCGAGAGCCCCCGCCGCCCCGGCCGCCTGCGCCGCACGGTCCGCGGGGCCGGGCCGCCGCTGGTCGTGCTGGCCGCCGTCGTCGGCGTCTGGTACGCCGTGACCTACCTCGCGCTGGCCCCCCGCCGCCGCTTCCTGCTGCCGCCGCCGCACGAGGTCGTCACCGACGGCTTCGGGGACTGGACCACCTTCCACGAGACTCTGAGGGGACTGGGCGCGACGGCGAAGGTCGCGCTCGTGGGGCTCGCCATCGCCGCCGCCCTCGGGATGATCTTTGCCGTGCTGATGAGTCAGGCGGGCTGGGTCGAGCGGTCGTTCTACCCTTGGGCGGTGGCGCTCCAGACGATCCCGATCCTCGCGATCGTGCCGCTGATCGGGTTCTGGCTGGGGTACGGATTCTGGTCCCGTACCGTCGTGTGCGTCCTGGTCGCCTTGTTCCCCATCATCATCAACACCCTGTTCGGGCTCCAGTCGACCGACGCCGAGCAGCATGACCTGTTCACGCTGCGCCAGGCTGGCCGGTGGGCGAGGCTCGTCCACCTCGAGTTTCCCAGCGCCCTGCCCGCGGTGTTCACGGGGCTGCGTATCTCCGCCGGGCTGTCGGTCATCGGCGCGATCGTCGGTGACTTCTTCTTCCGGCAGGGGCAGCCGGGCATCGGCAGCCTCATCGACGACTACACCCAGCGCCTCCAGTCCGCACCGCTGTTTGCCGCGATCATGGTGTCCTCCCTGTTCGGCCTGGCGCTGTTCTGGCTGTTCGGCCTGGCCGCCCGCATCGCCGTCGGCGCCTGGTACACCCCCCGCCGCCGATCCTGACCCCAGCAGCACCCGCCGCGACCAGGCCTCCGCCCGCCGGTTCTTCGTGCGGGCGCTTTCTCACGGCCGTCGGCCGGTCGAGGTCACCACCGACGCGGCACCGGTGTACCCGCGGCTCCTCGGCGAGCTGCTTCCCGAAGCCTGCCACGTCGACGCCGCCCGAGAGAACAACCGGATCGAAGCCGACCACGGCCGGCTCAAAGCCCGGCATCGACCCGACCCGCAGCATCGGCTCGCGGCCGCGTGCACCGAGCTCACCCAGGCCCTGCTGACCTTGCAGTTGGTGAGTGCCCGGCCGACGCGCCCGGGCACCCGGCGCCCCGCGCCAGCCGGTGCGGGGTCGCCCAGGGTGCCCCGCGCAGGTCCCGGCAGGCTCTCAGGTACTTCTCAGGGAATTCCCAGCCGGCTGGGACAGCGTCAGTACCCATGAGCTCCACGCTGTACCCGGGCGACGGGACACCCGGGCCGACGTTCCCGCCCGGTCCAGCGGGCATCCATGGGCCGCCCCCCCAGGGC
>NZ_JANEZT010000403.1 GCF_025403405.1 Frankia tisae
GCCCCGCCCCGCCCGGCGCCGGGCGTGCGGGCCGGCGCCAAGTCCAGGAACCGCCCTCGGCCGGCGGCTGCGGGCGGGCCGAGCCTGACCAAGAGCAGCGACTCCGATGCCGGGGCGGTGGCCACGTCAGGCGGTGGTTCGACCGCGGCGAAGGGTGCCGCCGCCAAGGGCGCCGGGGCCAAGGGCAGCGCGACGAAGGCTGGGCGCGGCTCGTCGACGGCCCCGCCCGGGACCCGGTCCCGTAGCGGCGCGTCCGCCGCCCGCGCCGCCGGGCCGGCGAAGAGCTCCCAGCCGGATGCCCTGCCCGGCCCGGATGCGGTCGGGGAAGCCGAGGACGCCGGGGCCCCCACCACGGCGCGGTCCACGGCCGCGGGCAAGTCCTCGCCGGGTGGCCGGAAGAACGCGCCGAGCAAGGGCGCCGCGCAGGCCGCC
Source organism: Frankia tisae (assembly GCF_025403405.1). GTDB lineage: Bacteria > Actinomycetota > Actinomycetes > Frankiales > Frankiaceae > Frankia > Frankia tisai. The sequence goes on from NZ_JANEZT010000403.1 coordinate 433, forward strand.
GGCAGCGGCGCAGAGCCGGCCGCCGTGCCCGCGACGGGTGACGGCGCGGCAGCCCGCCCCGCTCCGGTTCCCGCCGGTGTCCGCCGCCAGGTCGGTGGTTCCCGCCCCGCCAAGCGGCGAGGCAAGGGCAAGCGGCCCGGCGGGCGGCGTTGACCCGGGGAGCCCCTCCCCGACCGGCCGGCGAACTCGCCGGTCCCCCTGATTTCGTCGCCGTGCGGAGGTATCCCGTAATCTCTGCTCCGCCGCCCCCTGTTCCCCTGGAGAAGCGCTGATGACCGGTTCGGCACCTGACCTGGCTGTGGATGGAGCTGGAGTCTCCGACGAGGAAGGCTCCCCGGAGGAGACCGGGCTCAGCCCGCAGGAGCGGCGACTCGTCGACCTCGAGCAGGAGGGGGAAATCGCCGCTGACTACATCGAGGGCCTGCTCGACATCGTCGATATGGACGGCGATCTCGATCTCGATGTCGAGGGCGGCCGGGCCGTCGTCGCGGTGGTCGGCGAGAAGCTGGACAAGCTGATCGGAACCGGTGGCGAGGCTCTCGAGGCGCTGCAGGAGCTGACCAGGCTGGCCGTCCTGCAGAAGACGGGGAATCGCAGCCGCCTCATGCTCGACGTCGGCGGTCACCGGGCGCGGCGTCGGGTTGAGCTCCGTCAGGTCGCGGCGGCGGCGGCGGAGCGTGCGATCGAACGTGGCAAGCCCGAGACGCTCGCCCCGATGACCCCGTTCGAGCGCAAGGTCGTCCACGATGCGATCGCCGAGCTCGACGGCGTGCACAGCGAATCCGAAGGTGAGGAGCCGAGCCGGCGGGTCGTCATCCTGCTCGGCTGACCCAGCCCCGGGCTGGCCGCCCATCGGCGTCTGAACCCGGCGCGTTGCGCGCGGACCGCGCCAGACAGGGCATAACGGCCTCCCCTGCGTTGTGCCCTGATGACAGCCGCTAGATTCGGGCTGGAGGTGCGGCGGTGACCGCCGCTGGTGATCGGGGGATGCCGTGCCGCCTGCGGGCCGTCGTCGGCCTGGGCGGTCCACGGCACTGGCGGCCGGCGCGGTCGCGCTCGGCCTGTCCGGCGTGCTGTGTCTGCTGCACACCTACCTGACCAGACCCCTCTGGTACGACGAGATCTGGCGGGCGCATTTCGTCAGCGAGCCGCTGGCGTCGTTCTGGTCGGAGCTGACGGTTGCCAACACGCCGTCCGCGTTCGGCTGGCTCGGGATCACCCGGCTCACCGGCGAGGTGTTCGGCTGGCACGCCTGGTCGCTGCGCCTGCCCGGCTACGCGGCGCTGCCGTTGCTCGGGGGCGCGATCGTCGTGCTCACCCGCCGCTTCGCCGGCACGGGTGCTGCGGTGCTCGCCGCCTGCTGGCTGTGCCTCAACACGACGTTTCTCGATCTGGCCACCCAGCTCAAGCCGTACACGGTGGAGGCGCTCGCCGCGGTGTGCATCGTCGGTGTCTGGACCGCGGACCCGCTCGGGCCGCCCGGCGAGGTTCCGGCCGCCGGCGCCGTTCGTGGACTTGACCGCGGCCGCCTGGCCCGGCGGATGGCGGCGGGTGCGCTGGCGCTCGCCGCCGTGCCGGGGATCTTCGTGGTGCTCCCGCTGGCGGCGGTCGACCTGTGGCGCGGTCCGGCGCGGCGGTGGCGGCTGGTCGAGTGCCTTCCCGCGATCGTCCTCAGCACCGCGCACACAGTCGGCTTCGTCGCCCACCAGTCCAGCCAGCGCAACGGCGACTACTGGGATCGGCAGTTCCTCGCCGGCCGGGGGCCGTGGGCGGCACTGCGGTTCGTCGCCGAGCAGATCCGCGCCACCGTCACCGGCTCGCCGCCGGGAATCGACCGGTTCGACCCGAGCCTCATCCACGGCACGGTGCCCGCGGGCCCGTTGGGCTCGGCGCCGGCGGTCCTCATCGGGATCGCCGTCGCCGTGGCCGGGGGGATCGGTGTCGTGGCGCTCGCCCGCCACCGGCAGGGCCGGGCTCTGCTTGCCGCGCTCGGCGGTGCGGAGCTGATGATGCTCGGCGCGAGTGCCGCGCGTTACTGGCCGTTCGGACCGACTCGGACCAACCTGTACGTGGTGCCACTGCTTGTTGTTGTGGTGATGGTGGGTGCCGAGCGGGCGATTCGATTCCTTCTGTCGACGGTGCGCGCCCGTCTGCCCCGTGGCGGGCCTCAGCGGGCCGCTGAGCGCTCTAAGAGTGCTCTCCCTACCCTGCCTATACCGGAATCAGTAATTGCACTATCACTATCCGATTTTTCATCGGGGCCGATAACAGAAGGTGACGGCGGATCCACCCTTCCCGGCACGGTGGTCCCGGCTCCCGCGGCCTCTCCGGCGACCCCGCCGCCAGCGCTGGCCGGGCCGGCCCGAGTGCCCCCGCTCGCGGGCTCGCGGCTCGGCTGGGCCCGCGCTGCGGTCGCGCTTCCCATCGCCGTGATCATCGCGATCACCGGCTGCGGTGCCCTGCTTGCGCAGACGTCCCTGTCGGGCAGTCGACCGCTGTGGGAGCACCGGGATCGGCTGCGCGGCCTGAACCTGATGGTCGACGCGGCCCTCGTCACCCGCCGGGTGGCGCGGCCCGGAGACGTCGTCGCGGTCGGCGGTCGACTCGCCCGGCCGGGCTGGCTCTACGCGATGGAGGCCAGCGATGACGGACCGCGCGATCCCGCCGATCTTCGGCCCAGCCCCAGGAGGGAGCAGCGTTCCCGGCAGGGCGGCGCTGGGGGAACGGCTGCCGCCGCCGACGAGACATCCGCCGTCGGGTCGCTGGTGACGGTGCCCGCGTCGCGCGGAGCCGCCGGGGGCACCGGTGGTCCTGTGGTCGACGGGGCGAGTGCCGTCGGCGGTCACCGGCCGGCGGACCTGGCGGCCGGCACCCGGGTGGCCGTGGCCCGCGGGGGTGGTACGCCGGCCAGGATCGCCCGGCGGGACACCGTCTTCTTCGGTGGCACCAGGCCCGCTCTGGTACGTCAGCTCGCGCACCGCCCGGTCCCACCCGGGCATCTGCTCGTCTTCGTCTTCGACATCGAGCGGTCGGATCTGGCTGGCCAGCTCGCCTCGCTGCCCGGGGCCGGCTGGTGCGCGACCCAGGACTGGAATTTCCGGCTGACCGGGGTGCTGACCCGCTACGACCGTTGTGCCCCGGGTGCTCGGCCGCCCCGGCGGGTCATCGTCGCCTACCACTGAACCGTCGCCCGGCCACTGAACTGGCCTCGAGGGGCGGCCGGCTCGGACCGGCGGATTCGTCGGGCACCGCGGCGCATGCCCCGTCGGGCACAGCGGGGATGCTTGTCGGATGTGCAATCCTCCCTCTCCCTCGTCCTGTCCCGCCCGGTTCGCGATGCCCGGCGGCCCGCCCGAGTTGTTGCCGTGGACGGGATCCAGCCGGCCCGGCCTACCCGTTGCCGTGGAAGCAGCCTTCGGCAGTGACGGGGATGGCACCTCCGGGCCGGCCCGGGCGGGTGTGCGATGACCGACTCTGACGCCTCGGGCCCGGCGCGCCAAGCTGGTCAGCCGTCGCCGGTGCCGGCGGCGGCGGCCGAGCTGTTCGGCCCGCGGCTCGCGGCGGCGGCCCGCTTCACCGAACTGCTGGCGACCGCCGGGGTGGAGCGGGGGCTGATCGGTCCCCGGGAGACGGACCGGCTCTGGGAGCGGCACGTGCTCAACTGCGGGGTCCTCGCCGAGGTCGTCCCCGCGGGTGCTGATGCCGTTGACGTGGGCAGCGGCGCCGGTCTGCCGGGGATCCCCCTCGCCCTCGCTCGCCCGGACGTGCGGGTCGTGCTGCTCGAACCGATGGAACGACGCTGCCGTTTTCTTCAGGAGGTTGTGGCCGCCGTGGGCCTGGAGGGCCAGGTTTCCGTCCTGCGTGGCCGCGCGCCGGATGCCGGAATCGGCCCGGAGGGTCGTAGATTCGGAGTAGCCGTCGCACGCGCGGTCGCCCCGCTCGAGCGGCTGGGCGCAATCCTCCTTCCGATGCTGCAACCGGGTGGTGTCATGCTGGCGATGCGCGGTTCGCGGATCCTGGAGGAATTGCAGGACGCGCGCGGCAGTCTCGGAACCCAGGGATGGCATCCGGTGGATGTCGTGGTGTGCGGAGAGGGGCGGGTGGATGAACCCACCCGGGTCCTCCGAGCCGTGCGGTCATCCCAGCCTTCCCGGGCCGAAGGCAGGAAAGGGCGCGGCGACGGTGAGCGGCACGATGGCAGACAGGTCAGACGAACGGCGCGGGACTCACGGCGATCACGGGAGGTCGATCGTGACCAGCCGACGCGTGGGCAGTCTCGTTCCACGTGAAACAGTGTCGACGGGCCGAAGCGGTTCCGTGGGCGAGGGCTATCGGGGTCACGACTCCGTCATCCCCCCGCTGGATCCGTTCGACCGGTCGACCCCGATCGGAGCGGCGGCGGCAGCAGCAGTGGAAGCTTTGGCGACGGAACGACGACAACCATTCCCCCGGCCCGCTCGGCGGCGCATCATCTCGGTGGCCAACCAGAAGGGCGGCGTGGGCAAGACGACGACGACGGTCAATCTGGCCGCGGCCCTGGCCTCGCACGGCATCCGTGTCCTGGTGATCGACCTCGATCCGCAGGGTAATGCGTCGACGGCGCTCGGTGTCGACCACCATTCCGGTGTCCCGTCCATCTACGAGGTGCTACTCGGTGACCGACCGCTCGACGAGGTCATCGTCGCCTCGACCGAGGCGCCTGAACTGTTCTGCGCCCCTGCGACGATCGACCTGGCCGGCGCCGAGATCGAGCTCGTCTCGCTCGTGGCGCGGGAGAATCGGTTGCACCGGGCCATTCAGGGCATGAAGCGGGAGGTCGACTACGTCCTCATCGACTGTCCCCCGTCGCTCGGTCTGCTGACCGTCAATGCGCTGGTGGCGGCGCGGGAGCTGCTCATCCCGATCCAGTGCGAGTACTACGCGCTGGAGGGCCTCGGCATGCTGCTGCGCAATGTGGAGCTCGTCCAGGCCCACCTGAACCAGGACCTGCGCCTGACGACGATTCTGCTGACCATGTACGACTCGCGCACCAGGCTGGCCGACCAGGTCGTCCACGAGGTCAAGGAGCACTTCGGGGATCGAGTGCTGGGCACGACGATCCCCCGCAACGTCCGGCTCGCGGAGGCCCCGAGCTACGGGCAGTCGGCGCTGACCTACGATCCGACCTCCCGCGGCTCCCTGTCCTACCTTGCGGCGGCCCGTGAGCTCGCCGAGCGGGGCTTCGAGCCGAACGGAGCGGGTAGGTGAGCGCGCGTCGCAGCGGGCTGGGGCGTGGGCTCGGGGCCCTCATACCCGTCGCCCCCC
>NZ_JANEZT010000404.1 GCF_025403405.1 Frankia tisae
CTGCAAGCCCGGCCCCTCCCGCAAGCCCGATGCCACCCGCAGCCGGTACCAGTGCGCGGGCCGGCCCGGAGCCGCCGGGCGCGGATGCCGACGGTCGCGATCTGCCGCCGGGCGACGCCGACGACCCGGTGGCGATCGGGCGCCGACTCGCCGAGGCGGTCCGCGTCCCGGTCCGGCTCGCGGACACCACCTACGCCGTCGCGGCCAGTTTCGGGCTCGTCGTCGTCGGCCCCGCCGATGTCGCGATCACGGCCGAGACCCTGCTGCACCGGGCGGACCTGGCGATGTACTCGGCCAAGTCCGGCAAGGGCGGACTCCTCACGGTCTACGACGCCGACCTCACCGCGCCGGACACCGTGCCCGCCCTGCACGCCGCCCTCGCCGCGGCCGTCCGCGACGACCCGAGTGGCGGCCGGCTCAGCGTCTCCCTGCGGCCCGTCGTCGATCTGGCGACCGACGAGGTGTCCGCTTACCAGGCCCGGATGGAATGGCACCACCCTCGGCTGGGCGTGCTGCGCCCACCGCGGCTGGCGGCCCTGGGCGACTCGGCCGGCATCGGGCCGACCCTCGACCGGTTCCTGCTGCGCCATGCGCTGGAGTGGATCGCCCGCCGGACGCCACCCGGTGCGCGTCCGGCGGCGGTACATGTGCCGCTGCTCGCCGCGCGGACGACCCGTGCGGGCCTGACCGCGGAGATCTCCTCCGCGTTGGCCGACGCGGGGCTGCCGGCCGGCGCGCTCGTCCTCGACATCCGCGGGACGAGCCGGGACCGTGACCTCGACGCCACCGCCCAGGTCCTGACGCGGCTGCATCGCGGGGGTGTACGGATCGCCCTGGACGAGGTCGGCTCGGCGGACACCACCGTGGACAGCCTGCGGCTGCTCCCCGTTGACATGATCATGCTGCATCCTGCCTACACGGCGCTGTGGGTCGACCCGTCGACGCAGGAGCGCCAACGCATCTTCACCGACCGCTTCCTCACCACCGTGCTCGATCTGGGGATCGAGATGATCGCCGACGGCGTCGACACCACCTGGACGGCACGCCGCCTGCTCGAACGCGGCTGCCACCTCGCCACCGGCGACATCGTCGACAACCGATCCCCGCCACCCGCGACCACCGCCCGCGCGTGAAGCCGACCATCCGGCGGGAGCCCGCCCCGCCGCCCGGTTCGGCCGCCAACCCGGTCCAAGCCTGCGAGGTTCAGGCCGGCGCGGGGAGCAGGCCGGCGAACCGGTCGAGCGTTTCGAGTGCCTGCGCCGCCGGCTCCGACGGGATCAGCAGCAGCGCCCGGTCGACCCCGGCGGCGGCCATCTCCTCGACCCGGGCCGGCTCCGGCGGCACGCCGAAGACGGTCACCGACGGAGCGGGCCGGCCGAGGTCGGCGGCCCGGGTCCGCAGCTCGGCGATCCGCTCCCCGGCGTCCGACCGGATCGCGCCATAGATCGGGAACCAGCCGTCGCCGTAGTCGAGCACCCGGTCCAAGGCCCGGGGGCCCGCGCCGCCGACGAGCACCGGCGGCCCGCCGACCTGGACCGGCTTCGGCCAGGACCACATCGGCGGGAAGTCGACGAACGTCCCGTGGAACTCCGCCTCCTCCTGCGTCCAGATCGTCCGCATCGCCAGGACGCGCTCGCGGGCGACCGCCCAGCGCCGCGTGGGGTCCGTGCCGTGGTCGATCATCTCCTCGGTGTTCCAGCCCGCGCCGACTCCGAACAGGAACCGGCCGTCCGAGAGGTGGTCCACCGACGCCACCTCCTTGGCGGTGACGATGGGGTCCCGCTGGGTGACCAGGCAGATGCCGGGGCCGAAGCGCAGCCGGCGGGTGACGGCGACGATGGCGCCGAACGCCACGAACGGGTCGAGCGTGTGCGAGTACTCCCGGGGCAGCTCGCCTCCCTGTGGATAGGGCGAGCGCCGCGAGACCGGGATGTGGGTGTGCTCGCACAGGAACAGCGATTCGAACCCGCGTTCCTCCGCCGCGGCCGCGAGATCGCCGACGGGCATCGAGTAGTCGGTCGGAAAGTACGCCAGGCCAAGGTCCACAGCGCGGCATGCTATCCCCGCCCACCCCCGAAAACGTCGGTGACTGCCGAGCACCACGCCGAGCAGGGCGAGGCCGTCCGCCGTGGCCGCGGAGCCTCGCCCGGGCCGGGAGATTGCGTTGCTTCTCCCGAGCCCGGGGCGCCGGCTCAGCGGCCGGTGAAGCGGGGGTCGCGGCGCTCGGCGGTGGCCCGCACGCCCTCGGCGAAGTCGGTGGTGGCCCGCAGGATGGCCTGCTCGGACGCCTCCCGCTCGGTGGCGGCCTGGATCGCGGGCACGAGGTCGGCCCACATCGTCTGCCGGATGCTGCGCACCGCCAGGGGCGCGGCCGCGGCGATCTCGGCGGCGAACGCGAGCGCCGCGTCGCGCAGCCCCTCCGCCGGGGCGAGCCGGTCGGCCAGGCCGATCTCGAACGCCTCCTGGCCGCCGACGCGGCGACCGGTGTAGAGCAGGTCGAGTGCCTTCTGCCGGCCGACGACCGCCGGCAGCGTCACCGACAGGCCGAAGCCCTGGTGCAGGCCGAGCCGGGAGAAGTTCGCCACGAACCGGGTCTCGGGGCTCGCCACCCGAAAGTCCGCGGACAGCGCGAGCCCCACCCCGCCGCCGATCGCGCTGCCCTGCACCGCCGCCACCACCGGGATCGGGGCGGTGAACAGCCGCAGCGCCGCCCGGTAGAGAGCCGGCGCCCCCTCCTCGGCCGAGACCGCCGCAGCCGTACTGGTGCCGGCGAAGTCGGCGCCCGCGCAGAAGTGCCTGCCCTGCGCGGCGAGGACGATCGCACGGACCTCGGAGCCGGCCGCGAGCTTGTCGTAGGTGTCGGCGAGTTCCTCGATGAGGTTCACGTCGAAGTAGTTGTGCGGCGGCCGGCGGATCTCGACGACCGCGACGTGGTCGGGCCGGGTCTGGACGGCGACGTCGCCGGACTCGCTCATGCTGATCCTCCGTAGCGCTGGTCGGTGCCCCTGCTGGTCGGTGCCCCTGCTGGTCGGTGCCCCTGCTGGTCGGTGCCCGGCACGCCCCGGTCCGCGTCCGCACGGGCATGGGGTGGGCGGCTGCCGGGGGCCGAACACCCCGTCCGACATCCTGGCCGATCCGGCTGCCTGGGGCGCGTCGTACCGGCCAGCCGAAACGGGGCGATCGTCGGCCCACCGTCCGGTTGGGGCTTATACCGCATCCGCCGCATTACCGGGCGGGGACCGCATCAATTCGTCGGCCATCCGTATCGCTGGCGCGTCACCGCCCGATCACAGAAGATAGTGCCCGTCGGCTTCCGGGGATATTTCGTTGGCCTCGGAAGCCGGGTGTGGCGTGCCCTTCGTGGGTGCTCCCTGCTGTTTATCGTCGGTCCACCTGGGGTTTCTTTCAGATGAGGTTGATCGTCCGGTGAAATCCGTGAACCCGTGCCGGGAAAGGAAGATCATGGCTGTTGACAATATCGATGTGCAGGCGCTGGTCGGGCGGGCGGCAACCGCCGCGACCGCCGTGTCGGAGGCGTCGGGCGGCCCCGACCTGGACGACCGAACCTGGGCCCGCGGGGACTACTCGGTGATCGCCCGCCTGCTCGTCGGCCTCGGCGGCGACCTCGTCCGGGCCGCGGGTGTCGCCCCCGTCCACCGGGTGCTCGACGTCGCCGCCGGCAGCGGCAACGCCGCCCTCGCGGCCGCGGAACTGGGTGCGGACGTGACCGCCTCCGACCTCACCCCCAAGCTGATCGAACGGGGCCGGCAGGCGGCGGCTGCGCGCGGCATCAGCATGGAATGGCTGGAGGCGGACGCGGAGCGGCTGCCCTTCGTCGACGACGACTTCGACGTGGTGGTGTCCTGCATCGGCGCGATGTTCGCCCCCGACCAGGCCGCGACGGCGCGGGAGCTGGTGCGGGTGTGCCGTCCGGGCGGCACGGTGGCGATGGCGAACTGGACCGCCGGCGGGGCGATGGGACGGCTGTTCGCGTTGCTGGAACGGCACGCCCCCACCCGTCCGGAGGGTGCGCTCGCGCCGACGGACTGGGGCAACCCCGACCACGTGCGTGCCCTGTTCGGCGACCGGGTCACCCGGCTGGAAACGCATCGGCGCACAGCCCGGCTGGACTTCGCCGGGTCGCCGGCGCAATGGTGCGCGCTCTACCGGGCATCTTTCGCGCCGGTCGTCGAGACATACGAACGTCTCGGTACGGATCCGAAACTCCTCGCCGCGCTCGACGACGACCTGCTGCGATTCGCCGCCGGCGAGTATCTGGGTCCGCTGGGCGGTCCGGGGCGCTACGAGTTCGAATACCTCCTCGTGTTGGCCGAGGCAGCCGCCTGACGGCGCTTTCCCGGTCTCCCCGGCCAACCGCTTCGCCGGCTCGGCGGCTTCAGCGGTCGGCGGCGGGCCAGAACACCGCCTGCGGCACCGGCGAGCTCGCCGCGGTGGCCGAGCCGAGGATGATCCCGGCCGGGGTGATGGCCTGCGCGCCGCTGTAGGCGCCGCCGAGGGTGCCGAGGTCGGTGAGCCGGCCGGTCTGCCAGCGGAACGCATGCGTGACGCCGCCGACGCGGGGCGCGGTCACGGTGCCGCAGACGATCCCCTGGTCGTTCAGATCGGCCGGCTCGACGTCGCCCCCGGCCACCCTCAGCGGGATGCGGCGTCCGGCCTGCCAGAGGAAGGCGCTGTACGACTCTCCGAACGAGCTGACGAGCACCTGACCGACGCCGTTGATCGCAATCGCGCTGGACGCGGTGTCGCCCGGCAGGGTGCCCAGGTCGATCGCGCGGCCCCGGTCCCAGAGCACGGCGCGACGGGCGCCGGTCACGGTGTCGCTGGAGCCGACGACCTGCCCGTGCTCGTTGACGGCGACGGCGGCGCTCGACGGGCCGCCGAGCGTGCCGAGGTCGTGAATGGTCCCCGCGGACCAGAGGACGGCGCGTTGCTGCCCGCCGGCGGTCGTGCTGGTGCCGACGATGTGGCCTGCGGCATTGACCGCCACGGCGGCGCTCGACGGGCCGCCGAGGGTACCGAGGTCCCGTGCCCGGCCGCCCCACCACAGGGCGGCGTGCTCCTCGCCACTATCGGTGCTGCTGACGCCGACGATGGCCCCGGTGCGGCCGATGGCTCTCGCGCTGCTACGTCGCCCGCCGAGGCCGCCCGTGCCACCAAGGAAGCCCAGGAGCTGGTAGTTCCCGTCGGCCCAGCGGAACGCCTGGCGGTCGTAGTGGGTCACGGCGTCGCCGATGACGACGCCGGCGGCGTTCACGGCCGCCGGCTCGTTGCTGCCGTCGAGGTAGCGCACGGCGCCCGCGCGCCAGATGCCGCCGACAGCGCTGTACGGGGAGTCGTCCCAGCTACCGACGAGCAGCCCGGCGGCATTACCGGCGGTGAGCCGGCCCGGGCTGTCGGCGTCGGGGCCGCGGACGATCATCGGCGGCCTGGTCGGGGGGCGCTGCAGCGGCACGGTGGCGTGGACAGGCGCAGCCGCGGCGGGCGAGACCGCGCCGAGTGCGAATGGCGCGGTCCCACCGGCCATCGCGGCGAGGCGCATGAAGGTCCTGCGGTCGTTCGGCACGGGTGCCGCCTTCCCTCTTCGCCCGACGGAGGACCAGGCATTCTCCATCCAGCAACTACGCTATGAAGTTAGATGGTGGCGCTATGCCGTGATGCCGTCAATCAC
>NZ_JANEZT010000405.1 GCF_025403405.1 Frankia tisae
CCCGCATCGGCCTGCCAGTTGCAGGAGGTTGTGCGCGGTTCGAGCGCCGCCGGGCGTCGATAACCTCCTGCAACTCGACCGGCCGTCCCGGGACCGGGCCAGTTGGGCTTAGTTGGCTGCCGGTCCGTCGGCCTTCGCTGGCACGCCGACCGCACCCGCACTCGGGATGATCTTGCCGGGGTTGAGGTTGTGGCCGGGGTCGATGCCGTCGAACAGGGTCGAGAGCAGGTGCACGCCGGCCGGGGAGATGTCGTCGCCCAGCCAGGAGGCGTGCTCGAGGCCGACCGCGTGGTGATGCGACAGGGTGCCCGCGAGGTCGAGGAAGCCCTGCTGGATCGCGGACTTCACCGTGTCGTAACCCTCGATCGCCGCGAGGGTGACCGGGGATTCGTAGGCGAAGGTGAAGTACAGGCAGGCGCCGGAGTGGTACGAGTGCGACAGGTGGCACATGATCCAGCCGTCGACGCCGATCTCGGCGAAGGCCTTGTTGGCCCGGGCCACCACGCCCCGATACAGCGGGCCGAGCTGGGACCAGGACGCCGACGTCTCCGACACGTCCGCCACCGCACCCTGGCCGAGCAGGAAGTCGCGGATGTAGGGGGTGTCGAACTTCTTCTGGTCGTAGAGCTGCCCGGGACCGGTGCCGACACAGATGCCGCCGTGGCTCCCGATGATCTCACCGACGAGCTTGCGCTGGGCCTTGACGTGCGTCGGCGTCCCCTCGAAGCCGATGAACGACAGGCACATCGCCTCGAGGTCGTAGTTGCGGACCCGGCGCAGGTACTGCTTCAGCCCGGCGGAGACCAGCCCGGAGGCGAGCGAGCCCTTCTTGCGGGTGGCGAAGGAGAACCGGGTCTCGTTCGCGTCGGACACCCGGGTGACGGTCGGGCTGGCCTCGCTCTCGGCGATCTCCCGCATGGCGACGAGGGCATCGTCCCAGGTGGGGAAGAAGTAGCCGAGGATGACCCGCTCCTCGGGCACCCGGTGGACCTGCACCGTCGCCTCGGTGATGATGCCGAGCCGGCCCTCGCTGCCGAGGATCATCTCCCGCACGCTCGGCCCGGTCGACTGGCTGGGCACGGGACGGGTCGCGAGGACGCCCGCGGGGGTGACGACGCGCACCGCCCGGGTGATCTCCGCGATGTCGCCGTACTTGTCGGACTGCATGCCCGACGATCGGGTGGCAATCCACCCGCCCAGGGTGGAGTGGGAGAAGCTGTCCGGGAAGTGGCCCAGCGTCCAGCCCTGGGCGTTGAGCTGCTCCTCGAGGTGCGGGCCGAGCGCCCCGGCCTGGATGCGGGCGAGCCGGGCGTCAGGGTCGATCTCGAGGACGCGGTCGAGACGCCCCAGGTCCACGGAGAGCACCGGCCGGGTCTCCGCGCGCGGCGCCTCCAGGCTGCCGGAGATGTTGGTGCCGCCGCCGAACGGGATGACCACGGCGTCGGCGTCGAGTGCAGCGGCGAGCACGGCCCGCACCGCCTGCTCGCCGTCCGGGTAGACGACGGCGTCGGGCAGCCTGCCGAGGTCGGCGTTGCGGATCCGGACCAGGTCACGCAGGCTCTTGCCGTAGGCGTGCACCACCCGGTCGTGGGCGTCGGTGTGGACGTGCTCCGCGCCGACGGCGGCCACCAGCGCGGCGCGCAACGGCTCCGGCAGCGTCGGCTCGGGAATCGCCAGGTCCGCGAAGACCGGCGGCTGCGCGGGCGGCCGGGTGATGTCGAGACCGATGTGTGTGCGCACGAACGGCGCCAGGTCGGGCTTGTCGCCGTGGCTGAAGGAGACACTCTCCCGGCCCCAACCCCACCATTTCATGTGCTCGACCAACGCTGGCTCCTCGACGACGACGGGCGTTCGGATGGATTCGGGACTCACGATGCAACCAGGGGCAGGGGCACGGGCAGGGGCGACGGCGGAGACTGCGGCGGCGGGACCGCGGCGCCGCCCGGTAAGCGGGTCAGGTGCCCGCGAGCCGGGCGACGACAGGTGCCAGCGCGGTGAGCGAGTCGAGGGCGACGCCGATGGTGCTGATCCCGAACCGCTCCCGACGTTCGACGAGGTCGTCGACGATCTGGTCGACCGAGCCGCACAGCGCGTGCGGGGTGGCGTAGGCCTGCTCCGTGGTGAGCCCGAAGCCGGCGGCGAGCTGCTCGACGATCTCGTGGCGGTTGTCGGTGACGATCGCCAGGTGGATGCGCACCTGCAGGGTGAGATCGTCCCACCGGGCGCCGGCGGCCTCGCGGATCCAGCCGATCTTCTCGTCGGTGGCGGCCGTCGTCGCGTTCGGGCCGAGGGAGGCGTCGATGACCCCGCCGACCATGTTCATGTTCAGCCCGATGATGTCGGCCTCCCGTGCGGCCAGTGACAGCAACCGCCGCCCGCCACCGCCGATGACGATCGGCGGATGGGGGCGCTGCACCGGCTTCGGCGTGCCGCTGAGCCCGGCCACCTGGTAATGCGTGCCGTGGTAGGTCAACGGGCCGTCGGCGAACATGCCCTTGATGACGTCGAGGGACTCGGCGAGGCGGCTGATCCGCACCCCCGGTGGGTCCAGCGGCAGGCCGGCGCGGGCGTAGTCCGAGGTCATCCAGCCGGCGCCGAGGCCGAGCTCGAACCGGCCGCCGGACAGCGCGTCGAGGGTGGCCGCCTCCTTCGCGAGCACGACCGGATGCCGGTAGTCGTTACTGAAAACCATCGCTCCAATACGCAACGTGGTCGTTGCGTCCGCCGCGGCCATCAGCGCGGCGATCGGGGCGACCTGCTCGTCGAGATGGTCGGAGACGGTCAGCGTCGCGTATCCCAGGTCCTCGACCTGCCGGGCGAGATCCGCCCACGACCGGGCGTCGACCTGCTCGGGCGAGGAACACTGGATGTTGAACCGGAACGGCCGCTTGTACGGCCCGCCGGAGAACTCCGTCACCGCGGCCACTCCCCACTCCCCGACATCCTCGAGATCATCGACGCACCGGCATTCTTCCGCCCGGCGTCCCCCCGGGAGGCGTTCTCCTGGGCGGCGTTCTCCCGGGCGGCGTTCCTGCGATTCTCGCGGGCGGGAGGATGCCAAGATAGCCCGCCCCCCATCCGGTGTGCCGCCGTCACCCGATCCCTCCGCGTCACTGGTCCGCGCGGCGCAGGGCACGCAGTTCCTCGCCGGCCGCGCGCACCTGCTCCGGACTCGGCGCAGGCTCGCGCAACGCCTGCACGGCCGCCTTGCGGTCCTCCCCGGTCAGCCGGTCGAGATACAGGGTGCCGTCGAGGTGGTCGACCTCGTGCTGGAAACAGCGGGCCAGCAGGCCTTCGCCGACGTACTCCACGGCCGCACCTGTGACATCCACCCCGCGCACGCTGGCCCGCAGTGCCCGCGTCGTCGGGAAGTGCCGGCCCGGCACGGACAGGCAGCCCTCCAGGCCGTGCTGGTGCTCGCCGTCGGCGGCCAGTTCCAGCACCGGGTTCACCACCACGCGGGGCACGCGGGGCACCGCGACGTCGTGCGGGTCGTAGTCGACGTCGAAGACGAACACCCGCAGGCCGACGCCGACCTGCGGGGCGGCCAACCCCACACCGGGCGCGTCGTACATGGTGTCGATCATGTCGTCGACCAGTCGCGCCAAAGCGGCGTCGAACGTCGTCACGAGCGCCGTCGGGGTGCGCAGCACGGGGTCGCCGACGGTACGGATGGAGAGTACGGCCATGGCGGACACTGTGTCATAAGGCGGCCCGCCACCGAGAGCCCACCGCCAAGCGCCGGTCACCTGTCCGCAACAATTCGCACGCCGAACATGGTCCGGCGCGCCATGAGATTCTCGCCCGTCGGATTCGCGGTCCGAGACTCCCCGACCTGATCATGTCGGCCGTGGTCGCGGACCCTGCCCACCGGGGACCCATCGCCAGTCGGGATGATCGGTACAGCCGACGGGGCCATCGCCCGGGAGCGCCACCGGCCGGCCGATCGTTGTCCGGAGGTGGACGTCATGCAGGACAGCCGGCCCACCGACGCCGCCGCGCCGGATGCCGGCGCCGAGGCGGATGCCGGCGCCGGCCAGCGGGATCTCGCCGCGGCCGGGATCGCCGAGCTGCGCGCGCTCGGGGAGCGGGTCACCCCGGCACGCCGGGCGGTGCTGCGGGTCCTCGCCGAGACCAGCGAGCACCTCTGTGTCGACGACGTCCTCGCCCGCGCCGACGTGATCGTCCCGGGGCTGCACCGCACCACCGTCTACCGGGCGGTGGAGACCCTCGGCGACCTCGGCCTGGTCACCCATGTGCATCCCGACCACGGGCCCGCCGTCTACCACCTCGACCCGTCCCTGACCGGCAGCAGCCACCTGCACGTGCGCTGCCGGCGCTGCGGGGAGATCAGCGACGTGCCGGCCGACCTGCTCGACGGCGTCGCCGATCGGCTCGCTCGCCAGATCGGGTTCCAGCTCCAGCCCGATCACGCCGCGCTCACCGGCCTGTGCCGGGCCTGCGCCGCCGCCGATCCCGCGGACGACCCTCGCTGACCTGGGCTGACGTGCGAACTCGGGGCCGGCGTAGTCTCCACACAAGGATGCGGTCCCCTGCCCTGCGCGGGGACGGTACTGGTAGGGACGGTGCTGGTAGGGACGGTGGCGGTCCGCCGTCCGAGGGAGGCCACGAACGATGCCGGTGCAGCCCAGTCCGGTGGTGATGGGCATCGAGACGTCCTGCGACGAAACCGGGGTCGCGCTCGTCCGCGACGGCGTCCTGCTCGGCGAGGCACTGTCGACGAGCATGGACCAGCACGCCCGCTACGGCGGCGTGGTGCCGGAGATCGCGGCGCGGGCACACGTTCAGGCGGTGGTCCCGTGCGTGCGCGCGGCGCTGTCGTCGGCGGGGCTGACCGCCGCCGACATCGGCGCCGTCGCCGTCACCGCGGGTCCCGGCCTCGCCACCGCGCTGCACGTCGGGGTGTCCGCGGCGAAGGCGTACGCCACCGCACTCGATGTGCCGCTCTACGGGGTCCACCACCTCGCCGGCCATCTCGCCGCGGACCTCGTCGACGGCGAGCCGCTACCCGACCCGGTCATCGCGCTGATCGTCTCCGGCGGGCACACGTCGCTGCTGCGCGTCGGCGACCTGGCCCGCGACCCGATCGTCCATCTCGGCGACACCCTCGACGACGCCGCCGGCGAATGCTTCGACAAGGTCGCCCGGGTCCTCGGCCTGCCCTACCCGGGCGGGCCCGCGGTCGACCGCGGGGCGGTCGGCAACGATCCGACGGCGCTGGCGTTCCCGCGCCCGCTGACCGGCCGCACCGACTCGCCGTACACCTTCTCCTTCTCCGGGCTGAAGACGGCCGTCGCCCGCTGGGTGGAGGCCCATCCGGACTCCACCGTCCCCCCCGGCGACGTGATCGCGTCGTTCCAGGAGGCGGTGGTCGACGTGCTCACCGCCAAGGCGGTCCGTGCCTGCCGTGACCACGAGATCGGTGATCTGCTCATCGTCGGCGGGGTCGCGGCGAACAGCCGGCTGCGGGCCCTGGCGGCGCAGCGCTGCGACGCCGCCGGCATTCGGCTGCGGATCCCCGCCCGCAGGCGCTGCACCGACAACGGGGTGATGATCGCCGCGCTCGGCGACCTGCTGGTCCGCTCGGGCGCCGCGCCGTCCCGGCCGGACCTCGCGGCGATGCCCGGCGCCTTCCTCGACCACGCCCAGCTCGGCGT
>NZ_JANEZT010000406.1 GCF_025403405.1 Frankia tisae
CCCCTGCCGCCCCCGGCGCCGCCGCTCCCCCGCGCCCGCCGCGCCCAGCCCGGCCACCGGAACCGGCGGGATCCGAGCCGGCGGGTGCTGCCGCGGGCGACGGTTGCAGCGTGCGGTAGCGGCCGAGGATGCCGTCGATGGCGGGGGCGGCGGCGATGGCCCGGGCGATGCCGTCTGCGTAGGCGCCCGCGCGGTACATCTCGGTCTGGCTGATCTCGCGGACCTCGATGCCGAGGCGACGCAGCGCGTCGCGGAACGGCGCCTTGAACCGCTCCGCCCAGCTCGGGAACTCGCCCCACGGGTCGGGAACGGCCGTCAGCGGCCGGCCGACGTGCTCGGCGAAGTCGGCGGGCACCCCGGCGGGCACCTTGCGCAGCCGGTCGTAGTCATCCCAGGACAGGATGTGCTCGCAGGGCACCCCGCGGGACCGGATCTCCTCGGCGACGAGGTGCGGGACGAGGATCTCCCGCAGGTTGCCGAGGTGAACGGGCCCCGATGGGCTGATCCCCGACGCGCAGACGACCTTCTCGCCGCCCGGGCGCCGCTGCGCCCGCTCGATCGCTTCGTCCGCGGCCTTGGCCATCCAGTCCCGGCGATCAACCACAGTCCCACCACATCTCGACGTCGAACCCTTGACAACAACCCTAATGGTCTCGCGTGGAGACCCGTCACCGCGCACGGTGGTCGCGGGGGCTGACGCCGTACTGGCGGCGGAAGGCGGTACTCAGCGCAAACGGGCTGCCGTAACCGGCGGGCGACGGCGGCCCGGGAGGCCCCGCAGGCGGCGGCGAGCTCCGCGACCGTCCAGGGATGTTGGGGCGTGTGGTGCAACAGGCGTAGTGCCCGGACCGCCCCGGGACGCCCACCCACGAGGAGCCAACCTTGACCGTGCACGTGATCGTCGGGGTCGGGTGCGGGCCGCGACGTGGCGCGACGCCCTGGCTGCCCACCGGGCCGGTCGGGCCCGGGTGACCTCGACGCCGCGCACAGCTGGGCCTACGCCGGCGACGTCGCCCGCGCTCTGGTCGCGATCAGCCGGAACTCGCGGCGGCCGGCGCCGCGGACCCCGTCACCGCCGAGGTGGTGGAGATGCTCTACCTGTACGAGCGGCCCTGCGTGCTCGACTCGACCGTCACCGAACGGACGTTTGCACCGGCCCCGGTGAATCTCCTCGGGAGTGCCTGTGGCCACTGGGCGTATCATGAGCATAGGCCGGGTGTATCGCGAGTGTCGACCAGCAGGTCGACCCAGCTGCCGGTCGCAGCCATCCGATGGTCATCGTCATCGGAGTGAGGCGGCCGTCATGACGACGAGCCAGCATGTGCTTCCCGCCGATCGCCCTGAAATCGCCCGGTTCGACGACGACGGCGGCGTCCCGACCCAGTACCCCGCGGCGGCCGCACCGGTCCTCACTCCGGGCCCCGCAGACGCCTCGCCCCGCCTGTCGTTGTCCCCGGTCCGCGGCCGGGACTCGTTCGACGGCAGCTGGTGGCCGCGGACGATGCGGCTGGCCGACGAGCTCCCCGGCCTCCTCACCGCGCTGGCGAAAGCCGACGGGAACATCCGCCGGGTCTCGGTGAACGGCGACGCCTGGGCAGCGATCCCCGACCTCGCAGAGGGGCCCGGGGCACCCCGGGTGCGAGTGGACTGGTTCCGGACCCTGGACCCGCGCGTGATCACCGCGGGCGGCGGCAGCAACGTGGGCCAGCCCCGGCTCCGACTACTCGTGATCCCGCCCGAGGCCGCGCCCGGCCCGGCTCAGACGGTGCTCCGGGCGGCCGCGGCCGGCGGGTTGACCGGCTCAGCCGGTGAGATCCTGCGGCAGGCCGGCGCCGAGACCCCGGCGGACGACGGCGGACCGACCGGCGCCGCGGTGCCGGAGTCGTCCGCGGCGCCCGTCGCTTCGCCCTGACCACGACCATGGCGGGCAACATCAGCGCGCCGGTCCCGGCCGACGACCACCGGGCCGAGGCCGTACTCGCCTGATCCCGAGGCCCCGACCTGTAAGGGACCCGAAGGAATGGAAGGCCGCCATGAGTGACACCGACCCCGCCCGTCTCGACGAGATCGCGTTCCACCTACTCACCGCCCAGCGGGCCAGCCGTGGCATCCGCCGTCTCGCCAATGCCGCCGTCGAGATCGGCGAACCGGTGGACGCCGCGGGCGTCAGTGCGGTTCTCGCGGAGTTCCGGGCGGCCTACCGCGAGGTGCACGCGGTCCTCGCCAGCGGCATCAGCGAGGACATCGTGTACCTCGCCGCCCAGCTCGACCGGCCCTGATCGGGCCCACCCCCGTGCCGGCCGCTTCGACCGAACGACCGGCACCGGGCGCGGACCGCCGATGTGGCGGCTAGGCGAGGGTGGCGGTTAGGCGAGGGTGGCGGTTAGGCGAGGGTGGCGTCGAGGTCCTTGCGGATCTCCTCGGGGGTCACCGTCGGCTCATAACGGCGTACGACGTTACCGTCGGTGTCGACGAGGAACTTGGTGAAGTTCCACTTGACCTCGTCGGTGCCGATCGCCTCGGGCCGGGTCTTCTGGACGTGCTCGTAGAGGAAACCGGACTCGGGCCCGAAGTCCCCGGGCGCCTCGGCGCGCAGGTACTTGAACAGCGGCGCGGCGTCGTCGCCGTTCACCTCGACCTTGCTCAGCACCGGGAAGGTGACGTTGTAGTTGGCCGAGCAGAAGCTCTGGATCTCCTCCTCGGTGCCCGGCTCCTGGTTGCCGAACTGGTTGCACGGGAAGCCGAGGATCTCCAGGCCGCGGCCGTGCAGCTCCTGGTAGAGCGACTCCAGCCCCTCGTACTGCGGCGTCAGGCCGCACTTGCTGGCAACATTGACGATCAGGAGCGTCTGGCCGGCGTAGTCGCCCAGCGAGCGGCTGTCGCCGCCGGGGGCGTCTACGGTGAAGTCGTAAACAGTCATGGTCAACCTGGCTCTCGTGACGGGTCATCCGCGAACTTCGCGGCCGATGGTTCGACCGCTGCACGATCCTGACGCTACTCCGCCCCGTGGCTTTATGTCACCATGTTAGGTGCATAATTGTGCGCCGGTTCGACGCGGGTGGCCGTCTGGGATGCTCGTGGGGTCCGACGGCAGCGACCGATGGCGACGAACGAACAGGAACGCCCGACATGAGCATCGAACCCGACCTGCTGAAGATTCTGGCCTGCCCGGTCGACAAGGGGCCGCTGGAGCTGGTGGACGGCTGGCTGGTCAACCCGCGGCTCGGCCACCGCTACGAGATTCGCGAGGACGTCCCGATCCTGCTGCGGCCGGATCACGTCGACGCCGCGGTGGCACGCGTGCAGCCCTGACCGGCAGATCTCCCGCACGCCAGCACACAACAGCGGGGCCCGAGGAGAATTCCTCGGGCCCCGCTGTCACGCACACGGCAGGATTGCCTACTCCCGGCCGAACTGCTCCCGCAGGCGACGCAGTGCTTCCTCGTCGATCGCGGACGCAGGCTGGTCGGACTGGGAGGAAGCGGTGTACGAGGAGGGAGCGGCCGCCGCGGCGTCCGCCTCCTGCGCGGCCCGGATCTGGACCTGGTGCGCCTCGAAGCGGGTCTGGGCCTCGGCGTACTGCCGCTCCCATTCCGCCTGCTGCTCCTCGTAGCCTTCCAGCCACTCCCCGGTCTCCGGGTCGAAGCCCTCGGGGTAGACGTAATTGCCCTGCTCGTCGTACTTGGCTTCCATGCCGTACTGGCTCGGGTCGAACGCCTCGCCGTCGACGGCCAGCCCCGACGCCTCGTTCGCCTGCTTGAGCGACAGGCTGATCCGGCGCCGGTCGAGGTCGATGTCGATCACCTTGACCAGGATCTCGTCACCGACGTTGACGACCTGCTCCGGAATCTCCACGTGCCGCTCGGCGAGCTCGGAGATGTGGACCAGACCCTCGATGCCCTCGTCCACCCGGACGAACGCGCCGAACGGCACCAGCTTCGTGACCCGGCCGGGAACGACCTGGCCGATCGCATGGGTGCGGGCGAACTGACGCCACGGGTCCTCCTGCGTCGCCTTCAGCGACAGCGAGACCCGCTCACGGTCCAGGTCGACGTCGAGAACCTCGACGGTGACCTCCTGGCCGACCTCGACCACCTCGGACGGGTGATCGATGTGCTTCCAGGACAGCTCCGAGACGTGCACCAGCCCGTCGACGCCACCGAGGTCCACGAAGGCACCGAAGTTGACGATCGAGCTGACGACACCCTTACGGATCTGGCCCTTGGCCAGCTGGGCGAGGAACTCGGAGCGGACCTCACTCTGGGTCTGCTCCAGCCATGCCCGCCGCGAGAGCACAACGTTGTTGCGGTTCTTGTCGAGCTCGATGATCTTGGCTTCGAGCTCACGCCCCACGTAGGGCTGCAGGTCGCGGACTCGGCGCATCTCCACGAGGGAAGCCGGCAGGAAGCCACGGAGGCCGATGTCGAGGATGAGACCACCCTTGACAACCTCGATGACGGTGCCGGTGACGACGCCGTCCTCGTCCTTGAGCTTCTCGATCGTGCCCCAGGCGCGCTCGTACTGGGCGCGCTTCTTGGACAGGATCAGACGGCCTTCTTTGTCCTCCTTCTGGAGGACAAGGGCCTCGACGTGGTCGCCGACACTCACAACCTCGTGCGGGTCGACATCGTGCTTGATCGACAGCTCTCGGGACGGGATCACGCCCTCGGTCTTGTACCCGATGTCGAGCAGAACCTCGTCGCGATCAACCTTGACGATGATGCCGTCAACGATGTCCCCATCGTTGAAGAACTTGATCGTCTTGTCGACTGCCGCCAGGAAGTCTTCGGCCGAGCCGATGTCGTTGACCGCTACCTGTGGTGTGGTCGGGCTCTGCGCGGTGGTCACGGTCTCCACGGGTCGTACGTCGGTGGTGCTCGTCAAGGGGTCGGCTCCGACTAGGGGTGGTCGTCCGCGCGAGGGCCGGATCGAACCGCCGGGACCGAGGGACAGAGACAACGCAGAAAACGAAGAAACTGTCAGAACCGATAGCGACGCTCGAGTGGATCCGCTCGGTCTGAGACCCACGGACCCTCGTGCACAGACCCAAGTCTAGGGATGGGTGTCCGGAGTGGTCAACGGGAGTCGGCGCCCAGACACTCGCGACCCGCGACTGCGGTCACGCTACGCAGACACAAGACGGCAATATGTAGCTATGTGCTATCGCCCAACCACGCTCGCGCGACACCGACGGCGGCCAGCGGCGTCCACCGAGCCGATCTCCGTGCACCCGTTCCCCGGGCGGCCGGACACAGCACGGCGGGCTCAAAGATGACAAATACTTCAAAATACGACATGTAGGACGAGGAGCGATGGGACGGCAGACAGGCGGAAAAACGCGGGTGCTCTCCCCGCGCGGGGGACGCCGCCGAGCAGGCTCATGGTCACGAAAGACCGATGGACCACGAAAGACCGGTGGATCCCGACGGGCTGGTGGACAGGGTGGCCACGAGGAGCTGGTGGGCGGGGTGGAGGCGACGGCGGCCGCAGTGGCCGCGGCGGGCGGGACGTCAGGACAGTGGCCCGGGTCTAGCCGCTGGTCAGGGCCGCCCGGCTGGGCCGCGCTCGTCGCTGCCCGGCTCGGGCCGCCCGCCCGGACCGATCC
>NZ_JANEZT010000407.1 GCF_025403405.1 Frankia tisae
CACCGGCGGCACCACCGGGCAGGCGCGGGGGGTCGTGCTCTCCCACGACGCGCTGTCCGCCGGCGGCTTCGCGTCCGCGTCGGGGAACGCGGACGAGGGGCTCGTCGGCCTGCTGCCGCTGCCGCTGTCGCACATCTACGGCCTGACGATCAGCGTGATGACGCTGCATGCGCGCAAGCCGGGCCCCGCGGTCCTGATGCGCTGGTTCGATCCCCGCGGGTGGCTGGAGCTGGTGGCCGAACACCGGGTCGCGGTCAGCGCGCTGGTGCCGTCCATGATTGGTCAACTGCTCGCGGAGCCGTTGGACCTGGCCGACACATCGTCGCTGCGTCGCGTCACCAGTGGCGGCGCGCCGCTGCCGAGGGAGATCGCGCTCGAGTGGCAGCGGCGCCTGCCCGGCGTCGAGCTGGTCGAGGGGTATGGCTGCACGGAGAGCGCGGGCGGCGTCACCACCACGCCGCCGGGCGCGGCGCGACTGGGCAGCGTGGGTCTTCCCGCGCCCGGGGTCGAGGTGCGCGTCGAGCTGCCCGACGGCTCGGCGGCCGGCCCCGGGCAGGACGGGGAGATCTGCCTGCGGGGCCCGATGCTGATGACGGGGTACTGGCAGGCGCCGCAGGCCACCGCCGAGGCGCTGCGTGGCGGCTGGCTGCACACCGGTGACGTGGGGCGCTGCGACGTCGACGACTACCTGTACGTCGTCGACCGGATCAAGGACCTGATCATCCGCGGCGGGGTCAACGTCTACCCGCGTGACGTCGAGGACGGCCTGCTCGGCCATCCCGACGTCGCCGCGTGCGGGGTCGTCGGTCGGGCCGACCATCGCCACGGCGAGGAGGTGATCGCCTACGTGCAGCTCGTCACCGGCGGCACGGTCTCCCCGGCGGAACTGGTGCGCTGGGGCCGGGCCCGGCTCGGGCCCCTGCGCTACCCCCGCGAGGTGCACATCGTCGAGGCGCTGCCGCTCACCAGCGTGCTCAAGACCGACCGCCGGGCCCTGCGGTCGCTGACCGCCGCCGCCTCGCCGTCCCGGCGCACCACGCCCGCCGGCACCACGCCCGCCGACGGGCCTCAGCGCGCTCAGAGCGTCGAGTGAACCCCGTGGCTCTGGATCGCGCCCCGGGCCAGGCTTAGCGCCGCCGGCGAGGCGATGTTGGCCGCGTCCATGAAACTGAACGCGAACAGGCCGTCCCGGCTGAGCTGGCTCGGCGCGTCCCCGGACAGCAGCGCATGGATGTCCGACTCCCACGTCGTCTGCGACTCGGACTTGTAGTGGGCCAGCATGACCGGGCCGTACTGGCCGAGCGCCTTCGTCATGTCCCGCACGTCGGCGGCGTTCGAGTCGGTGCCCATCGCCTGGAAGCTCTCGAAGTCCGAGGCGCGCAGCACGTCCGCGAAATGGGTGATCAGCGAGCGGCCGCCGCCGGCGACCGGATCGTCCCAGCGGCTCTGCCAGCCGCCCCAGCCGAGCGACACCCGTGCGTTCGGCGCGCTGGAATGGAAGATGTTCAGCGCCGCCAGGTACTGGTCCTGCAGCGCGAGGTAGTAGTTGGTGGTGTCCGGCGTGGTGGCCCACGCATTCGGGTGGCACGGGTACGTCTGAAACTCGGTGAACAGCGTGACGTAGAGCGCGGGACCGCCGGCGGGGCCGGCGAAGATCGACGCGAGCTCCCGCGCATTGTCGAGGAAGCCGCTCGACAGCGGGTACTCGCGGCCGCACGCCGGGCCGTGCGCAGTCTGGACGGTGCCGACCCCACCGGTGCCGTCAAGCCAGACGATGAGGTGGATGCCGTGCCCCGAGCGGTAGACCTCGGGGATCAGATCGGCCTTCCAGTTGCGCAGGAAGCTCAGATCGTTCGGCCCGTTGTACCAGGTGCTGAGGAAGTCCAGGTCGGGCGCCAGCGGGGAGCTGTGGGCGCTGTCGAGCCCGGGGCCCAGCCCGAAGCGCAGCTTGCCCGCCGGGGTGGCCGGGACGGGCCGGGTCTCGGCGGCCAGCGCCCGGCGCGGCGGCGCGGCGCGGCCGGACCGGCCAACCGGGCCGCCCGCCGTCTCGCCGCCGCCCCCCGGATCGACCGCCGCGGCGACGCCGTCCCCGCCAGCGGTGGCGTGGCCTTCGCCGTGCCCGACGAGCGGGACCGCGACGGCGACCGCGGCGAGCAGAGCAACGAGGGGAACCGGCAAATGTCGGAACCTCCGATTACGCATCGATACATTCCTCCTGCGACGACCATCCGGTAGGGGCAAAACTGTAGTCGATCGAATACTTTTCGGCGTCGAATGTGCTGCGCGATTCGGCCGGAGCGGCGGATCCGCTCACGCGAGCGGCGATTGCGCGGGCGGCAAGGTTTGCCGATTGGTGTCGGACTGGTGGGTACCAGCCGGTGAAGCTTGTCCCCTTCGTGGTCGTTCGAGGGTGGGGGTCGGTGGTGAGCGGGTACGCCCAGCGGCACCATGAACCTCCGTGATCAGACAACGAAGCTGCTGACCGCCTGGATCCGGGGCCGGCGCCAAGCCGCGCCCGGGGTCGGGACCATCGAGGCGAAGGCGCGGACGCCGGCCGAGCCGGCGGCAGTCGCGCCGGGGCAAGTCGCGCCGGGGCAAGTCGCGCCGGGGCAAGTCGCGCCGGGGCAAGTCGCGCCGGAGGCCGAGGCCGAGGACGAGCTGGGCGACCTGATCCGGCTGGTCGCCCAGGAGGGGTTCGGCTTCCCGGAGTTGCGGGACGGTCAGCTGGATGCCATGCGGGCCGTCGTCGAAGGCCGGGACACGGTGTGCGTGCTGCCGACCGGCCGTGGCAAGTCGGCGGTCTACCAGATCCCGGCGCTGGTGCTGGCCGGCCCGACCATCGTGGTCTCGCCGTTGATCGCCTTGCAGCGCGACCAGGTCCGCGGGCTGACCGAGCGGCTGTCGGGCCTGCTCGGCGACGACCCGCCGGCCGCCGCGGCGAACTCGGATGCGGGGCGGGCGGCCCGCCACGCCGCTTTCGACGCGATCCGGCAGGGGCGCACCGAGTTCCTCTTCCTGGCCCCGGAGCAGCTTGCCCGCGACGACGTACGCGCGGCGCTGCGCGAGGCGCGACCGTCCCTGTTCGTCGTCGACGAGGCCCATTGCATCGCATCCTGGGGGCACGACTTCCGGCCCGACTATGCCCAGCTGGGGCAGGTCGTCGAGGACCTCGGGCATCCGACGGTCGTGGCCCTGACGGCCACCGCGGCCCCACCGGTGCGCCGGGAGATCCGGGAGCGGCTTCGGCTGCGGGACCCGGTCGAGGTCGTGCGGGGGTTCGATCGGCCCGAGATCTTCCTGTCCGTGGTGTCGTTCACCGACGAGGAGGCCAAGCGGGCGACTCTGATCGAACGCATCGCAGGGGAGGCCAAGCCGGCGCTGGTCTACGCGGCCACCCGGCGGGCCACGGAGGAGCTGGCCGACGAGCTCGCCGGCCTGGGGCTGACAGTGCATCCGTACCACGCCGGCCTGAGGGCCGCGCGGCGGCGCGAGATCGAGGCGGACTTCCGGGCAGACCGGTGCGACGTGGTGGTCGCCACGACCGCGTTCGGCATGGGCATCGACAAGCCTAACGTCCGCACCGTCATCCACGCCGAGGTGGCGGACTCCCTCGACTCCTACTACCAGGAGATCGGCCGCTCCGGGCGGGACGGGGAGCCCGCGGTGGCCTGCCTGTTCTACCGGCCGGAGGATCTCGGTCTGCGGCGCTTCTTCGCCTCCGGCCGGGTCGACGAGACGGCCTTACGACGCGTCGCGGTGCTGCTGGGGCACGCCGACGGACCGGTGACGGCGCGGGAGCTGGCCACGGCGGCCGGGCTGCGTGACACGGCGCTGACCCGGCTGGTGGACCTGCTCGCCAGCGCGGAGGTGGTGGCGGTCCACGACGACGGGCACATCGTCGCGCGAGCGGACGCCCCGGACCCGGAGGAGGCGGCGCGCCGCGCGCTCGCGGTGGCCGAGGCGCGGGTCGAGGTCGAACGTTCCCGCGTCGAGATGATGCGCGGCTACGCCGAGACCCGCGACTGCCGGCGCGCGTTCCTGCTGGCCTACTTCGGGGAGACGACGGACGGCCCGTGCGGGCGCTGCGACAATTGCCTGGCGGGCCTGCCGGCCCAACGGCGGCCCGAAACCACCGACGGTGAAGCCCCGTTCCCGGCCGGCGCCGCGGTGCGTCACGTCTCATGGGGCCGGGGGCAGGTCGTCAAGGAGGATGGCGATCGCATCACGGTGCTGTTCGACGATGTGGGCTACCGCACCCTGTCGGTGGGCGCGGTCCGGGAGCGTCACCTGCTCGATCGGACGTGAAAGACCTGCGCCGCAGGGCATCCCCCCACTGACGGGCCCGCACCTACAGGTACGCCGGTGGTGGCGGCAACTGTCCGGTCCATCCCGAGATGTCCGATGATGTCGTTTCCTGACATCGTCGCTTGCCGTGCGCTGGATTCAAGCATGGTCACGCGTCCGGCAGAGCAGGGAGGACCATGACCGCGCAAGCGGATCTTCAGATGAGCACCGCCCTGGTCACAGGGGCGTCGTCAGGTATCGGCGCGGCCTTCGCGGAGGCGTATGCGGCCCGGGGCGCCACGCTCGTCCTGGTGGCGCCGGCGGAGTCCAAGCTGGAGGAGGTCGCGGAGCGGCTCGGCACCCGCTACGGGGTTGACGTGCACGCGGTACCCATCGACCTCGCCGAGGAGAGCGGCCCCGACCAGCTTGCCAAGGCGGTCGCCGAAACCGGCTTGGAGATCGACATCCTCGTCAACAACGCCGGCTTCGGAACTCGTGGGCCGTACCACGAGCTGTCCGCCGACCGGGACCACCGTGAGGTGATGTTGAACGTTGTTGCGGTGGAGCGGGTCGCGCACCTGTTCCTGCCGGCGATGGTCGCCCGGGGCTCCGGCACCATCATCAACGTGTCGTCGACCTCGGGCTTCCAGGCCGTTCCCTACATGGCGGTCTATGGAGCCTCCAAGGCCTTCGTCCTGTCGTTCTCCATCGGTCTGTGGGCCGAATGCCGGCCTCGCGGGGTGCGCGTGCTCGCCCTGTGCCCGGGGCCGACCGACACCAACTTCTTCGAGGCGCTGGGCTCGCAGATGTCCGCCGGCGGCCGGTTGCGGACCACTGATGAGGTGGTGGCGGCGGCCTTCCGCGCCCTCGACCGGGGCCAGGCCTACGTCATCGACGGCCGGTTGAACTTCCTGACCTCCAACGCTTCCCGGCTGCTGCCTCGCGGCCTGGTCGCGCGGATCACCGAGCGGGTGCTGCGGTCCGGGTCGCTGGCCGCGCTGCCGGGCGCGGCACCCAGGAGCCGCCGCGCCGCCTGATCGGGCTACTCCGACCGGCCGCTGCGTGCGGTCC
The DNA here is from genome assembly GCF_025403405.1 of Frankia tisae. Lineage (GTDB taxonomy): Bacteria > Actinomycetota > Actinomycetes > Frankiales > Frankiaceae > Frankia > Frankia tisai. Next base: position 5,356 of record NZ_JANEZT010000407.1, read on the forward strand.
GATTGGACCACCCCGGCCACCGGCCGCCGCGAGGGTTCGTGCCGCGACGCGCCCATCCGGCGGCCGATCGACCTATCCCCCGACCGGGCGACCCCGCAGTGGCCTGGTCGGGGGGCGTCGGCGTCGGCTGCGCCACCGTCGGCTGCGCCACCGTCGGCTGCGCCACCGTCGGCTGCGCCACCGTCGGCTGTTGCCGGCTGAGGCGTCGGCAGCGGGGGCGGGG
>NZ_JANEZT010000408.1 GCF_025403405.1 Frankia tisae
GGTCAACCGGGCCAGCGCCTCGCCGCCCGCGGCGAGCGCCGCGGCCACCGCGGCCGGGATGGTGACGGCCGGGGGGCGACCGCGCCCACCTGCGACGACGACCGCCGCGGTCAGCTCCCGCAGGCTGACGTGGGCGTCGGAGAGGATGTACCGCTCGCCGGGGCGACCCGCGCGGGCGGCCGCGAGGTGACCGCGGGCCAGCCCCTCGGTGAACACCAGCCCGAACCCGCCGGGCGGGATGGCGGGCAGCAGCCCGCGCAGCGCCGGGCGGAACATCCGGCGCTCCATCGAGATGGGACCGTAGGGCGGGAAGCCGTAGACGGTCGCCGGGTTCACGATGACCACCTCCACGCCCCCGGCGGCGGCGAGCACCGCCTGCTCCGCGCGCTGCTTGGAACGCTCGTACGGGGTTCCTTTCGGGGCGGCGGCGAGCGCGGTCTCGTCGAAGCGGCCGCCCGGTGGGGCGTCGAACACGTCGATCGTGCTGGTATGCACCAGCCGGCGCACCCCGGCGCGGACGGCCGCCCGCGCGACGTTGACCGAACCGGCCACGTTGACCCGGTCGAACGCGTCGGCGTCGGGCAGCCACTGCTCGGGAACGCCCATCGCGTTGAAGACGATCTCGACCCCGGCCACAGCGGCCGGCAGCGTCGCCGGGTCGGTGACGTCTCCCACCACGACGTCGACCGGCTGAGGTAGTCCGGGTGCCGCGCGGGCCGGGTCGCGGACCAGGGCCCGCACCTGGTGGCCGGCCTCGATCGCGGCCCGCACGACCGCCCCGCCGACCTTGCCGGTCGCGCCGGTGATCAGGACTCTCACCAGCGGGAGCCTACGTCGATCCACCGTCCCGGCCGCGCCACGACCCGCCGCGGCCCCGGCCGAGCAGCCGGCAGCGGCCGGCGGCGATGCGGCCGGCTTCGGCCATCCCGCGCACCGCGTACCAGCCGGTGCGCACCACGGCGGCGGCGTCGACCCCCGGTCGGCCGTCCCCGGCGCGCGGCCGGGGCAGGTCGAGCAGCAGGTCCGCGCCCGCCGGCGGGGTGTTCGTGTGGGTGCTGGTGATCGTCGAGTAGTCGCCGAAGAACTTCACCTCGAGGCGTTCCCGGCGGATCTTGCCCGGCCCGTCCGGGATGAGACGCAGGAAGTACAACACGCTCGTCCCACCGGCGGCGGCCCGGTCGTGCGGGTTGTAGCCGCCGCCGTCCCAGTGGAACTCCGCCCGGGTCCGCAGCAGCCAGCGCAGCCCCTCGATCACGATCGGGTTCGGCTCGGGCAGGCGCATCGCGAAGTGCCGTTCCAGCTCGAAGGCGCGCTCCTGCTCGACGAGGCCGGGCGGCAGCTCCGGGGTGCGGCGCACCATGAAGATCTCGACCGTACGGTCGGCGCCGGCGTCGGAACGCAGCGACGCGTGGGTGAGGCGCACGTCGAGCTGGTCCGGCCGGACGCCGTAACGCTCGCTCAGTCGGGCCCGCACGATGACGCTGGGGACCAGCGCGCTGGGCGCGATCCCGAGTGAGGCCAGCGCGGTCAGGGCGGCGTCGAAGTCGTCGACGGCGATCAGCAACGCCGCGTGGTCGAGCACGCAGTACCGGGCGACGAGGGCGACCAGCTCGGCGGCGCCGTCGATCCCTTCGAGCAGGCCGGTGAGCAGCCCCTCGGTGTTCAGCGACCGCAACGGTGCGCAGACGGCCTCGATACGGCGGATGTCGACCTGGTCGAGGGCGCTGCCGGAGCCCCGGCCGGTGAGAATGCCTCCCCAAGGCCCGGTTCCCGTCGACGTGTCCGTCATTGCGTGCCGCCTCTCGCCACCCGGCGCAGGCCCGATCGAGCGCGCCGGTACCGGTCCCGGTCCGGTCCCGGTCCCGGACTCGGTGGGCGGCTACGGCCCTGGTCGGCGGGGCCGGACCGCTCGCTCCGAGCCGGTTGGCTGGCTTGTGGTACCCGGGTTGGTGCCGAAACTTTCCCGGGAGCTTAGCGGCAGCCTGTGACGGCTCCGTTGCCTGCTCCCTGCGGGAGGCTGCAAGCGGGTAAAATCAAGATGAGACCCGGGCGGCGCCAGGCCGGTACGCGGCCGAGGCAGGCGGCGCCCCGCCGTCCGGTGGTCCCCGGCCCCGGTGGAATGCCGATGGCGCCTGCCGCGCTTCTTTTCAGGTGACGGAAGCGACCGGTGGTGTAAGGAGGACCTCGATCGTGCTTGATCCGCAGGAGCTCTACAGTCTCACCGAGGACGCGTCCGACGACCCCATCGACGCGCACCGCCCGATCATGCTGGAGGCGCTGACCGGCGTCGTCGACGCCGGCAACGCGGTCAGCCTCGCCGGTGAGCACCTGTTGACCGCGCTCGACCATCGCATAATCGCGACGTTCGACGTCGATCAGCTGCTGGACTACCGGTCCCGCCGGCCAACCATGATCTTCTCTGAGGACCACTGGGAGAGCTACACGGACCCGGTGCTCGCGCTCTACCAGCTCCGCGACGAGTCGGATACGCCGTTCCTCCTGCTCACCGGCCCCGAGCCGGACCTGCAGTGGAAGCGCTTCACGGCCGCCGTCCGCGGGCTGGTGGCTCAGCTCGGCGTCCGCCTCACCGTGGGGCTCAACGCCGTGCCCATGGCGGTTCCACACACCCGCCCCGCCACGATCACCGCGCACGGCAGCAGCAAGGAGCTCGTCGTCGGCTACGAGCCGTGGCTGCGCCGGCTGCAGGTCCCCGGCAGCGCCGGGCACCTGCTGGAATACGAGCTGGGCCGCGACGGCCGGGATGCGATGGGCTTCGCCGTCCACGTCCCGCACTACCTGGCCCAGACGACCTACCCCGCGGCCACCGAGGTGCTGCTGACGTCCGTGTCGAAGGCGACCGGCCTGATGCTTCCACTGGACGGACTTCGCTCCGCGGCGGTCGCCGTCCAGGACGAGGTCAACAGCCAGATCGCCCAGGGCGGGGAGGCCGCGGCGCTGGTCCACGCGCTGGAGGAGCAGTACGACGCCTACCAGCGCGGGCGGCGTGGCCCCAGCCTGCCCACGACCGACGCCGAGCAGAAGCTGCCGACCGCCGATGAGCTCGGTGAGGCGCTCGAGCGCTTCCTCGCCGAGCAGTCCGAGCCGGGCGGTCCGAACCCGCTGTCCTGAGCTACCCGCCCCACCCGAGCCGCTCGCTGGCCGTCCCCTCGGCCCGCTCGGGTCTCCCGCCGGCCACGACGGCGGGAGACCCGAGCCTGCGACCCGGGAAGACTCAGCGGCGGTCGGGCACCCGGCCGATGTCGGCGTCCGACAGCGCCCGGACTGACAACCCGTCCACGAAGCGCTCGACGATCGCCCCGACCGGCCAGCGGTCCACCTCGGCGAGCAGGCGCGACGCCTCCGCGTCGGCGTCGCGGGCATCCCAGCCCTGAGCGTCCAGGCTATTGCGCAACGCCTCCAGATAATCCGTCTCCGTGATTCCGGGAAGGTCTCGGACCATCGCCGTCGTCGTTCCGTAGAAAGAGCCGAGGCCGACGAAGACCCGGCCGCACTCGCACCGGCCATGCGGCCGGTCCAGGTGCATGTCACAGAACACACGCAGGGTTACGAGCTCACCTTCCACCGCCCAGTGGAAATCGTCGACACGCAGGCCCTGCGCGTACGCGGTGGCCGTGAGAAGTTTCATGACTCCCAAGCTCCTCGTGGTCGCACGACCGCTTCCGGGTGGGAAGCGGATGCCCTCCGGATCTACGAGAAGACAACCATCCCCCACCGACAAAGTCTCGCCTTAGCCATGATCGGGGTACTCTCGACGCACGTCCCGGACCGGCCGCGGGGACCGGCCCGAGACGATTCCGGTGGGAAGATTCAGTGGGAGGACGGCAGCCGGTGACCGCGCCCGTCGCCGCCTCGGCCGACCCCTTCCCGGCCCCCGAAGGTGCCGGGTCCGCCGCACCACGCCAGCAGCGGCTCGCCGCGAGTGCCGCAACCTGGCGGGGTCTGCTGTTCCTGCTGCTAAACCTCCCGTTCAGCATTATCGGCTTCGTCTGGGTGACGACGGTGCTGGCCCTCGGTGCTGGCCTGGTAGTTACGGTGATCGGGATACCCGTACTCGCGCTTGGCCTGCAGGTCTGCCGCGTGTTCGGCACCATCGAGCGGGTCCGGGCGCGGTCGCTGCTTGGTCTGCGGGTCGATGCGCCGTCCCGGCGGCCGCGCCGCCGGGCCGGCGGGCTCGGCGCGATGTTCGCCGCACTGGCCGATCCGGTGTCCTGGCGTACCGCGCTGTACCTGTTCATCCGCCTGCCCTGGGGCATCGTCAGCTTCGTGGCGGCGGTGCTGCTGCTCACGGTGGGCTGGGTGGTGCTGCCCGCGGCCACGCGTGGACTCGTCGCGGTCGACCGGGCGATGATCCGCAGCCTGCTCTCCCCGTCGGAGGGGGTGGAACGGCGGATCCGGGAACTGGAGGCGGACCGGGGCGCGCTCGCCGACGCCGCCGCCGCCGACCTGCGGCGGATCGAACGCGACCTGCACGACGGCGCGCAGGCCCGGCTCGTCGCACTGGCCATGGGCCTGGGACTGGCGAAGGAGAAGCTCGCCGACGACCCGGACGCCGCCGCCCGCATGGTCGCCGAGGCGCACGGCGAGGCGAAACTCGCCCTGCAGGAACTGCGCGACCTCGCCCGCGGGATCCATCCCGCGATCCTCACCGACCGAGGCCTGCCCGCGGCCCTGACCTCGCTGGCCGCCCGGTGCACCGTGCCGACCCGGGCCGCCGTCGAGCTGGGCAGCCGCCCGGCCGCCGCCCTGGAGGGCATCGTCTACTTCACCGCATCGGAGCTGCTCACCAACATCAGCAAACACAGCCGCGCCGACTCCGCCGCGGTCGAGCTGCGCCGCCTCGGTGCCGCCACGCTGCTGCTGCAGGTCAGTGACGACGGCGTCGGCGGGGCGGATCCACGTGGCGGCACGGGCCTGGCGGGCCTGACGGGTCGCCTGGACGCCCTCGACGGCGTGCTGGTCGTCGACAGCCCGCCCGGCGGCCCGACGGTGGTCAGCGTGGAACTGCCGTGGCGCGACGCCGACGGCGGCCCGGGGCCGGCATCGGCCTGACCGGTCAGACATCGGCCTGACCGGTCAGACGCTGCCGAGCACCCGGGTGATCCGCACCTCCAGGACGACCCGCAGCGGGTTGGCCCGCGGCTCGCGGTAACGCTGGGCGTAACGACGCTCCGCGTCGGCGACGCTCGCCGGGTCGTCGCGCACCACCGCCAGCCCCTCCAGTGTCGACCAGCGGCGCCCGTCGATCTGGCACAGCGCGGCGGCGACTCCCTCGAACGGCCCCGCGGCGATCAGGCGCGCCTTGCGGGACCGGCCGGAGGTGATCACCCGCGCGATCCCGGCCGTGGGGTCGAGGGTCGCGCCGACGGCGACCACGTGTGCGCTGCCGTCGGCGCGCACCGTGGTCAGACTGCACAGGTGGCGCTCCCGCCAGAAGTCGAGGAACTCCTCGCCACGACCGGTCAGGTCGGGCCCGCGGGCGGGCTGGTTCGACATGCCGCCAGCCTGCCACGCCGCGGACGGAGCCGTCCGCGGCAGGACACGGCGGCGGGGAACGGG
>NZ_JANEZT010000409.1 GCF_025403405.1 Frankia tisae
TCTGTTCGAACTCGCCGAACACGCCCTCGACCGGCTCGCAGGAAAACCAGACATCGTCCGCGGATTTTTCCACACCCCGGAACTCTCCTACATCGAAGCAGTTTAGATACTTAGAATTTCGTTAGTAGCTCGAGGGGTCTTGGAGCCTGACACCGACGTCGACCGCCCCCTGCTTGACGTTGCAGAGGGTGCGGATCGTTGAAGGGTCGCCGGACGGGACGCGTTGACCCGATCTCCTGTTCGGTACGGGAGGCGACCGCCGGCCGGCCCCCATGCCTTCCATACCGACGGCACCAGCAACTTTGCCGGGGCCCTGCCGCTGCTCACCGCGTGTCGTAGTTCGAGGAGACCATGAGACTGGCCGCGAGTGCGCAGATCCAGGCCGCGATCGTGAGGGCCAGTATTCGTTCGAAAAGACCTTCCTGGGAGCCCGGTGCGTAGGGGCCTTGCGAGGCGGTGGCGATCAGCAGTATTGGGCCAAGAATGCGGGCGCCGAGCATCACTGGTCGAAGACGTCGCCATCGAGGGAGTTCCCGCATGCGTCGCCACAGGGGGAATGGCACAACCGCGAGCATGGCGATGAGCATGCCTGAGGCGATGGCATCGTTGAGCCCCCCGGCGCTGTCAAGATGCTCGTGGACGGTGCAGGAGCTGTCGGCGAGGCGGCAGGGGAGCCGGGGATAGATGACCAGATAGGCCATGGACCCGGCGGCGAGCATCCAGGGAGCGTAACCGGCTGTCTTGCCGGCGGCGGCCAGCGCGGGCCGCAACCCGAACAGCGCAAAGGCGAGTGTGCCCAGACCGGCCAGTAGCTGGCAGGTGATGAGGAACCATGCGTGTGGCGCGGTGAGCGCGGTCTCGTCACTGATCGAGTCACGGAGGACGCTGTAGTGGGGGCCTTGCCAGGTGCCCGCAAGTACCCAGCCGGTGGTGAAGACGAGCTGCGCCGCCAGGCCCACCGCACCCCAGGTGCGCCAGGCCGTACCCGGGCGGCGCACGGTCGACGCGATAGCGGGCGCGCAGCTTGTCATGGCTGCTGTTCCCGCCACCAGGCATTCCCGCGTGTTGGCGCTGATGGCATAACCGCGCCGTCCGTCAGCCGCCTGGCCAGTGCCGAGAATGTTCGGACCTCCGAGGGCGTCCAGTCGGTCACCCAGGCGGCGAACAGCTTCAGTCCCTTTGAGGCCAGACTGTCGAGTTCCGCCTGGCCCGCCGCACTGAGTGCCACCCGGTACGACCGACCGTCGCCTGGGTCCGGGCGGATTTCAATCTTTCCGGTGACTTCGAGTGCCTGTATTCGTCGGGTCACCGAGGAGCGCGGGGAGCCGAGCGCGTCGGCGATCTCGCTCGGCGGGAGCGCGCGGCCGTCGCCAAGCAACTGCATGACCGCGACCAGCTCGGTATCGAATGCCCTGGCTTGACCGCGCCGAATGAGGTTCACGAGCGCCATGACCGCGCCAGCCAACTCCTCAACATCCACTTCTTCGTGCATGCGGCCGACGATATTGTAATTGGTTCCGGATAGCAACTACCTGCCCCGGGAGGAAGCGGTGGTGCCGTGCGGACCGCGACCGGTTGGCGGCCGCATGGATCGCGACCGGCTGTGCTGGAAGCGACCGCGGGACCCGGCACAGCGATCGGTTCGCCGAACGCCAGGGACCGCAGGGCCTGTTGGGAGCTGGGCATCGCGACGGGTCGCGGGTCCGCTGGGGTAGCTCGCGGGGGCGTGCGCAGACCTGGTGACGCACTACGATTTTCACCTGGGGCAGGCAGCGTGGCCGAGGTCATAGCATGGCCGAGATGCCGGCCCTCCTGATCGTCCACCACACGCCCTCGCCGACCATGCAGGAGATGCTGGAAGCGGTGCTGGCGGGCGCGCGAACGGACGAGATTGAGGGCGTTGACGTACAGGTACGTCCGGCACTGTCGGCAACGGCGGTTGATGTATTGGGAGCCAACGGCTACGTGCTGGGGACCCCGGCAAATATCGGGTATATGTCGGGCGCTCTCAAACATTTCTTTGACTGCATCTACTATCCCTGCCTGGAAGCGACCATCAACCGCCCGTACGGGCTGTACGTCCATGGGACGAGCGACACCACCGGCGCGGTGCGGGGTGTCGAGACGATCACTACGGGTCTGAAGTGGAAGTCTGTGCAGCCGCCCGTCCTGGTCGCGGGCCCACTGGATCAGGCGTTACGGACCGCCCGCTGGGAACTGGGAGCCACGGCAGCAGCCAGCCTCATGACAAGGTTGAGCATTCCCGTTGATGTTATTTTTGTGGCCAGGCCTTAAACTGTGGCCTGTCGCGTTTTCACGCTACCGGGGTGTCGGTGCCGCGCAGGATGTATAGGTCGTCGCCGAAGACGGCGGTGATCTGGATCTGGCCGCCGCAGGCCCGGACGTGGCGGGCGATGATGTCGACCCTCGTCACCGTCCGCTCCGCCAGGGTAAACGCGGCACATCTGGCGGTCGGGGCCGTGCGTCAGGCGACGGACTGGGCCGGCCGTGCTAGCTGTTCAACGCGGCCAGAGCTCTGTCCGGGCCGTTGGAGGGGATCTCAAGGGTAAGATCTCGCCGCTGTTCCATCTCGTCGGGATACTGTCCGCGCTGTTCGTCGACACCCACGGCAAGCTCGGCGTCGTCATCGGAACCGGCTGCTACACCATCGTCGCGCTGATCTGGATCGTCCCTGACGGTGACCGCCGCATCGGCCGCGCCGTCCATGAGTCCAGAGCCCCGGACTGACCCGGAAACGTGGCGCGCAAGCCATGTCCTTCGGGGCGGTGCCAGCGCGTTGCTGTTGGGTGCCGCTGCCCGTCGTGGAGCCCGCCCCCTTCTGGGGCGCTTGGGTGTCGCGATTCTGACGGCGGATCGGGGGAGATCCTTGGCAGCGAGGTGGCACGAGTAGCCCTCGTTGCGGCGATGTGGTCGCCGGTTGATCTTCTGTTGACAGGTTCGCCCACTTCGGCCAGTCTGCGGGAACGGATCCACCCGGGGCGACTCGCGGCATAGAGTTCACTTTTCCGATCGACTTGGTTGAGTATGAGGTGTCCAGCGCCGGATGCCTCGCCCCCGTCCCCGCGCCTCGCCGCCACCTTCATCCGAGCGCTTCCAACAGATGCCCTGCCCGGGAAAGAGGTACCGCCATGCCGGTCGAGTTCGTCGGTCTGATAGCCACCCGTCCCGGTTCGGAGGCGAGCACGTTCACAGCCGGTCCCGTCGTGGACCGCGACTTCACCCGGCGGTTCGCCGTCGCCCACGAGGACGCCGGCTTCGACCGCGTGCTCATCGGGTACAGCAGTGGATCGGTCGACAACATCCAGGTAGCCGCCTACGCGGCGGCACACACCGAGCGCCTCGCATACCTGGTCGCGCACCGGCCCGGGGTGGTGTTCCCCACCGTCGCGGCACGCTACTTCGCCTCCCTCGACCATTTCTCCGCCGGCCGGGTGGCGATCCACATCATCACCGGGGGAAGCGACGCCGAGCAGCGGCGGGACGGCGACTACCTCGACAAGGACGAGCGCTACGACCGGACGGACGAGTACCTGGAGGTGGTCCGCCGGACGTGGACCGCCACCGAGCCGTTCTCCCACCACGGCCGGTACTACCAGCTCGACGATCACCTGCCCGGGGTGCTGCCGGTGCAGCAGCCGCACCTGCCCATCTACTTCGGCGGTTCGTCGGATGCGGCCTACCGGGTCGGCGGCAAGCATGCCGACGTCTTCGCGCTCTGGGGCGAGCCGCTCGCCGAGACCGCCCAGCAGATCGCGGCCGTCAACGCCGCCGCGGCCGCCGCCGGCCGGACCACGCCGCCGCGCATCAGCGTGTCCTTCCGTCCGATCCTCGGCCCCACCGAGGAACTGGCCTGGGAGCGGGCGCACCGGATCCTGGCGTCGACCAGGGAGAACGTGGGTAAGGCCGCCGAGTACTTCAAGGAGTTCCGCGGCTTTACCAAGACTCTCCACACGCCGCAGAACGTCGGCTCGCAGCGGCTGCTGGCCGCCGCGGCCAAGGGTGAGCTGCACGACCGTGCGCTGTGGACGCCGCTGGCCGCCGCGATCGGCGGCGGCGGGAACTCCACGGCGCTGGTCGGCACGCCGGAGACGGTCGCCGCGGCGTTGCTCGACTACGTCGACATCGGTGTCACGACGTTGCTGATCCGGGGTTACGACCCCTATGACGACGCGATCGACTACGGCCGGAGCCTGATCCCGTTGGTGCGCGAGGAGGTGGCCCGGCGCGACCGCGGCGAGGCGGCCCGGCGCAACGAGATCGCACCCGTGCCGGCGGCGCTGGCCGCGGCGTCCGGCGGCCTCGCGCGATGACCGCCGAGATCATCGGCATGGTCAGTATCAGAGCGTGACCCGACTGCCACTCGCCCCACCGTGGGTCCTGCGGTGAGGGGCGGACCGGGACTCGCACTGGTCACGGCGGCGGTGGGCCGCCACCCGCGGCTGCTGGCCGCCGGGATCGGCGCCGGCCTGCTCTGGACGGCGACGAAACTCGCCGCGCTCGCCCGCGTGTGCCTGCTCGGTGCGGACGTCGTCGTGCTCGACGAGGCCACGTCCGGGCTCGACCCCGGAACGGAGAAGCTCGTGGAGGCCGCGGTGATCGCGGCGACGGCCGACCGGGCCGTGCTCGTCGTCGCCCACCGGATGTCGACGGCACGCGGCGCGGACCGGATCGTCGTCGTCGACACCGGTGGCGTGACCGAAATCGGCACCCATGACGAGCTGCTGGCGCGGGGTGGACGCTACGCCGCTCTTTTCGCGGCCTTCGAGAACCCGGTCTAGTTCTCCGTGGCCTGGACAGCGTGGCTGAAGGGGCCTTCGCGGGCATGGGCAGCCATGATCATCGCCAGATTCCCGATCAGCTTCCTCCTTCGCTGGGCAGTTCCGGTGTCCGCCTGCACATCCAGCCATTCCAGTCACGCGGAGTGCTTGAGCTGTGGTTGAGATCGGCCAGGAGTTCTTCCGTCAGGCTGGCGAGACGGGCGGCGTCGGTGGGGTCAGGTGTGCGGAGTGGCAGGGGGACGGTTCTGCCCCGGCCCACGGCGGTCAGGGGCGCTGCCAGGTTGTTGTCCGGGTGTTACGCAAGCATGGCGTGATGTTGCGTGAGCCTGGCCGCGTGGTGTGGCATGAGGGCACCACTGTTCCTGGAGGGAAACGTCATGCCGACGACCGAATACCGACGACCGATACCTCGACGGCCGGCGAGCCCGGTCTCGCCACCCGCCGTCCACGGCTGGTGAAGGCCGGGGACCGCGGATGACCACGGCGGAGTTCCTCTGGTACATCCCCAACGAGGTCCGGCCCGGGCACCGCGGCGACGACACGGCGGCGGGCCACAACAGTCTCGACACGCTGACCCGGCAGGCCGTCGCGATCGAGCGGTACGGCTGGCGGGGGGCGCTTCTCGGCTCCGGCTGGAGCCGGCCGGACACCTTCACCGTCGCCACGGCCCTGGTGGCGCGTACGGCCAGCTTCGAGCCGCTCATCGCGGTGCGTCCCGGCTACTGGAGCCCGGCGCACTTCGCCGCTGCCGCGGCCACCCTCGACCACCTGTCGGG
>NZ_JANEZT010000040.1 GCF_025403405.1 Frankia tisae
CCGCCGCCACGCTCCGCAACCGCCGCCACGGCCAACGGCCCACTCGACCTCGGACGCCAGCGACACGCCGCCCCGCCTCCGACCGGTCCTCCCCCAACAACCCGCCGCCACAACCACGACCGCTTGACACAGTCATTCAGATTCCGCGGAACCGCGCCCCGCACACCAGCCCCAACCCCAGGAGCCGTCGGCGCCGGACGGATCGCCGATCACGCCGACGATGGTCGGGACACACCAGAGGTCGGCGGCGGCAATGGTCGTGGGCAGGCCCGCGTTGACTACCCGTCCACGGGCGAGGAACGTGGCGCCGCGTGCCGGGGGATGACCTTCAGGGTGACGTCGACGATCATGTTCACCCCAGCCGACCGGCAGCAGCGTGCCGGCCGCACAGCCGGCGGCGAGATCCGTCAGCGACGCGATGGCACCGGCCTGGAGATCGCCATCGTGCTGGGTGAGCTCGTGGCGCCAGGGCTGGACGAGCTCGACCTCGCACGGAGGAGGCCAGGGGTTCGAGTCCCCTCAGCTCCACCGAGCTTCTGATCATGCCGCTGACCTGGGTGAATGCGGTTCGCGATCTATCGCTTGGAGATCCAGCACTGTGGAACGGTGCTGGTCAGGGCCTCGACAGCTGGTTCGAGCCCCGCTTGGACGACCACGTTGCGGCCACGCGAATCGCCTCCGCCTCGCCGAGGTACTTCGCAAGCGTCGACTTCGGAAGACACCCGCAGTCGCCAACGGCAGCCACGGGGTCTGCACCAAGAACGTGCTGACAACCTGTTCGCCGATGTCCCTGGCCGCAGACTCGGCGGCGGTCACCTTTGCTGTCAACGAGCGGAAACCGCTCCCGTGACGGCCTGTGGCTGAAATCCGGAAGATTGGGAACGCACCTGGTAGTCGAGGCGCCACCGCTAGGACGCCTCCCGGGGCGCAGGCGGGGCGGCCAGTCGGCTTGGCCCGCCACGCCACGAGGCCGCTACGAGACGAAGAACGCGAAGGACAGTCTTGCCCGCGACCGCTCGCCACCGACTGGATTGCACACCCGATGCACGGTCGCGGGCCAGCGGCCACCGCTCCGCGCCTGCAGCTCCTGCCCCACGTGGATGATGAGGCTCGTCCGGTCGGTATCCACGGTGACCCATTCATCTCCCGTCAGAATCTCTAGACCCGGAGCGGTGGCGGGGGGTGAGAACCGTGAGCGCGTTCAGGTCGGTGTGCGCCGTCGCGCGCACCGCGCCTCGCGTCTCCAGCGCACACATGAGGTCGGACTCCTTCTCGCCGACGAAGGCCGGATACCGCATGGAACGCAGACAACCGGTGAAGGGCCGCCGGACGAGCGGCCGGCCCGCGGCGAGCGCGATCTCCGCCGCGGCGGCCACGGCGACCGCGGAGAGCTGATCGACCAGTCGGCGCGCCGAATCAGCCACCCGAACGGGCGGCGCGTTCTCGGATCTCAGGTAGTAGCTCTCCTTCATCTCACAGCCCGCTGGTAGGCACATCGGCACGTAACCGCACGGTACGTCGACGTTGCCCGGATACAGGAGCTTCTCCGTCGACGCGAAGAAGTCCGCCCACGCCGTGTACGCCTCCTGCAGCAGGTCAAGAATCTCCACGCCGCACGGGACCAACGCGAACGTCTGCCGTTGAAGCTGCGCCGCGACAGATTCCGCCCCGTGCTTCACGAAGCGGCCCAGACAGCGCGGCGAAGGTGAGCGATCGCCACCGGCCGGGCGTAGAAACGGAGACCGACGGCGCCATCCAGCTCCACCGTGAAGCCGGCATATGCCAGCCGGGCCCGCGAACGCCGGAAGCGGACGCGGAGCTCATCCGCCGCCTGCCCGCCGGCCAGCAGGGCTACTGTAGCTGTCCAAGTACCGGGCTTGGTAACCGCGGTGCGCGAGGTCGGCCAAGATCAACGGGTGATCCTGGACGGCACGATGATCCCAAACCACTTCAACGCTCGACACCGCGCCTCGGGTAAACATGGCTTTGCGTGCTAACTAATCTCCCAAGTACTTCCATTGCAGCCTGTTGATGAGGGCGGCGCGGCGGGCTCCTCCGGCGCTCCAGTCGCTGTTCGGGTCCAGGGCGCCTCCCGGGCCGTGACATTGGGCGCAGAACGGATTGACGTTCTCCCCGTTGCGGTAGCGCTGCATGTTCTTCTCCATCAGCACCGGGTCGTAGGCGATCCAGCCCCGCGGCCTCATCTCGTAGACCATGATCGGGGCGGCGATGATCAGCCCGACGCCGGAGGCTGCCGCGCCCGCCTCTGCCACACCTACCGCGCCGTAGGCTGCGCCGCCGATCTGCATGCCTCCGCCCACGACGCTGAGGCCGCCGCTGGTGATCTTGCCTGCGGTGACGAGTCCGGGGTCGTGCTTGGTGTCCACGCTGGCGAGCATGAATACGCCGCCGGCGGCGCTGAAGGCTCCCGCGGCGCCAGTCATCCAGCGCCCTGTCGAACTCATCACCAGCTCCGGTTCCGCCGAGAACGCACCCGGTGTCGTGCGGCCGTTGATGGTGGCCAACGGTGACCCGTGGACCGCGTATTTGGGGTCGATCACGCCCTCGCCATACTTCAAATCGGCGATCAAGGCGCCTCGGCCGCCGGAGATGCTTTCGCCGAGGTTGAACGCGTCTCCTTGCTCGGCGACCAAGATGTCGAGGTTATGCGCCCCGGCCGGCCCTCCCGGTGTGCCGCCCATCTGCGTGATGGCTCCGTTCACGACCCGTACTTCCGAATAGATCGACTCCGCGCCCAGGAATCCAACGTCCTGCATCTCGCCTGCGGTAGTCGTCGCCTGAGCGTGCGCGGCCGTTCCGAAACGACGGGCAAAGGCCGCGGTGAGCTGCGGCGGCATCACGGCGCCGGTCTCGAAGCCGGCTTGAGCGTGCAAGAAGGTCAGAAGATTCTCGATCGAGTTCGTCGCCGGCGGAGCGAAGGAGCGCAGGATATTGCCAGCCGCGTCCAGCCCGGTGCCGACCGTGGATGAACTCGAACTCGACGAGCTCGAACTGGAACCCGACCCCGCACCCGACGGGTCAGGAAGGCTGGCCGGCGGCAAGTTGCGTTCACTCTCGGGGAGCGATTGCTGTAGCGCTTCCTCCCGGAGCGTGGGTTCCGTCGGGTCGATGCATGACTGCGTCGTCGGATCGCAGGTCGTCCCTGTCGGGTCGGTGAACATCAGCGGGTTGTTCCGGCTGTACGAGTACAGATTCACGCCGTCGGCCATACCGTCCGGGTCGGCGCTCGTCCACCGCCCGAGCCACGGCGGGTAGTACCTCGCCCCGTGATAGTAGAATCCGCTCTCCTCGTCCCGTTCCTTCCCCGTGTAGCGATACCGCTTCGGCGTTTCCGCCTTGCTGCGCATCGCTTGATAGGTCGAGGATCCGTACGGCGCGTACTCCTCGTAGGAGATGATCCGCGCGTGATCGTCCAGCTCCAGGCTGGTCGAGCCAAGGTGGTTGCCGAGCTGGTACCGGACGAGCTGCCGCGGCGCCTTGTCGCTACCCGCGGCATCGAGCGTGCGCGTCTCGACGAGCGCCAGCCGCCCGGTGTCGTCCATCACGTGCAGCGTCTCGCGCTCGAACGTCGACGTTGGCTCCCCGTCGACCTTCGAGCGCTTACGGAACACCTCGAACCCGCCGAGAAAGATGCGCTCCTCGACAGGGCCGGATGACTTCTCCCAGACCTTGCGCACGCGCTGCCCGGAGGAGTCGTAGACGTAGTACGCCCGACCGCCGCCACCGAGATCCGTCTCGTGTAGCTGGTCCCGGTAGTCCCAGCGCATGTTCGGCTGAGGCGAGCCGCCGCCGAGGTGCGGCATCCGAAGCATGTTGCCGTGGGGGTCGTAACCGTCGCCGCCGGTGCTGTACGTCTCGGTCGTCGCACCGATCGTGGTGCTCGTCAGGCGGTTGCTCTGCTTCCCGGGTTCGAGCTGACTCGTCTCGTCGTAAACGTACGTCCTCGTCCAGCCAGTGGGAGCCGAACCGCCGCCGCGGTGCTGCATCGACAGGATGTTGCCCTCAGCGTCGTAGGCAAACCGCTCCCGGTAGCGTCCCATCGCGTTGCCGTCGCTGGGGTGCGGCAAGCCGATGTTCGGGGCGTTGTTCCAGGAGTACGCGATCGGCGCGCCTCCCTGCCCCACGTGCTCGCGCCCCGTGGCCTCGATAAGTCGGTAGACGGCGTCGTAGGTGTAGTCGGTGTTCGGCTCCACGCGGGTGTTGCGGAAGAAGATCGTCTGCTGAGCTTCGTCCCGGATGGAGGAGATGTTGCCCACCGCGTCGTAGGCGTAGTGGAGACTCTGCACCTGGCAGCCCGGCCAGCCGGCCGGTGACGGCTGCGGGCAGTCGTCCGGGAAGCCGGCGACATCGCGGCGCGTGAGCAGCTGCGTGACGCGGAACGTCAGCAGGTCGTAGGCGTAGGTCGTACTGGCACCGTTGCCATAGTCGATCCGCGCGCGCCGGCCCTTGGCGTCGTAGTCGATGTGCGTGACCGCGTGCAGATCCGCGGTAGCAGGATCGAGGAGATTACCCGGCTCGGCCGGCTGGTTGAGCCAGGCATCCACGCGTCCCAGAAGGTTGGCGTCGTTGTAACGGTGCTGAACGACGTTGATCTCCGCGCCCGGCTGATCGCTGTGCGGTGCGATCGATTGCGTCACGCGGTTCAGGGCGTCGTATCGGATGCGGTCCGTGTACGTCTGCGGTTCCAACTGCGGCGCCCCGGACCAGTCGAGCACCGCGCGGTACTCGACCGCCAGCCGGCGACGGCTCTCCAGCGGGTTGCCCTTGAAGTCGAAACGGTCGTTCGTGACGACGCCCGCCTGGTCGTAGACCTCGGCCATCTTGCCGCGCAGGTTGCCGTCCTCCGGGTCGGGACGCGCCTCGCCGTAGACGTTCCGCACGACGACCTTCTCCGGACCTCCGGCTTCGCTCAACAGGGAATCCGTCGGCCGCTGCAGCGGGTCGTAGACGTTCCGCATGCGCCGGTCGCGGCTGTCCCAGGCGTAGAGCGCCTTGCTCGCGACGTCGCTCAGCATCCAGCGCTCGCCGGCATCCATGCTGGCCTGGTGGACCGGATTACCGAGCATGTCGTACGCGTAGCGCATGATGACGCGGTCTGACGCGTCGATGATCTCGCGCTGGTTGCCTTCGACGTCCAGAACCACCTGCGTCGCAAAAAGCTGCTCAACCGGCGGATCCGTCGCCGGCGTGTCGCTGTACTTGACCTTGTTAACGGCGACCGTCAGGAAGGTGCGGCCCAGCGAGTCCGTGTGCGCGACGGTCGGCGTCGCAGCATGGACTCGCGTCTTCTCGGCGGCCCGTGTCTCGGCGGCGCGATCGTCAGGGTTCGGATAGCGCGCTGCGAAGGCCGCGGCGTTTGACGGATCCGTGCGCAGCGCGTACCAGGTCGGCAGGTAGTCGTCGTTCGGTAACCGAGAGAAGTAGTCGGTCACATCGACATCGGACTTGGGGTTGGCGATCAAGACCGTGTCGTTGACGTCCCAGGTCTCCTGGCGCCAAGCGTCGAAGACCACCTTATTCCAGGTGTGCTCGGGATGCAGGGTCGCGACCGTCCGCTGGACCGGGTCGTAGAAGAGCACGGGGCTCACGCCGATCCGGACGTCGAACTCGAAGCGGTGGGTGTCGGTGAAGAACGGCTCGAACTGCCGGACCGGCTTGCCCTTGTTGTTGAAGACCGTCCAACCGGTGCCGATCCACCGAGGGCTCACATCGTTCGGCCCCATCACGGGGTGGCCGTCCGGGCCCAGGACGATCCCGCCGCTGCCGTCGCGCTGGGGCACCGGACCCGGCTCGGCCTGGATCTTCTTCTGGATCTCCCGGCCGAAGCCGTCGGAGTACGACAGGCTCATCTGGATCTTCGACTGCTGACCCGCCGGAACGTCGCTCAGGTGGGTCTCGCGGGCGACGGTAGCGGCGACAGCCGGCGGCTTCTTGGCCGGATCGGGTTCGCGCCAATACGCGGTCAGGTCGTAGATCACGCGGGTAGTGGCGCCAGCGAGCAGCATTGCCGCCACCGGTCCCCGCGGCTCGGCCAGGAAGCGGTCGATTTCAGCCTGGGTGAGGTCGGACACGAAACCGTCCAGGGCATCGCCCTCCACCGCCGCCGGTGCCGGCTTGCCCATGACCGCGGTGCCGGTCACCATGCCGAGGGCGTCAAAGACGACCGAAGACCGGTTGCGGTTGGCGTCCATCACCAGCTCGGGTTGCAACACGCGGTAATCCTGAGCGCGCCGGACGAGCCGCTGCTCGGGGCTGGCGTCCCGCTCCCCAGCGCTGACCCGGTTGCCCAGCGCGTCGAGCGTCTCCTCGACCAGGAGGTCGTAGGCGTCGTAGGTCACGACGCTCTCGGTGCTGACCGCTTCGGTGTGGAACGGATCGCGGAAGCGGTGGGACAGGAAGAAGTGCTGCCGTGCGTACGCCAACTCCTGTGCAGGTGTGTCGCCCGGAACACTGGAATAGAAGATCTGCCCGGACGGAATCCACCAGTTGGCGTCGCCCTCGGTGTGCGCGTAGCGGCCTTGATCAGCCAGCACCGCGTCCGAGACACGCTCGCCGTAAACCTCGGCGACCAGGCCCGGCGTGAAGGCCTGCTTGAAGCTTTCGAAGGACAGCGCTAGCGGCTGCAGCACCCCCAGCGGCAGCGATCCGCTGAGGTCGTCGCGCCGGAAGTAGGTACGCACGTGCTCGATCAGGCGCTTCTCCAGACGGCCCGGGGTGGCCTCCTGCTCGTAGCTGAGCGGAGCGGCCGCGCGGGCCGCGTCCCAGATCTCGTCGAAGGAGAAGCGACGGCGCCCGGGCGGCAGCCTCAGGCCGGTCAGCTCGTAGGTGCGCGACTCGCACGAAACCGGCACGCGGTGAACGTCGGCCGTGTCGATGGCATTGGTGACGCGGTTCTCGGTGCCCGTGATGACCACCCGGGCTTGCAGAGCCTGATGCTCAAGGGACAAGTCCGAATCCGGCTGCCGCCGCCCGTAGCCGACCGCTGCGTTTCGAAGAACGTTGCCGAAGTCATCCACCTCAAGCGTCAGGGCGTGGCCGACGCGAGGATCGGCTGGCTTGCGCTCGTAGTGGTAGGAGATCGCTTCGCGCGCGTGCGTGAAGAACACCGCGTGGCGGTTGGCAGCGCGCGGTTGCAGCATCCGGATCGTGAAGTTCTGCTCGGCCACGGTGTACGGGTGTCCCGCTTCGTCAGTGCCGTCCTGCGCGTAGACCTCGTTCCGAAGCATCGAGCCCTTAAGAGCGCGGCACGCTTCGCGTTCTTCGCCGTAGGTCAAGCCGCGCGGAAGCAGCGTGTCCGGTAGCAGCGTCTGAAGGAACGCCACGAACGCAACCTCGTAGTTCGGGTCGGTCTTCTTGGGCGCGCCGTAGTACTCGGCCGCGAAGTGCGCACTCACGCGCCCGGCCGCGTCCCGGAACCCGGTGTGGAACCACGTCTTGGTGAGGACCGGCGGGACCTGCGAGGTCGCGTCGATGTTGGTTCCGTCAGAGGCCTGATCCGGCGCGAGCGCTCTCATCTCCTCGGTGTCCCACTGCTCCACCATCCCGAAGCCGCGGAACTCGCGCTCGACGCCGTCGTAGTAGCCGTCGTGGTAGGCGAAGCGGGAGACGAAGCGGTTGCCGCCGACCCGGTCGTGGGTGATCATCCGCTCGACGACGTGCACGGGGAAGGGCAGCCGGGTCATCCACGGGCGGCCGGTACGCTCGTCTTCGAGGTAGAAGAACGACGCGGGCGAATAGCGAACGTCCGTCTCGGAGCCGAGGTTGTTCTTCAACTTGACCAGCAGATGCGGCTTGGTCCCGGCCATGAGGTCGATGTACCGCAGCGGGCGCCGCGCGTCGCCGGGCAGCGGGGACGACCACACCAGGCAGGCGGTGCCGTTCCCCCGGAGGTCGGCCGTCATGATGGAGGCGATGTCGTCGACATGCGGGAGCTGAGCGAGCAGCCGCGGCCGGCTCAGCCGGTTCCCGGACTGGTTGAAGTAGATCCGCACGCCGTCGCGGTGCAGGTAGATGACATCGTTCGTGCCGGAGCCGTCGACGTCGGCCAGCCGGACGCGCCGTTGGTCGAACTGGTCGGAGCCGTCGAACAAGATCACGTCGGCCAACGTGATCTTGGCTCCGAACCGGCCGTAGCCGAGGTTCGGCCAGTAGCAGACCTCGCCGTTGCGGACGCGCACGAGGTCGCTGAGCCCGTCGCCGCTCATGTCCGCGAGGTAGACGGACTGCGTGCCGTCGGCCAGCACGAGGCGGGGGCCGCGCTCCTTGTCGAGCGACTGGAACACGTGCCGGGCCGGGCCGAAGCCCTTCTCTCCCAGCGACGGGTGCCACGTGAAGACATCCTGTTCACTGATCAGAACGTCGGCGCGGCCGTCGCCGTCCAGATCGACGAACCTCAGGTTGGGGTCGCGGGTGTCGCGGTTGAGGCGCGAGGTGAAGGGGCGGAACGGCCGCCAGCCTTGTTCGTCGTCGTGCTCGTACAAACCCGGCTCGGCGCCGTCGAGCACCACGACGTCGGGGCGGCCGTCGCCGGCCAGGTCCATGAACTGCGCGCGCCCGGCGGCGGTGCTGACGTTCGGCTTGGCCCTGATGGTCTGCGTCGGCGCGAACTCCACCGATCGCGCACTCAGGGGACTGAGGTTGCGCTTGTAGAACCAGGCGCCGGCCTGCTCCGTGAGGATCCCGGTGACGCCCTCGCCGTGGAGGTCCACCCACTGGTACGCGGACCCGTCGATGCCGGTCGGCAGGTTCTCCACGCTCGCGGCGTCGACCACCTGGACGTGGTCCTGGATGACCGCCTTGCTGTACTCGAACTCCAGCGGCGGAAGCGACTTCTTGAGGTAGGTGACGTATTCGCCGTCGTCTGCCGCAGCCGCCGGCCGGGTGGTGTCGGGCACGTAACCCGACTGCGTGACGGCGCGCATGAACGACGCAAAGCGAGTGCTGCCCTGGTGAAGGAGTTCCTCGTCGATCGTGGGGGACTTGCTGTAGTCGAGATCGGCGTACTCGAACTCGGTGGACCGGACCAGGCCGTCGTAACCCGGTTCGCCGGTCGGAAGGTCGGGGATGTGGTGGAACATCAGGACCCTGCGGCAGCGGCGGTACGTGCGCACCTCGAACCCCGCGCGGTACGAGGAGAACGGGTCCGGACGCACGTTCCACGAACGACCCGCGCGCCGAGAGGCACGAACGAACCGATGCTGGTCCGCCTCCGGTCGGGACGGGTCGAGGTCGAGGTCCTCGACGTGGGCCTCGTCGTAGTCGAACACCACCTCGAACATCCAGCTCACGGCCGTCAGGTCCGGCTGGACGAGCCGGGAGACGCGGTTGCCGTACTTGATGCGCTTCAGGTAGCGGTTGGCGGTACGCACTCGATGCCGCTCGTCCGCCTGGCGCAGATTGACCTCGTCCGCGTTCTCCTCCGCGTACTCGTAGACGCTGGCGTTGCCCTTGTCGTCGTAGCTCTCGCAGATGAGCCAGCTGAAGATCCGGCTCGGATGCGCCGGCGAGGGGTCTTCGGGATCGAAGATGCGGGAGTTGTCGTCCTTCCCGTACACGGTCGTGACGTTGTCGCGAGTGATCGACCGCCAGTGGATCTCCCCGGCGGCGGGGCTCGTCCAGCGTTCGATCCGCGCGAACATCCCCTCGACGCGTGGGCGGTAGCGGTCGATGACGAACCCGCCGGAGGTGCTGTCGTCACCGACTCGCCCCCCTTCCGCCTCGGTCACCGGCACGAGGTCCTCCGCGCCGGCGAGCAGGTAGACGTCAGACTCTCCGGCGTCGTGGTACTGAGGCAGACCCTTGTCGGTCTTCCGGCTGATCGCGGGGAGCGACAGGCTCCAGCCGAAGCCGAAGGGACCGTTGCCGTTGCCCGAGTCGTAGGAGAGCGAGAGCTGAGGGCCGAACCCGGATCGCCCGGGGCTGGTGGCGATCGGTACGGACGTCGAACCCGTTCCGCTGAAGGGGTCGGTGCCGAACTTCTCGCCGATGCCGCGGATCGCTCCGCCGCCCTTCGGCAGCGTGACAGATGGCGTGGCGGGCTTCTGCCCACCGTCGTCCGGGACATCCTTCGTCTCCGGCGAAGCCATCCTGCCCCTGACCTCACTCACCTCCGCACCCGCAATCGCACCGCTCCTTCGCGGGCTCGCCGCGCCGCGGCCGGCATTCCGCCGAGTACCCGGCGAGCAGGTAGGCGGCGCAGATCTCGCCGACGCCCGCCGGGAACTCCAGAGTGAACAGCGCCTCGGGCCGGTCCGCGGGCACCGGGTGCACCGGAGTCGCAGCCAGGTTCACCACGCCGCAGAACAGCCCCGGCCAGGCGCGGGTCGCGACACAGACCACGTCCTGCACGGCATCGCGGTCGTCCCGGTCGTCCCACTCGTTCTCGGTCGGCCGGAAGCGGACCAGGTGGTGCCGGCCCGGGTCGGCGTCCGGCGCGGAGAAGAACACGTACAGCTGGTCCAGGTTCCGCACGCGCCGCCCCTGGATGAACGGGAAGTGGGTGGCGGCCAACGACGGTCGCAGGATCCTGCGACGCTCCTCGTCGCGTTCCCCGTCGCGCCTCTCGTCGCGCTCCGCACGATGCCGCGGGTGCAGCGCGGCCCACGCGTCTGGGAAGTCGTGGCGGACGTCGAACAGCCGCACGCCGTCGCCCGGCAGCCGGTCCCGGCTGTCCGTCGCAGCGGCCTTGCGCAGCGCGTCTCCGCCTTCCCGGGCCGTGTAGTCCAGGCTCAGCACCAAGTCTGCGATGGAGTCGAAGTCGAACTGGTTGTTCTGCCGCGGCAGCTCGATCCGCCACCGGCTGACCGCGCCCGCGAACTCGAACGGCAGGTAGCGGTCGTCGCGGAAGTTCAGCTCGAACATCCCGCTGTCGTTCTGCCCGGTCGAGGTGACGATCGCGTCGGTCGGCGCGAACGAACGGACGATGCGCGGGTCGCCGGGGATCGGACGGTAGCCCTCGGCGTCGCCGTCCGGCTCGTCCCCGCAGCCGCAGCCCGGCTGGGTGTGCGTGCAGCAGCGCTCCACCGGGCCGTGCAGCCGGGGATCGATGCGCGTCTCGCTGCCCACCAGCGTCAGCCGGCAGTGGACGCCGGTGTACGGGCCGACGACGCAGGGGATGGTCAGCGCCACGTTCTTGATCCGGCGCAGGTACTGGCCCGGATAGTCGAGGTCGAACATCCACTCTGGGATCTCGATCTCGCACTCCCCGTCGGTCTTCAGCTTCAACAGGGCCAACGGGAAGTCGCGGCGCAGCGAG
Source organism: Frankia tisae (assembly GCF_025403405.1). Classification (GTDB taxonomy): domain Bacteria; phylum Actinomycetota; class Actinomycetes; order Frankiales; family Frankiaceae; genus Frankia; species Frankia tisai. The sequence goes on from NZ_JANEZT010000040.1 coordinate 11,276, forward strand.
ACGTGCTTGGTCAGCTCGTACTCGCGCCGGTTGCGGTCCAGGTAGGTCTTCTCCATGCGGCGCAGCGCGGTCTCCAGGCGCTCGCCGGCGAGCAGGCCCTCGTGCAGGTCGTCCCAGAGTTCGCAGTCGACGAACTTCTCGGCGGTGTGGCCGCGCTCCAGGTTGAACGCCCGCTCGGCCTGCCGTGCGAGATCGACCGCGAGTTCGTAGACCTGCCGGTAGAGCATGGCGGTCTCGCGCTGGTGGAACAGGTACAGCGCATGGTTGGTGAACTTGTCGCGCAGGAAGTCCTCGACCTCCTTGCCCTGCTCGATCGTGCGCTGGTGGTTGGTCAGCTCGCGCAGTGCCGCATCCGAGCGGCGCTCGGCGCCGAGGATCTCGCGGATCAGCCGCTCGATCTCGATCGTGTAGATGTCCATCTGGTGCCGCCAGTCCGCCAGCCGACGGTCCCAACCGCCCTCCGTCAGCGCCAGACCCGCGCCGCCGAGGAGGTCCTGTGCCAGGTAGCCCAGGCCCTTGCCGGCCGAGTCGAAGAAGCGGGTGAAGCTGGACCCGGTCATCGGGATCTTGATGAAGTTCACCTCGCCGACGTAGCTGTCCGGGATCACGCCGCCGAGCTGCGCGATCATCTCGAACACCTGCGCCGTCACCTCAAGCCCGATGCCGACCCCGGTGAGGTCGACGTACATGTTCTCGTTGCTGTTCAGGCCGCTGTCGACCAGGCCGGTGTAGTACGCGAGCTGGTTGTGCGCGCTGAGCTTGGCCTGCTTCAGCGCCTGGACCTGCCAGTCGGCGTCGCGCCACTGGTCCTTGCGGACGGCCAGGGCCAGGGTCTGCATCTGCCGCTCGTGACTGGCGCGCAGCGCGGCCAGGTACTCCCCGTCGCCCTTCTCGTAGGCAGACAGCAGCGCCCCGCCGAACGCCCGCACCTCGCCGGCCATCTCCAGCGCCTTCTGGACCAGGAACTGGAAGCGGTAGGGGCTGGACGTGCAGCAGCCGCCGTCGCAGCAGTCTGCTTCGACGTTCCGCCAGCCGTCGCGGACCGGGTCGTCGCCCCAGAACTCCCGGGCGTCGTCGCCCTCGGCGTAGCGGCGGCGCCGACGGTTGTCGCGCTCGTGGACCAGGGTCAGCCGGTCGTCGACCCGCTCGTAGAGCGAGACCAGGCGCGGGTTGAGAGGCGGACTCGCGGGCGTGAAGTTCCCGACGGTCGAAACCGCTCCGTGCTGCGGACCGAGCACGACGGTCGTCGGGATCGCGCCGAGGATGCGGTTGGCGGCGTCCAGGACGGTTCGGGCCATCGCAGAGGATTCGAGAGAGCCTGGGGACTGGACGGACGCACAGTCACAGTGCGTGCCGAGGAGCCGGTCGCCCCAGGAAAGCAGGGTCTCCAGCTGCGCGAGGATGCTCGCCCGCTGGCGGGCCCCGGCAGGGGTGGCCGGGATGTGGCTCCACTCGTTGTCGCTTACGAACGGGTCGTAGTACACGCGGTACCAGTCCAGCGCGGCCTCGTACCGGCAGTGCGCACGCAGCGCGTCCGCAACTGCGGCCGTCGGCGCGAACGGCGACAGCGGCAGCAGCGGCGCGCCAGGGGTGAAGTACACGAAGAACGGGTACGCGGCCAATCCGCCGAAGGCATGCGTCCCGGGCATCGGCGCGGGCAGCAGCACCGGATCAGGCGCCGACACCACCAGGGGCAGCAGCACCGCGTCGTCATCGGCAAGGTCGTAGCGCCAGCCGGTCTCCGCGGTCCAACCGGTGTAAGCAGGCTGCCAAGCGAAGCCCGAGCCGCCTTCGATGGCGGGGATCGTGCCGGTTCCGCCCGAGCCGTCGTCGACCCGGAACACCAGCGAGTCGGCGCGCCGCCCGCGCAGTTCGAGGGTCGGCAGCCCGCCGGGGTCGCCCAGCTGCGTGGGATCGAGCGCCACGCCCTGGCTGGAGCGGCGCAGTTCGCCGAACTCCCCGTTGTGCACGCGGCTCCAGTGCAGGTGCACCATCGGCTGCGGGTCCCATGCCAGCAGCTTCGGGAACTGCGCGGGGTTCTCCCAGTCGGAGTCGTCGTCGGTGGCACCGTAGCGGTCGGCGTCCTGCGGGTCCGGGAGGTCGTAGTACTCGGATTCGGCGAGCCAGAAGTAGTACTCGTCGACGCACGGCGAGTGGCCCGCTCCGCACTGTGCGCAGCAGGGTTCCGTGGCCTCGGCTGGCTTCAGTACCGCCGTGCCCGCCGGCTCGCCAGCTGCCGCCACCCGCAGGAACCGGACCCCAAGCCGGACCGCGGCCTCGATCCAGTGCGGCAGCGGGTTCTCCGGCGCTCCCTGGCCGGGCGGGACGACCACGGCCGCTCCGCCGACCGCCGGGGCCACGTCGGCCGTCGCAGGGACGGCAGCACCGTCGGCGTTCTCCACGTCGCGCAGGATCTGGCCGCCGTCACCCTTGCTCGTCGGCGCCGGCGGCTGCTCGGTCTTCAGCAGCGCGAGCCAGGACGGCCGCGCGGACCGGTCCGGCCGGCCCAACAACCCGAAGGCCTCGGCCGGAACGGCGGCGGCAACCGGCGCGCCGGCCGGGTCCACGCTCACCGGCAGGTGCAACGTCGAGGGCTGACGCGCCTGGAGCACCGGAAGTCCCGGATGCGGGGGAGGCGTCGGCGTCGACCAGTACTGCACCCCGGCCGGGACCGGCACGGTCAGCGCGTGGTCCCGCAGCTCCTGTTCCAAGAAGCGGAAGCCCTCGTCCTTGCGGGCCGCCGCCAGCTCGGCCCACTCGATTGAGTTCTCCGGATACAGCTCCCGCCGCCGGCAGGCCTGCCAGCACCGGAACGACGCGAACCGGCCGTCCCACAGCTCCAGAAACGCAGCTGACAAAGTCACCCCGGGCTCCAGATGCAATCGCGCGCGCCGCACGAACGCCTGGACCGCGGTGATCGCGTCCTCGATCCGGCTGGCCCGCTCCCCCGGCCCGGCCTCGACGTCGAGCAGCAGCAGGTCGGAGAGGTCCAGGGGCCGGGCCGCGAACGCCGGGACCGGCCACGGCATCCCGACCCGGTCCATGCCGCACAGGTAGGCCAGCAGCGCGCGCCGGGCCCGTTCCCGCAGTCCGTCGTCGAGGGCGCGCAGGTCGCGGTAGCGGCGTGGGTCCCCGGATTCGAGCATGCCGTCCTGGACGTACTCGGCGAGGAGGTCGTTGCCGGACGGGGCACCGGCGGAGGGGTCGGCTGCGGCCCAGAGAACGGGCCGGGCGTTGCCGCCCTCGATCGGCTCGCCGGCGCGGCGGGCTTCCACGGCCCGCGTCCACCGCTCGGCGTGGAAGCAGCGCACCGGCCAGCGCTCGTCGAGCAGGTTCTCGGCGGTGAGTTCCGGCTTGCCCAGCAGGGCTTGCAGGCCGTCATAGCTCTGCACCAGGTCGTTGTGGTCGAGTTCGACGTGCAGGTGCGGCGTGAGTTGCAGCACGTCGCCGAGATTGGCTTCGGCGGCGGTCTGGAACAGACGCCACAGGCCGTGCCGGTGGCCCCGGGAGACGTTCTGCGAGCGCAGCTGCGCGTAGTCGAAGAGCCGTTCCCACCAGTCGAACAGCGCGGCCCGCCGGCCGAGGCTCGGCGCGACGCGCTGGTCTTGGGCCGAGGTCGGCGGGTAGTAGGGGTCTGTGACCGGCAGGAAGTCGAGGTCGAACCAGGCCGGCTGAGCCACGAAGACACCGCCCTCGCGGCGGAACGCCGTTCCGGCGAAGCGGTCCGGATGTACGAGCCGGTATCCGAGCTCTGATTGCCCGTCCTCGTGCCGTCGGGCCGAGAGCTCGAACCGGTCGGTGAGCCTGATCGCCAGGAAGGCGCGCTGGTAGGTGCGCCGGATGTCGCGCAGCGTCGAGGGGTAGCGGCCGTTCAGCACGGCTTGTGCGGCCGGCGAGTCGAGCTCGATGTCGGCGCCGAGCGGGCCGGTCTTGGCGGTCGCGAACAGCCGGGTGTGCGGGACGGTGATCAGTTCTCCGGCGGTGTCCGGGCCCGCGTACTTGAGCTGGAAGCCGGTGTGCTGGGCACGGATGTCGTCGCGCTGCCGGAAGGCCGGGGCGGGGAGCTGGAACTCGACGATGAGGGAGTAGGCGCCGCGGCGAAGGTCGAGTTCGGTCTCGTGTGCGGTGTCCGGCTGGGGGGTCCAACCGTGGCTGAGCACCACCCATGTCCGCGGGCCGCGTTCCAGCCGGATCCGCCAGCCGCACGCCTCCGCGCGTTCCACGTCGGGGCGCTCCCCCTCGGGCGTCGGCGCGCCGGCCGCGAACCGGTGCCGGCCGCCGGCCTCGACCAGCAGGACGCCGGCCCAGGTCACGGTGTGGCCCTGGCCGCCGCCGAGGATGCGGTCTCGCTCGTCGGAGAACGCGATGCCGTTCTTAATCGTGACGTTGGCCCCGGTCGGCGAGGCGGTGTCCAAGGCCGGGAGCAGGGTGGGCAGCGGGGCGTTCCAGTGGTTGCGGACGCGGCCGAACACGTCGAGCCCGCCGGAGGTCTCGCGCCACAGCGGGGAGCCGTCGGTGGTCGCGTACTCGGCGATGAGGCCGGTACCGCACAGGCCGAGCAGCGCGGCGAACGCGCCTCCGGTGGCCTGCGGCCAGGTGAGCGCGGGGGGCGAACCGTCGGGCTGCTCCCAGGGTCCGGTGGCGGCATTCTCGTCGCCGTGCAAGGTCTTGAGGACCAGCCAGGCGGCTTCGGTGTCGCGCTGCTCGCGGTGGTCCCGGTGCTCGCGGTCGTCGTCGCACGCGTCCGGGTCGGCGTGCCGGGCCAGATGCTCGGCGATGATCCGGCAGCGCTTGCGGGCCAGGACGAACGCGTGCCGGAAGTAGTGCCAGCGCGTGTGCTCGTCGCCGTTCTGCAGGAGGTGGTGGTCGGCGTCGCCGAGGTCGGGGAACAGGAAGCCGAGCGCCGCCAGGTCCTGGCGCGGCTGCCAGTACAGCTCCTGGACCGCGAGCAGTTCGCTCGAACCGGCCGCGCCGGACTTCAGCTGGCGCAGCCGGGCCAGCGAGGCCATCACGTCCTCATCGGACAGCGGCAGCACGGCCCACAGGTTCCCGGTCGCGGAGTCGTAGCGGAACGCGCCGTCCGGGTCGGCGTTCCACATGCCCGGCGTCGTGCTGGCGACCCTCAGCGGGCTGAGATACCGGCGCTGGACCGGCGTCACCGGCTGGCCTTCCCGCTCCAGCACGTGCGGGAACGCATGCTGGGCCAGCGAGGTCAGCGGGTCGTGACCGCCGCCCGGGGCGTAGCCGAACTCGTCGGCGAGCGCCGTCTGGATCCGCGGCCAGGTCCACCGCTCCAGATCGTCGGCGTCGATCTCGGCTTCGAGGAGCCGGGCGCGCAGCGCCCACAGAGAGTGCTCGCCGGCGTCGTCGGGCAGCTCCAGAGGGTCGTCGATGTCGGACTGCTCCAGGAAGGGGTCGTCGCCGGGGACGTGCGTCCCGGAGCACAGCAGCTCCATCTCGCCGACGGTGAACGCGGAGGCGTCGAGCTTCGCCAGGACCTCGACGAAGCGCAGGGTACAGGTCGGCGTCGCGTGCCAGGTGTCGGTGGCGACGGTCGGGTCGAAGCTGGCCAGCACGGAAAGGCCGTCGAGGAGGTCCGGCGCCAGCTTGACGTCCTCCGCTTCGCGGCGCGGACGGTGGTGGACTTCGGCGGCGTACTCCTCCAGCCGGGAGAGCAGTTCACCGACGGCCCAGGCCCAGTCGTCCGGCGAAGCGGACGGGTCCCACAGCGCGAGCAGACGCAGCCGGACCGAGCCGCCGAGGAGCTGCATGGAGTCCGACTCCTGGACCTCGCCGAGCGGCAGGCACAGCAGATCGCGCAGCATCTGGAAGGCGGCCAGCTGCGGCAGGAAGTCGGGGTTCACGGCTCTTGAGGCGTCGAACAGCCCGAGGACCGAGCAGATGTCGGCGAGTTCGGCGAAGGTGTAGCCGCCGCAGTGCTGCTTCTTGAGCGTGCGCCACAGGCGGATGAACACCGCGAGTTCGGCCAGCGCGATGGCGGTCGGCGAGCCCGCGGTGCTTGCGGCGGCGTCGGTGCTGTCTGTGCTGTCGGTGCCGGTTGGGTTGGCGGCGCCGCGCGGGTTCCCCGTCGAATCAGTGTTCTGATAGAAGCGCAGCCAGATCTTGTCGGGATCGCACGGCGGGCAGTCGTCGAAGCCGCTGCCTTCGCCTTCCCGGTCGCCGCGGGTGAAGGGGACGTAGCCCGAGCGCCACAGATCGACGAAGTCGCAGTAGTCCAGGCCGGTGCGCTTGAGGAACTCGCTGAGGATGACAGCGGTCTGCGTCCAGTCGCGGTTCTGCGTCGTCGGCCCCGTGAATCCGTAGAGAGTCCACGCGGCGAGCTCGCCGGCGGGCACCGGGGTCGCCGTGGCGATCGGCTTCGTGAACAGCTCGTCGGCCTCGGCGGGGTCGACATCGAGATACTCCGAGGCGATATCGCGCCGGACCGGGAACCGCCACAGCGTGCTGTCGAAGCCGGCCGGGTCGGGACTCGCGAGCACGAACTCCGTGATCTGCGCGCGGAAGTGCCGCAGCAGCTCGAACCGGTTGGTACCTAGCTCGCGCAGGTGCGATCGCGAGACGTCGAGCGGCTGGCTGTACGGCAGCTCGGGGCTGGAGAAGTCGGCGGCCAGCGCCGGGTAGCCGCTCGGCTCCGCGACCGGGCTGGCAGGAGAGGAGTACTCGGGAAGCGCGCGGAACAGGGCTGCGGCCTCGTGCCGGTACGGCGGCCCGGCTTCGGCCTCGGCCCCGGGCAGCGCGAGGCGGTGGTCGCGTACGGCGGTCACGGCGGTGTCGTAGACGACTCCCCCGGTGCCGGCGGTGGTACCGCCGCCGGCGACCACCGCGGCGGCCAGGTGCTCCAGGCTCTCGTCCACCAGGTCGACCAGCGGGATCGGGGTGCTGAGGTTCGCGGCGGTGGCGTGCAGGGCGGCGAGGTCTCCGCGCCTGGTCTTCAGCAGCGTGCCGAAACCGTCGCCGGAAGGCGACACCGGGTGCGCGCAGTCGGAGTCCGGACCCGCCTTCAGCAGTTCGCTGAGATAGGCGACCGGCCCGAACGGGGACACCTCTTCCGGCGGGATGCAGTTTGCCAGGTCGCCGTCCGGGTTCACCGGGACGAACGGGCCGGGCGTGCCGCCGGGCGGGGTCAGGCTGCCGCCGGCCTTGGTCCAGATCGCGTCGGCCCACTGGTGGGCTACCGAACCGGCCACCAAGGCCTCGAAGTCGGCCTGGTCCAGCGCGGTGATGGCGTCCTTGCCGGTGAAGCCCCGGGTATACAAGGCCTCGATGATCGAGAATTCGAGGCTGGCCGCGTTCGGGGCCGCCGCCGGGATGAGCCCTGCGGTCACCGCGGCGAGTTCGCCGATGCTCTTCACCGCTGCGGCCAGCCAGGCCGCCGCGTCTGCGTCGGCCGGGAACACGGCGGCGATCGCCGCCTGCGCCGCCGCGTCGTCGGGGACGCTGGTCCCGAAGGCGAAGGCGGCGCCGGTGCCGTTGTAGTACTCGACGAGGAACGCTTGCAGGGGGTCGAAGCCGTAGCGGTCGAGCTGCGGCGCGCCGCCGGGGGTGAGGGTCACGTCGGCGGGCGTGGTCATGCCGATGGTGTAGAAGTGCTGCAGGCGGCGCAGGAACGCGCGGATCCGGTCCGGCACCGAGACCGTGGCGCCGGGCGGGCTGGTGAACGCGGGCAGGAACGTGGTCGCGTTCGCGGTCAGGAACGCCGTCCAGTGGTCGGCGGTGACGGCGGCCAGTCCGTCGGCGTCGGTGACGCCTAGGCCGCCGCTGCCCGCCGGGACGCCGAGCGGCTGCTGGACCGCGGTAACCAGCGGGACGCCGAGCGGCTGCTGGACCGCGGTAACCAGGTCGCTGAGCACATGGGCCGGTGACACGTCGTCGAACTCGAACAGCGCGCACAGGATGAGCCGGAGCTGGCCGCGCCGGTTGGCGGCCTGGAACGCCGCGGTGCCCTTGGTGAGCAGCCCGCTCCACAGTTGGTCGTCGGTGTCGGTGCTGGCGAGCCAGGCGGTGACCAGTTTCGTGGCGTCGCCGGTCGGGCCGATATGGCACGGCGGGTCGATGCCCTTGGTGCCGGCCAGCGCGATGATCCGGCGCGCCGCCTGCAGCGGGGTGATGGGCAGGATGGTCTTGTCGATGGTGCCGTCGTCGATCGCCTGCTGGAAGATGGCGACCAGCGCGGATTCGGACTTGCTGCCGGCGATCGTGAGCCGGGTGGCGGCGTCGATCGCGGTCGGCATGGTGCAGCCGAGTGCGTAGAAGTACTCGGCGGGAACCTCGAAGCTCGGTGCCAGCCCTGTCATGACTGCCCCCACGCTTGCTTGGCCGCACCAGCGCTGCTGGATACGGACCGACCCAAGTTGATCATTGCCCGAGATATCTCGGATATCTCGTTTACCTCGGATATCCCAGATGCCTTAGATGCTTCAGATGCCTCAGTTGTGCAGGACCACGCCGGCCACGGCGGACTGCGAGACGCCGGGCATCGTGCTGACGCGCACCGGGAAGGTGAGCGCGGCCTCGGGCGCGTCCTTGGTCAGGCCGTTGCAGTTCAGCGCCGCCGACCAGGCGTAGATAAAGCCCGCGAGCCGGCTCGCCTCGGCGTCGAGCGTGGCGTAGTAGGACTGGAGCGTCGACTCGAAGTGCTTGCGGTCGTCGTCCTTGCCCGTGGTGTACAGGTCCTGCACCTCCGAGGGAGGCGTCGGCAGCGGGGCCGCATACCGGTTGCTGACCAGTTCGCGGGCGATGTGCAGGGATTGGACCGGGGTAAGGTCCGGCGGGTCGGCGAGGCCCGTGGGATCCTCCTTCAGGATCGTGTTGACCGCTGCCTTGATGTCCTGGAAGCGCGGCGCGCTACCGTCGGCCGGCGGCAGCAGGTAGGCGGTGCCGGTGCCGGCGTCGAACGCCGGGTCGGGCAGCGGCAGGTACAGGCCCACGACGCCGCCGGCCGGGGTGCCGTCCAGCGCGAGCGGGATGGCGTTGACGCCGAGCGCGGACACGATGGGGACAGCGTACGGGGTCCCGGTGCTGCCCCACAGCTGGACGTCGTAGTCGAGGGTATGCTCGCGCAGGCTGTCGCCGCCGCGCGTCACCGAGAGCACCACGTTCACGAGGCTCGTCGGCGAGGTGTATTTGGCGACGACCGCGGGATCGACGTCGATGACCGCCACCGCCGCCGAGTAGAGCTTCGTCCCGAGACCGTTGGTGAGCTGGAAGATAGTGTTCTCCGGATCGTTCACGGCCTTGTACGTCGCCGACCCGACCACAGTGTGTGGCGGGGACGCGGGCAGCGTGTCCGGGTTCGCGAAGTCGACCTGGTACGCGGTCACCGTGAGGTTGTGCAGATAGGTCTCGAACACTAGGGCGTCACTCTCCACCTTCGGCGGATGCAACACCACGAGCAGAGCGACGCCGCTGCTAGCCATCGGCTGACCTCGCCCGCACACCAGTCGCCGGAGTCCCGTCCATGCGATTCCCCTTCCCAATCCGGAGGTTGTCCCGAGTCTCGTGGGTGACGGTCTGGGGTAATTCTATCTAGGCAGCATCGCCGCGGACGTCGCCCATCGCGCGCCCTGCGACGTCTACATCGCACACACCCACTGAGCAGCCGGGCGCGACCACGTGACGGCGGCACGATCGGCCTAGGGCGCGGTGCCTGGTCTCGCCTGGCCTGTTTCCCCAGACCGCCAGCAGAGCAGGACATGGGCGCAGATGCGGTGCTCAAGCTGGTGGAACACCGGCCGCAGGGAACAGTTCGGCCTTCCTGTCGCGGAAGCCGCGTTCGGCTTCCAGGAGGTTCCTGTAGCCCAGCGCGGCGTCCTCAGCCGTCAGGTCGGGGCCGGACGTGGCAAGCAGGTACACACCTCTAGCCTCAGGCTTTCACGCCGTTGATCGTCGAGGGACGTGTCGGAAATAGGAAAGTGCTCCTGAGCTGGGAGGATCGGGTTTGTCGAAGACCTGATCCATCCGAGACCAAGGAGCACCTTCATGGTGCAGAGTACCGGTGTCTACCCGTCTGTCCGTGTCGATGCTGCCGGGTGGGGTGCTGCTGACCGAGACGGTCCGGATCTGCGGGCTGGGCCGGGTTCTGTCGCAGGAGTTGTCGCCGTGGCGGTCGTCGCTGGCGACGCATGACCCGGCGAAGGCGCTGACCGACCTGGCGATCGCGTTGGCGCTGGGTGGGGACTGCCTCGCGGATGTCGCGCTGCTCCGCGCCGAGCCGTCCGTGTTCGGCACGGTGGCCTCGGACCCGACGGTGTCGCGGACGGTCGACCGGCTCGCCGCCGACGCGGGAAAGGTCCTGGCCGCCGTCGCCCGGGCGACCGCCGCGGCGCGGGGCCGGGTGTGGTCGATGGCCGGGAAGCACGCTGCGGACGAGGCGGTGTCGGTGGACGATCCGCTGGTCATGGATCTCGACGCGACGTTGGTGACGTCGCATTCGGAGAAGCAGGACGCGGCGCCGACGTTCAAGCGCGGGTTCGGGTTTCACCCGCTGTGGGCGTTCCTCGACCACGGCCCGGCCGGGACCGGCGAGCCGGCCGCGGTCCTGCTGCGCCCGGGTAACGCCGGCTCGAACACAGCCGCCGACCACATCACCGTGGCCACCGACGCGCTCGCTCAGGTACCCCGGCGGCTGCGCCGGTCCCGCAAGGTGCTGGTCCGGACCGACTCGGCCGGCGGCACCCATGCCTTCGTGGCCTGGCTGCATCAGCGCAGGTTGGCCTACTCGGTCGGGTTCACCCTGACCGACGAGCACGCCGAAGCCATCGGCAGGCTGCCGAAACAGGCGTGGACGCCGGCCTACGACGCCAACGGCCAGCCCCGGCCCGGCGCCTGGGTCGCAGAGCTGTCCGACCTGCTCGACCTGTCCGGCTGGCCACCAGGAATGCGGATCATCGTCCGCAGGGAACGGCCGCACCCCGGCGCGCAGCTGCGGATCACCGACGTCGACGGCCACCGCTACACCGCCTTCGCGACCAACACCACCCGCAGCCAGCTCGCCGTCCTGGAGCTGCGCCACCGCCGCCGAGCCCGCTGCGAGGACCGGATCAAAGCCGCGAAGGACACCGGCCTGACGAACCTGCCGCTGCACGACTTCACCCAGAACCAGATCTGGTGCGCCGTCGTCGCGCTCGCCCTCGATCTGATCGCCTGGACCCAACTACTCGCCCTCGGCGGCCAGCCAGCCCGACGCTGGGAACCGAAACGGCTACGCCACCGGCTGTTCTGGCAGGCCGGCTCGCCCACCACGCCCGGACCACAGTGCTGCACCTGGCCAGCCACCACCCCTGGACGCCCCTCGCGATCGAAGCGATCACAACGCTGCGCGCCCTACCCAGCCCCGGATAACCCGGGACCACCGACCTCCCACCCCGCCGACCAGAAGAAAAACCCCGGACGTGGACCGGGCACCCACCCCGCGTGACAGCGGGGCCCTCGGCCGCGACCCGACCAGGCCGAGCACGAAAACTCAACATCAACAGGGATGGGAGACAGCCCAGACTCACACCCGATCAAGACACGAAAGATCTGGGCTAGCTCGACCTGAGGCGGGAGTGTAAGAACAACGGCTCTGTCGCACGTCGAGCTCGCTGCGTGGCTGGAACGGGACGACGCCGTCGCGCGCCCGGATCGCGGCCAGCGGCCCATCGTCCTCGACGGCGTTCAGATAGGGGTTGGGCAGCGGCTCGGTGACCGGTATGCCACGCAGCCACGCCCGCCCAGGGAATCCCGCCGGAGCCCTCGGCGTGCGCGCACCTGCTGGTAGCTGTGCCGGGCGTGCCCGACTGGCGCGCGCACCGGCGAGCGTACGTTCGGCCGGGGCGACCAGCCGGTCACGTGCGACCGGCGCGTCGACATCGAACAGATCCACAGAGAACAGGTGGGCCACGAGGCCGTCAAGTGGATGGTCGGCCACTCGGACAGGCAGCAGCCGTTCACCGAGCCAGGCTCGGTCGGCAGTGAACGCCGCCTGCCACTCGGCCGAGTGCTTCGAGCCGTAGTACGCAGGGGAGACGACGGCGATTGTCAGATGCGCCTGACGGATCGCCGCGTCGATCTCGCCGACGAGATGCGCCCCCGCAGAGACCTCCCAGGAACGATGGAACACACGCAGCCCGGTGACCTGCAACTGCCGGGAGAGCAGCGGCACCCGACCCGTGGCATTGCAGCCATCGGGCCAGTACCGCTCGCTGCCGGGAGGTCATGGCGACCTCGCCATCCACGCCCGGGGTCCTTCGGCCGGAGTTGCGCTGGGCTACCTGCCGCACGCCGACCAGCGTGTTGGCGCGGCTACGCAACATCAGTTTCTGTAGATTTCGGGCGCGTTTGATGTCGCCCGCCTGCGTCGCCTTGAAGATCCTCTGCCGTAGCCGCGCTACCTGCCTGTCCTGCGACGACCAGTCGATGGCGTCCCAGTCCGGCAGGTCCTCGGATCCGTTCACCCCGGCGCCGGACACGGCAGATGCCACTACCACGGCGACACTGCTCGCGTACTGCGCCAAGGTGCCCAACGGGCCCCTCGGACTCGGGCGGTTCCTTGTCATCGGTGTGCTCCACAGGCCACCTGGCCCACGTCAGCTCCCTTTCGGGCCCAGGCAAGGATCAGGCCTGGTATACGGCCAGTTACGCGGGCGCGGCCGGCCGAAGGTCCCGCCATCTGCGCCCGCCTTCCTGTCGCCTTTCGGCTGCCGCCGTTCGCTTCTTGAGCCATCCTTTCCCGCCGAGGGATTAGACCCCCCTTGCGGTCGGCTTACCGGAGCCGGTCAGCTCTCCGGACCTCGACGGGGTTTCCGCGTTCCGCACATGTGAGACACGGCCGGGATGGGGTGCCCTCTCTACCCCGGGGCCATGGTGCTCATACGGCCGGGGGAAAGAACCCCAACCGCCATCGCCGCTTCCCAACGGCAGGCCCTGGACGCCGGTACAATCTTCCATCTCCGGCGCTTCTGATGACGAGGCTTCCATCAAGGGTTCACCTTATTCACCCTTCCGGCCTTCCCCTCGCCTGTTCCCGACGGATGGACATCGGTTCTTGGGCTTTTCCCCGGGCTTCACACCCAACGCGTGGAGTGCACGCGCGCGCATGCCGGGGCGGAGACAGGCTCTTGAGCACCAGCCTGGAGACTCAGTACCGTCCCTCGGTCCTCCATCCACCGGTCTCACTCACTCTGTGCGACCTCACCGTCGCAACGTTCGTTCAGAACATCCGCCGCGGCCACTACGAAATCGCCGTCGACACCGATCCACACCTTCGGCTCGCTGCGGCGTTCGCCGAGCTCGCACGCGCCGTCTGACCGCGGTCGCGGGGACCCCCGGCGTGCGCCGCGTCCTCGCAATGCAACAGCGCCGAGGCCGGCATCCCAGGCGACCAGTCAGGCGGCGCGGCGTCGCCCCGAACTCGGCCCGCCCGTCTAGGGAAGCGGCCGGTGCGACCTCTCTGACCTCGGAGTTCTGGTCGTGGGCGTGGGGATCGAGGCTGGCTTGTCGGCCGTCAGCACAAGGCGCTGGCCGCCCGCACTTCGCTGAGCGTTCGCCGCGCGACTTCGCCGAACTCGTCGCCGCCGGTCGTGTCGCTCCAGCGCTCATAGGCGATCGTCAGGGCGAGCGCGCCCAGCTCCGCGGCCACGCGCGAGGCCAGGTCGGGAACGCCGCGGCGCCCGAGCGCGTCGATCATCGATGCGGCGAGGCCCAGTCCCTTCAGCGCCTCACGTTCCCGCAGTTCCGGGTTGGCGGCGATCACTGCCCGCCTCCGAGCGCTGAACTCGCGACGATCGGGTGTGAAGGCTTCCCTCCCGATCGTGTCCAGGGCATGAGCCACAGCTTCGAGCGGGGTTGCCGCGGCCGACGCCTCGGTGATCCCGTCGACAAGTAGTCCGGCCATCGTGTCCCCGCCGAAGAGCACCTCCCGCTTGTCCGGGAAATGACGGAAGAAGGTGCTCTTCGTCAGCCCGGCGCGCTCCGCGATCTCGATCACCGTCGTGTTCTCGTAGCCCCGCTCCGCGAACAGGTCGAGGGCAGCGACAACGAGTCGCTCTGATGCGTTGGGTTGCCAGCGGGCCACGGGAACCAGTCTACGGGACTTGGTCCCGTCACCTGGTATCGTGATGGGACCAAGTCTCGTCACTGTGCCTGCTGGAGGTCCCCATGAGCCGAGCTGTCATCTACGAGACGTTCGGAGGGCCCGAGGTGCTGGAGCTACGGGAAGTTCCGGAACCGCACGCCGGGCCGGGCGAGGTCCGCGTCCGCGTAGCGGCCGCCGGACTGAATCCCATGGACTTGATCATCACCTCGCTGCCCGAGGCGGCGGAGCAGTTCGGTGTCACCGTGCCATCCGGTTTCGGCTACGACTTCGCCGGGGTCGTCGACGAGGTGAGCGGCGGCGCCACGGGTTTTGCTGTGGGCGACCGTGTCTACGGCGGCGCGCTGAACAGAGCCACTGCCGACTTCGTGGTGGTCAAGACACCTGCTGAGGCGCTCTGGCATACGCCGGAGGGCATCAGCGACGAGGTGGCGGCCACTCTTCCCGTGGCCGGCCTGACTGCCGTCGCCGCCTTGGCGGCGATCGACCTGCGGTCTGGCGACACCGTTCTGGTCGGCGGCGCCGCAGGCGGTGTGGGCGTGTTCGCCGTACAGCTCGCGAAGCTCGCCGGCGCCAGAGTGATCGGGACCGCCTCGGAGGGCACGTTCGAGTTCCTGCGGCAGTTCGGCGCCGAACCTGTGGCCTACGGCCCCGGGCTGGCGGACCGGGTACGGACACTGGCTCCAGACGGCGTGACCGCGGCAACCGACCTGTTCGGCACCGAAACGGCCGAGACCGCGCTCGCGCTCGGGGTTCCACCCGAGCGGATCTCCACCATCGCCGCGGGGCCCACCCCTCCCGGCGGCGTGCGCGCGACCGGCGGCATCGACGCGGGCCCGGACGCCCCGCAGAGGATCACCGACGCGATCCTTGCCGGCAAGATCACCGTGCCGATCGCCGCGGCCTTCCCGATCGAGCAGACCCGCGATGCCGTGACACTGCAGGCCGGACGCCACGTCCACGGCAAGATCGTGATCACGCTGTGACCCCGTCTTTGTGAGCAGCCGCGCCATGCCCTGCCCGTCGGGATCGAGTTCGTGCGACGTTTTCAGCTTCGTCGGCCGGATCCGATGGTCCGGACCTACCAGACCTGCAGAACACATGTTTGATTCAGTCGATGATGTTGCAAGTCGGGCGTTCACTCGGCATCGCCTCTGGTCAACAGCCTCGTGGAGACCGGGCGGATGGTGATTTCAGGGCCCTGGACCAAGATCGTTCGGTTCTTAGAGCCTGCCGGTAAATAACCCGTAGATTCCGAAGATGCGGCATGATCGTGCGGTATGGGCGGGTTGGCGGTCAGTCGGGAACTGCTGGCGGCGAAGTTCGAGACGATCTTTCCGCATCTCGACTAGCGGCAGCGCCGGCTGCTGATGGGCGCGGAGGCGCGCGCTCGGGCACGGCGGGATCAGGCTGGTCGCCCAGGCCGCGGGAGTCCGCGAGGCTACGGTGTCCGCCGGTGTCCGCCGGTGTCGACGAGGTGGACGCCGGTGGCGAGCCGCTTGGGCGGGCCCGTCGGCCGGGGGCTGGGCGTAGGCGCGCCGCGGATCTCGATCCTGGGCTTCGCCCGGCGTTGCTCGCGCTGGTCGAGCCCGACGAACGGGGCGACCCGATGTCACCGCTGCGATGGACGACGAAGTCGACCCGCACGCTCGCGGCCGAACTTACCCACCAGGGCCACCGGGTTGGTCCCGACACCGTCGCTGACCTGCTGCGCGCCGAGAAGTTCAGCCTGCAGGGCAACGCCAAGACGCTCGAGGGCCAGCGCCACCCGGACCGCGACGGCCAGTTCCGCTACATCGCCGAGCAGGCCAGTGCCCACCACGACAGCGACGATCCGGTCATCAGTGTCGACACCAAGAAGAAGGAGAATGTCGGCGCGTTCCGCAACGGCGGCCGCGAGTGACGACCCCACGGCGAGCCAGCCGAGGTCTGCACCCACGACTTCCCCAACGAGGCGCTCGGCAAGGCGATCCCCTACGGGATCTACGACCTGGCGGCCAACACCGGCTGGGTGAACGTCGGCACCGACCACGACACCGCCGCGTTCGCCGTCGAGTCGATCCGCCGCTGGTGGACCGCCGTCGGCCAGACCACCTACCCGGCCGCGACCCGACTGCTGATCACCGCAGACGCGGGCGGGTCGAACGGCTACCGCACCCGAGCGTGGAAGGCCGAACTCGCCGCGTTCGCGCTCGCCACCGGACTGACCATCACCGTCTGCCATGTCCCGCCCGGCACCTCGAAGTGGAATAAGATAGGGCACCGGCTGTTCTCGCACATCACGATGAACTGGCGCGGCAGGCCGCTGACCAGCCACGAGGTCATCGTCAACACCATCGCCGCGACCACCGGGCTGACCGTGACCGCCACCCTCGACGCCGGGACCTACCCCGACGGGCTGAAGGTCAGCGACACCCAGATGGCCGCCCTGCCTCTCGACCGCCATAACTGGCACGGCGACTGGAACTACACGCTGCGCCCCGAACCGCCGGCTCCACCAC
>NZ_JANEZT010000410.1 GCF_025403405.1 Frankia tisae
CGCCTGCACGACGACTACGTCGCCTGGTGCGCCGCCCTGGAGGAGCAGCTCCACCGCGACGGCATCGTGTCGTTCCCCGTCGGGCCCCTGACGCAGGCCGACGCCGGGGCCCGCAAACTCGGAAAGGGGGTGGCGTGATGACCGACGCACCGCGCCAACTTCACCTCAACCTCGTGCTGCTCGCGGACGGGGCGCACGTCGCCGGCTGGCGGCACAACAAAAGCCCCGACTCGTTCACCGACATCGACCACTTCGTCGAGCTGGCGCGGATCGCCGAGCGCGGCACATTCGACGCGCTGTTCCGCGGGGACAACCATGGCGCCATCCACAGCGAGCACGGCCGGCGCAACTGGCACGCGCTCGAACCGGTCTCGCTGCTCGCCGCGATCAGCCAGCGCACCGAGCGCATCGGGCTGATCGGCACCCGCTCGGCGATCTTCGGCACGCCGTTCGAGGTTGCCCGCCAGTTCGCCTCCCTCGACCACATCACCGCCGGCCGGGCGGGCTGGAACATCGTCACCAGTTGGGCGCCCGAGACCGCCACGGCCTTCGGAGTGGGCGCGGAGCCAGGCGAGGAGGAGCGATACCGCTGGGCGGGGGAGTTCGTCGAGGCGGTCCTGCGCCTGTGGGAGAGCCTCGACCCGGACGCGGTGGTCGCCGACCTGGCGACCGGCCGGTTCCTGGACGAGACGAAGGTCCACGAGGTCGACGTCCGCGGGCGGTACTTCTCGGTGCGAGCCACTCTGGGCTCGCCCCGCACGCCCCAGGGCAGGCCCGTGCTCTTCCAGGCCGGAGCGTCCCCGCGGCACCGGCAGTACGCCGCGCGCTGGGCGGACGGGCTGTTCACGGTCCAGCGCACGCTCGCCGGCGCGCGCAGCTTCTACGCCGACGTGAAGGCGCTCGCCGCCGGTCACGGCCGTCGTCCCGAGGACGTGCTGGTGCTGCCCGGGCTCGAGGTGACGGTGGGCTCGACCGAACAGGAGGCCCGCGCCCGCCGGGACGGGCTCAACGAGCTGTACGGCATGGAACATCTGGTGGAGAAGATCGCCGAGCGGCTGTTCGTCCCGGCGGACCTGCTGAAGCTGGACGCCCCGCTGCCGTACGAGCAGATCGAGGCGTTCACCCCGCCGTCGCGGGCCAGGCCGTTTCGCGACCAGGTCCTCGCGCACGCCCGCGAGCGGAACCTGACGGTGCGGGAGCTGATCGCGGACAACCCCGGCGGTCACCTCTCGATTGTGGGCAGCCCGGAGCAGATCGCGGATCATCTTCAGGCGTGGTTCGTCGAGCGGGGCGCCGACGGCTTCAACATCTTCGTCGACACCGCACCCGAGGGCCTGGAACTGTTCGTCGACCACGTCGTGCCGATCCTGCGCCGGCGCGGGATCTTCCGTCACGAGTATCCCGGGCGGACCCTGCGCGACATCCTCGGTGTCGGCGGGCCGGGCCCGGCCTAGAAGAAGGCGCCCGGGGGCGGCAGTGTCCCGTTGAGTTCGTGGTCGCCGATCAGGCGCAGTTTGTAGGAACGGGGATTGTGCGAGGAGAGGGTGCGGATGTTGCGCCAGTGCCGGTCGAGCTGCGGCCCGCGACGCACGCTCGAGGCGCTGCCGGCGTCGAACACCAGCGACGCGGTGTCCGTGCCGATCCGGTCGACGACCGTCTTCGCCTTCGCGGCCGCGAACATCGCCCGTGCCCGAGCGTCGTCCTCGCGGCCGTGACCGTGGCCGAGCGCCGCGTGCGCGGCCGCGAGCTCGACGGCGGCGGCGGCCACGATCGATGTCGCGGCGAAGCTGTTGGCCGCGATCTCCCCGACCGTCTCCTGCACCGTCGGTTCGTGCCGGGGTTCCTCGGCCAGGCCGTGGCGGAAGTTGCGGGAGCGCCGCGCGACGAGTTCGAGGACGTCGAGCCGGATGTTCTCGACGATCCCCGCGACGATGGTCGTCAGATAGAGCTGGGAGAAGGTCGGGCTCAGCGCCCGTCCCGGGTCGGTCGCGTCGCCGAACGGGAGGAGTTCGGTCTCGTGGACGCGGACATCGTGGAACTCCGTGGTGCCCGAACCGGTGAATCGCTGGCCCATGCCATCCCAGTCGTCGAGGTGCACGACGCCCTCGCGGCGGGCGGGAACGATCGCGTTGACCAGGGTGCCGTCCTCGGTTGCGGCGATCACTACGATCCGGTCCGCGTACATGTTGCCCGTGCTGTAGTACTTGCTTCCCGCCAGCAGGTAGCCGTCGCCGGCCCGGACCAGCTTCGTCGAGGTGCCGATGACGCCCGCCCGAGGGGTGGACAACTCGCTTGCCGCCGACCCGAACAGCTCACCGGCGACGACCCGGTCGAGCCAGCCGTCGCGTGCCCCGCCGGGCGGCTGGCGCATCAGCGACTCCACGAACCCGAAATGGTTGCGCAGTGACTGGGCCAGATTGGGGTCAGCCGTGCCGAGTCTGCGCACGACGTCGAAGAAGGCGGCCAGGCCGAGGCCCCGTCCACCGGAGGCGACCGGCATCCGCAGCGTGCCGACTCCCCACCGGCGCAGCCGGTCCATCTCCGCGAAGGGCGGCCGGTCCTGGGCCTCCCGCTCGGCAGCCCCGGCGGCAATCTCGGCCAGCAGGTAGTCGAGACCCGCAAGCTGCGCACTTCCGGTGGGAGCACTCTCGGTGGGCGTACTCTCGGTCGGCGCACTCTCGGTGGGCGTATTTCCGGTCGGCGCGCTCTCGGTGGGCGCACCCTCGGTTGCCGGTGTCTCGAGCGCCGCTGCCGTCGCGGCCGGGCCAGGACTCATGGCACGTCTCCCGTCTCTCCGGCGCAAATCCTACTATACCGATCAGGTTTAGCGATTATCGCCAGTGAAATGTTGATCTCCTAGAATGTCGGTGACGGGCCACAGGTGCGTCGCACGCTTCCGACCCGATGCAGGCGGCATGAAGATTTCGGCGCGAACCGATTACGCACTGCGAGCCGTCATCGAGCTCGCGGCCGCCCACCCCCAACGCCGCTCGGCGCCGGAGATCGCTGAGCAGCAGCAGATCCCCCGCCAGTTCCTCGACAGCGTCCTCGGCGACCTGCGTCGAGCCGGCCTGGTGGCGAGCCAGCGCGGGGTGGGAGGCGGGTTCTGGCTGTGCCGACCGGGGGACGAGATCACCCTGGCTGACGTCATCCAGGCCGCGGACGGGCCGGTGACCACCGTGCGCGGCGAGCTCCCGCAGGATCTCGCCTACGAGGGGACGGCGGTGCCGCTGCAGAAGGTCTGGATCGCCATGCGCGCCGGCCTCACCAGGCTCCTGGAGTCGGTGACGGTCGCGGACGTGGCGCGGGACCAGCTTCCCGCCGAGGTGCTCGACACCGCCGCGAGCCGGTCGGCCTGGCGGTAGCACGCCGGAGCCGAGGCCGCGCGCACGCCCCGGATCGGCCGGGCGCCAGGGTGTCCTCGGGTGGTGGACCGCGATGACGCGAGGGCGGCGATGACGCGAGGGCGGCGATGACGCGAGGGCGGCGATGGCGACCTACCGGATCACGTCCCACGACACGGGCCCGCAAACAGATCGCAACTCGCCCCGCGCCCTAGCCGCCGAGATGCGCCAGGATGTCGGACACGTCGGGTTGGGGATGGCTCTCGCCCGCGGTCACGTGGGCCTCCAGGACGTTTCCCGGCGGCGGCGCGGGAGCCGGAATGCGGTCGTTGAACGCGGCCAGCGGGAGCACGGCGCGATTGAAGTCGAGCACCGTCGTGTTGTCGTCGTCGGGCGCGGGAATGCGCAGAAACCGGAAAGGGAAACGGTTCCGTCGCGACAGGTCGACGAAGACGGCGTGCAGCTCGCCCTGCAGCAGTGGGCTCACCGCGAGCCACGTCGTGCTGCCGTTCAGGCTGAACTCGACCCGGCCGACCAGGGTGAGAGTTATCGTGCCGGACTTGGTGCTGGGGACCTCGACCGGGACGCTGTCACCGTCGGGCCACGGCCGGAAGACGGCGGGAACAACCCAGTCCGGATGCGGCTCGAAGACCTCCATCGCACCGTGCGAGACCCGGATCTCGCCCTCCTCGACCTGGCTCAGGCCCTGGCCGTACATGCCCTCCTGGCCCAGCAGCGTCTTCTGCTGGTCGGTGAGACCGGCGTAGGAACCCAGACCCCGCAGCGGGGTGTCGAGAACCACCCGGCGCAGGGCCCCCGGCGCGGGCCGGGTCGCGGCCCCGGCCTCACTCAGTTTGTTGAGTGGGTTGGCCCAGGAAAGACCGGCCACATCGGACGAGGTGGCCGAACGGTACGCCCGGCCGCGACACAGACTGGAAAGCGGGCCGAACGGGGCGGTAAGCGCCTCCACCCGCCGGGCGTGCCAGCGTTCCCACTCTTCGGTGAATCCCATGACCGGTCTCGCCCTCGTCGCATCGGTACAGCTCAGCCTATGTGAGGTGGCTGGCAGCCGGGGCACCAGAACAGGTTGCGGCCGGCCAGGCTGGTGGTCAGCACCGCGGTGGCGCAGATCAGGCAGGGCTGGCCGGCGCGGCGGTAGACGTAGACCTCGCCACCGTGATCGTCGACGCGTGGCGGGCGGCCCATAGCCTCGGGGGTGTGCTCCGGGCGCACGGTGTCGATCCGGCCGGTCCGCACCCCGTCGGCCATCAGCGTGACCAGGTCGGCCCAGATGGCCGCCCACCGCCGCCGGGTCAGGTCCCGGCCGGGCATCAGTGGGTCGATGCCGGCCCGGAACAGCACCTCGGCCCGGTAGATGTTGCCCGGGCCGGCCACCACCGTCTGGTCGAGCAGGAGGACGGCGATCGGGGCGCGGCTGCGTTCGATCCGTCGCCAGGCCAGGTCCGGGTCGGCGTCGCCGCGCAGCGGGTCGGGGCCGAGCCGGTCGCGCAGCGTCTTCACCCCGCCGGGTTCCAACAGTTCGCAGGCGTTGGGGCCGCGCAGGTCGGCGTATCCGGTGTCCGCGGTCAGCCGCAGGCGGACGGCGCCGGTCGGCACGGGAACTGGCAGGGGGCCGACGGAGTAGGTGCCGTAGATACCGAGGTGCACGTGCAGGACCTGGTCGTGGTCGAACCGCAGGAGCAGATGCTTGCCGAGTGCCTCGGCGTCGGTGAGCAGCCG
The DNA here is from genome assembly GCF_025403405.1 of Frankia tisae. Taxonomy (GTDB): domain Bacteria; phylum Actinomycetota; class Actinomycetes; order Frankiales; family Frankiaceae; genus Frankia; species Frankia tisai. Next base: position 5,085 of record NZ_JANEZT010000410.1, read on the forward strand.
CCCGTCCAGCCGGCGCGATCCCTCGGCGAAGCGGCCCTGGGGGCTTGCCACCGCCACCGGCCGGCCGGCGAACATCCGCTGGTGAACCGCGGCCAACCTGTGCACAGTGTGACCTTCGGGCATAGTCGGGCGAGCATACTGCCGCGGCTCGGCGCTCGGGCCGCGCCGGACAGGAGGCCGCGGAGAGCTCGCCCGCAATCCCCTGCCGGACGATCCCCGCCCGCTGTTCCCGCCACGGCACCCAGCCGATCCGACGCTCCCGTCGCGTTTCCGCGCCATGAGGAATCGGTATCCCTGCTCCGACGATCGGCCACCGCTGACCTCGGTGGTCGCCTGGGGTGAACCACCCGTCGGCTGCGAGGGGACCATGCGAACACGTTGTCGGGTTCGGGTTCGGGTTCAGGATCGGTGGCGCGATCACACGCGCTGGCGGTGGGTGCGTGGTGGTGGGTGAGCCGACGGCGGCCGGGGTGGGCCGGGAG
>NZ_JANEZT010000411.1 GCF_025403405.1 Frankia tisae
GTCCGGTGGGTGGCCTCGGTTGCGCCCGGGACGGCATTGCCGGCCGCCTGCGGGGCGGACGCGCCGGGAACGAAACGGTCCTGCGTGCCGTCGGCGGGAGATCCAGCGCCGTCGGCGGGGAAGTCGGCGCCGTCGGCGGCTAAGTCGCCGACGTCGGCGGGGGCGGCGGGGTCGGCTGCTTGCGGCGGGGTCGCACCGGCCCGGGCCAGGTCGGTGACGACGCGGTCGACCTCGTCGGAGCCGAGGATGCGGCGTAGTCGCAGGACCGCCCCGATGATCTCCCCCTGCTGGTGGCGGAGGGCGTCGAGGGACGCGGAGCTGCGGGCGATCTCGTCTGCCAGCTCACGGTGGCGTTCCAGGGCGAGCCGGCGGCTCTCCTCCACCGCGTCGAGCAGGAGCTTCTCGGCCTGCTCACGGGCCTCGCGAACGATCGGATGGTTCGCCCCGGCGTCCTCGATCACCTCCTCCAGGGCGGACTCGGCGATCTGGCGAGCGCCGTCGATGATCTCGTCGGCCTCCCGCTGGGCGATGGCGAGCATCTGCCCGATCCGGCCGCCGGCCTGGGCGGCGGGCTCCGTGGCACCGGCGGCGCCCGCGCGGCGCTCCCGCTCGTGCTTGAGCGCGCTCTCCGCGGCGGCCGCGCGCGAGGTCACCTGGCTGGCGTACCGCCACAGCGTGGCGAGGTAGTCGTCCACCTGGCGCGGGTCGTAGCCGTGGGCGACCTCGTCGAAGGCGGGTCGTTCGGTCGCCGCCCCGGTATCTGTCCTGCGGTGGTGGGCCCCCATCCATCAGCTCCCTCTGGGTCGGACGGGTTCAAGGTCTACACCGAGCAGTGTGTCAACGAGCCTCGAGACGAGCGCGGGCGCCTCCCCCCCGGCGCCCGCCGCACCGCCAGAACCGCGAGGGGAAGCGCCGGTCGGGCCGCCGCCGGCGGCGCCCGCGTCGGTGAGCGCCGCGTCGACCCAGGCGTCGACCGCGGCGAGGGCGCCGGGGGCGTCGAGGTCGTCAGCGAGCCGTTCGCGGACGGCGGCGAGCACCTTCGTCGCGTCCGGGCCGGCGGGTAGGGCTACGGCCGCCCGCCACCGCTCGACCCGGGTCACCGCGTCCGACAGCAGGTCCGCCGTCCACTCCCAGTCGCCGGTGTGGCGGTGGTCGAGCAGGGCGAGGCGCAGCGCGGCCAGGTCCGTTCCGGCGCGGCGCAGCCGGGAGACGAACTCCAGGTTGCCGCGCGACTTCGACATCTTGTGGCCGTCGAGGCTGACCATCGCCGTGTGCACGTAGCTGCGGGCGAACGGGCGGGTACCGGCGGCAACCTCGGCGTGCGCGGCGCTGCACTCGTGGTGCGGGAAGGTCAGGTCGGTGCCCCCGCCCTGGATGTCGATGACGCCGCCGAGGTGGTGACGGGCGATCGCGGAGCACTCGATGTGCCAGCCGGGCCGGCCGGGGCCGAACGGGGAGGGCCATGACGGCTCCCCGGGACGCTGCGCCCGCCACAGAAGTGGGTCGAGGGGGTCCTTCTTGCCGTCGCGGCCCGGGTCGCCGCCTCGCTCGGCGCAGATCGCCAGCATCTCGGCCCGGGGCAGGTGGGAAATGTCACCGAACGCGGGGGCGGCGGCGACGGAGAAGTACAGGTCGTCGTCGACGTGATAGGCCGCGCCCCGGTCGACGAGCTCGGCGACCATCTCGACGATCATCGGGATCGCCTCGACCACACCGACGTAGGAGTCCGGGGGGAGCATCCGCAGCGCGGTCATGTCCTCGCGGAAAAGCTCGATCTCCCGGTTGGCGAGGTCACGCCAGTCGAGGCCGTCCCGGTCGGCCCGCTCGAGCAGGGGATCATCGATATCTGTAACATTTTGCACATAGAGGACGGTGTGGCCGGCATCCCGCAGTACCCGCTGCGCGAGGTCATACGTCAGGTACGTGAACGCATGACCCAGGTGCGTCGCGTCGTACGGCGTGATGCCGCAGACGTAGAGACGGGCCGTGGGCGCGGAATCCAGAGGTCGCACGCTCGACGTGGCCGTGTCGAAGATCCGCAAGGGCCGGCCGCGGCCTGGAAGTGGACGTATCGGAGGAGATGGCCACGCCTGCATGCGTGTCAGAGTAACCGCGAACGGTTCCCTCGGCGGGCACAAGACGGGTAACCATCCCGTAACCGACCTGCGAAAACGGCTACAGGGCCGGACATCACTGTCCGTAAGCTGACTGTTCGGGAGCCGCCGATTCAGAACGGCGGCCACGGGATCGGCGGCCAGTCCCTCGAAGGCAGCGGGAAGCGGCCGTCGTCGAGCAGCCGGTGCACCCGGGCGGCCAGCGCGTCGAGCTCGGTGACGGTGATCAGCTCGGCGAGCCGGTCACCGAGGTCGCCGGCGAGCGCCTCGTGCAGGCAGCCGAGCAGGGCCCTCTCCTCGGCGACCAACCGCCGGCCCCGCCACGTCCACAGCAACGTGCGCAGCTTGCCCTCCGGGTGGAACGTGACGCCGTGGTCGATGCCGTGGATGCGCCCCGACGGCGCGGGCAGCAGATGCCCACCCTTGCGGTCGGCGTTGTTGATGACGGCGTCGAACAGCGCGATCCGGCGCAGCTGCGGGTCATCGGAGCGGGTGAGGGCTACCAGGTCGACGGTGACGTCGGTGTCGATCCACAGCTGGGCCATGCCCTCGCCGAACGGCCCGTCGCGCAGGACCGTCGGCGGCACGATCCCGAGGTCAAGGTGGGCAGAGACCTCGTAGGCGGCCAGCTCGCGGGCGGCGAGGGTGCCATCGGGGAAGTCCCACAGCGCTTGTTCCCCGCGAACCGGCTTGTAGACGCAGCGCCCGGCGACGTCGCCTGCGGTGATGTCGCAGTACAGCGTCGCGTTGCTGGCGTCGGCGAGCCTGGCGCTGACCGTCAGCTCGCCGTGGCGCAGCAGGTCGAGGGCCGCGGGGGCGTCGAGGCCGCCGCCGTCGATCGGATCGAGTGGCGGCCGCCGCCCCGGAGTGGGACCCGCCGCGGGAACACCCATCAGCCCAGTGTGTCCGCTGTACACCGGCTCTGTCGCCGGGTCCGGATGGTGACCGGGGTCTCTCCGGCGCGAATCCGCACCTCGCGGCCCCGGCCGGTCCCCGAAGCCGCCGGGGCCGCGGCCCGACCAGGCACGTCCCCCGGGCGCTGGGCGAGCATCAGTGCCGGTGTCCGTTCTGACGCGGGCAGACGTGGTCGTCGTCGAGGGGCTGGCCGCACAGCGGGCACGACGGGCGCCCGGCATCGACGAGCCGCCCCGCCCGGCGGGCGAAGGCACGGGCGGGGCCCGCCGCCACCAGCACCCGCAGCGCGTCGGGGCCGTCCGGGTCGTCGCTGAACCCGGAGGCCGACCCCTCGCCGCCGGCCGCCTGCGCCTCGACGACGACGCGGCTGCCGCGCGGATCCCACCCGAGGGCGATCGTGGCGACCCGGAAGTCCGCCTCGATCGGCGGCTCCAGCGGCGAGGTGTCAGGCGCACCGACGGGTTCGGCAAGCTCGGCCGCGATCCCGCGCCGGCCCAGCTCGTCGAGCAGCTCGGTGAGCTGCTCGGCCAACAGCGCGACCTGGGCCTTCTCGACCGCGACCGTGACCAGCCTCACCCCCTCCCGGGCCTGCAGGTAGAACGAGCGGGCCCCGGGCGAGCCGACGGTGCCCGCGACGAACCGCTGCGGTGGGTCGAAAACATGTATCCGGCGTGCCATGGCCGATCAGACCGATCCCCCGCCGGCGGGCGGCGGGTAGGACCCGGCGCCCCCGCCGACGACCTCGTCGGGGCTCAGCGCGGCCGGGGCCGCCGAACCGTCCCCCGCGGCCGAGTCACCAGGGCCGCCCGCGGTGGACGCGGTGGACGCGGTGGACTCGGTGCCCGCGGTGGACTCGCCCCCGGGCTTGGGGGGCGGCGGGAGCAGCTCGGCGACGTCGCCGCCGATGTCGTTGATCCGCCGGACGAACGGTCGCCGCTCGCCGTAGCGGATCACCGTCAGCGAGCACGGGTCGACGGTGATCCGGTGGTACATGTCGAGGTGCATGCCCAGGGCGTCGGCGACGATCGTGCGGATGACGTCGCCGTGCGAGCACAGCAGCCAGGTCGCGTCCGGGCCGAGCCGGTCGTTCCACTCCCGCACCGCGGTGACGCCGCGGGCCTGGGTGTCGCGCAGCGCCTCGCCCTCGGGCCCGGGGAACACCACGGCGCTGGGATGGCTCTGCACCACCGCCCACAGCGGATCCTTGGCGAGAACGGCGAGCTCCTGCCCGGTCCAGTCCCCGTAGCGGCACTCCCCGAGCCGCTCGTCGACGGCGACCGGCTGGACACCGCCGGGAGCCTGCGGTCCCTCGGGCCGGCGGGCCGCGATCGTGCCCGCCGTCTCGCGGCAGCGCTCAAGCGGGCTGCTGACGATCGCGGCGAGCGGGATGTCCCCGAGCCGACCTGCCAAGCCCGAGGCCTGCCGCCGGCCCCGCTCGTCCAGGCTGACGCCCGGGGTCCAGCCGAGGAGGATCTTGCCCGTGACGGCGGTCAGGCCGTGGCGGACCAGCAACACAGTGGTCAACCGGTCGGTCCCTTCGAGATCGGACGGGTCCGCGACGCCACCGGACCCGCGGGCGGCCATGACCGGGCGCGGCGTGCGGCCGCAGCCCTGGACACGCCGGGTGCGGACCGCGGCGCGCCCTGACACAGCCACCGGTGATACCACGCTACCCAGCGGGCTTCGCCGGGCGCCGAGTGGTGCGTCGTTACGCTTTCCGGCATGCCCGACGAGTACCCGACCGCCGCCGCCCCGGGACCCGATCCCGCCCTGGGGGCCGGCCGAGTCCTGGAAACCGAGCACGACGATGCGGCCGCGGACCCGGCGGCGGTGTTCTCCGCGTTCTGCGAGGCCGCGCTGTGGCCGGGGCTGGGTCGCACGACGGCCGCCCGCCTGCCCGCCGCCGGTATCACCCGACCCGAGCACGTCGACGTCGGCCGGCTCGGCGCCGTCGAGGGTGTCACCGGCCCGCGGGCCCGCCGGCTCGCGGACAGCTTCCGCGCCGCCGCGGGCACCTACGCAGTCGTCGAGCTGCTCGTCGCGGCGGACCTGCCGGCCCGCCTCGCCTGGGGGGCCACCGACCGGCTCGGCTCGACCGCCGCCGAGGCCCTGCGGGCCGACCCGTGGATGCTGCTGACCGCCGCCGACGCCGAGATCGGCCAGGCCGACCGGTTCGCCCGCCGCCGTGGGCTGCACCGCGACGACCCGCGACGCGGCCCGGCGGTGCTCACCCACCTGCTGGGCCGGGCGGCGACCCGGGCCGGGGACACCGCCGGCCCGGTCGACGCCGTGCTGCAGGCCGCCGCCCGGGAGGGCGTGGCCGATCCGCGCCAGGCGCTCGACGCCGCCCTCGACGACGGGCGGATCATCGCCGTCGGCGACCGGATCGCGCTGGAGCGCTACGCGATGGCCGAGCAGTCCATCGCCGACGGCATCGAACGGCTCGTGGCCACCGCCGAGCCGCTGCGCGAAGGGGCACCCAAGGTCCGCCGTCGCCCGGACGGCGACGGCGACGGCGCGTTCGAGGCGCAC
>NZ_JANEZT010000412.1 GCF_025403405.1 Frankia tisae
GCTCGGGGCGGGCGGCCCTCGGCGGCGAGCCGGTCCAGACGGGCGGCGATGGTGTGGAACGCGGACTCACACTGTGACCTGTCGGCCATCGGCGGATCCGGCCTCCTTCGGCTCGGTTCGGGGCCCCCGTCGGCGGGGGCCCTCCCATGGTGCCTCCCCCTGGGCGGCAGATGTCCCCAGGACGGCCCGCTCGGGGCACGCGGCGCGTCCCCGCCTGGCTGGCCGCCACCGCGCCGGGATGTGCAGGCCGCCGCGGGGCGCCCCGCGGCGCGCCCCGCGGCGGGTCACGAGATACGTCGCATGACCCACGTTGCGGGGGAGGCGTCGCACCATCGACGCAGAATGCGGGAGGCTGACACAGTGAGCACCGAGAACCTGCCCGCCGAGATCCGGGACGCGCTTGCGCGGCTGGAAACCCTCGACGTCGTGGCGACGTCGGAACATGTGGAGGTCTTCGAGGAGATGAACCGCCGACTGGCCGACGCCCTGGCCGACCTGGACGGGTCGGGTGGCGGCGCGGTGGCCGAGGCCGATCGGGTGCAACCGCGGCCGGGTCCGATCCGGCCGGTTCGGTGAGTCGAGCAGGGGGCGTGGTGTCCCGTCGCGTACGCCTGGACAGCGAGCTCGTCCGGCGCGGTCTCGCCCGCTCGCGCGAGCAGGCCGTGGCCGCGATCAGTGCCGGGCGGGTCCTGGTCGGCGGCATCCCGGCGACGAAGGCCGCCACCGTCGTCGACGGTACGACGTCGATCGCCGTGTCCGAGAGCGACGACCCTGGTTGGGCGTCGCGCGGAGCACACAAGCTGCTCGGTGCCTTCGCCGCCTTCGGTGTCCCCGCCTTCGACGCCGAGCCGGCCGAGGCGGTCGAGGCGGCTCCGGGGGGGCCGCTGGTGGTGGCCGGGCGGCGTTGCCTCGACGTGGGGGCGTCCACCGGGGGGTTCACCGATGTGCTGCTGCGCCACGGCGCGGCGTCGGTCGTGGCGGTCGACGTCGGCTACGGGCAGCTGCTGTGGCGGCTGCGGTCGGACCCGCGGGTGCGGGTGCTCGACCGGGTCAACGCCCGCGCGTTGACCCCGGCCGAGGTCGGCGAGCCGGTCGAGCTGGTCGTCGGGGATCTGTCGTTCATCCCGCTGCGGTTGGTGCTGCCGGCGCTGCGGGGATGCGCGGCGCCGGATGCCGACTTCGTGCTTCTGGTCAAACCGCAGTTCGAGGTGGGGCGGGAGCGACTCGGCGCCGGCGGCGTGGTCCGCGATCCGGCGCTGCACGCCGAGGTGGTGCGCGAGGTCGCCGCCGTCGCGGGCGGCCTCGGCCTCGGCGTTCGGGGCGTGACCGCGAGTCCGCTGCCCGGCCCGGCCGGCAATGTGGAGTACCTGCTCTGGCTCGCCGCGGGGGCGCCGCCGCTCGACGACGCCGCGCTCGTCCACGCGATTGAGGCCGGCCCGGCCGGGAGCCGACCGGAGCGTCCGGCATGACCCGGGAGATCCTCGTCGTCACCCATCCGCGCCGTTCGATCGTGCGGGAGAGCGCCCAGCGGGTGATCGAGGGACTGGCCGCCGCCGGGGTGTCGCCGCGGGTGCTGCGCGACGAGGCCGAGCAGCTCGACCTCACCGGCGCGACCATCGTCCCGCACGACTCCGACGCCGCGGTCGGGGTGGAGATGGTGCTCGTCCTCGGCGGCGACGGCAGCCTGCTGCGCGGCGCGGAGTTCGCCCGCGGTGCCGACGTCCCGCTGCTCGGCGTCAACCTCGGCCATGTCGGTTTCCTCGCCGAAGCCGAACCGGACGCGCTGGAGTCCACCATCGACCACGTCGTCCGCAAGGACTACACGGTGGAGGACCGGATGACCGTCGACGTGACGGTCCGCCGCCGCGGCGAGGTTACCTACTCCGGCTGGGCGCTCAACGAGATGTCGCTGGAGAAGGCCGAACGGGCGCGGATGCTCGAATGCGTCCTGGAGATCGACGGCCGTCCGCTGTCCCGGTGGGGCTGCGACGGGGTGATCTGCTCGACGCCCACCGGGTCGACGGCGTATGCGTTCTCCGTCGGCGGCCCGGTGATGTGGCCGGGGGTCGAGGCGCTGCTCGTCGCCCCGATCAGCGCGCATGCGCTGTTCGCCCGGCCGCTCGTGCTCGCGCCGAGTGCCACCGTCGCCGTGGAGATCCTGGAGCCGGTGCCCGGCGTCCTCTACTGCGACGGGCGGCGCCTCGCCGAGGTGCCGCCCGAGTCGCGGGTCGAGGTTGTCCGCGGCCGGCGGCCGGTGCGCCTCGCCGTGGTGCGTCCGCTGCCGTTCACCGACCGGCTCGTCGCCAAGTTCGACCTGCCCGTGGCGGGCTGGCGGGGTCGCAACGAGCGGTGAGCGTGCGCCGGCGGCGGTGCGGATGTCCACCGGAGGATGTCGGCGGACCCGGTGGGACGGCTAGAGTTCGGGGCGTGCTCGAGGAGATTCGCATCCGCGGCCTCGGGGTCATCGACGACGCTGCCCTCGATCTCGCCGCCGGCCTGACCGTGGTCAGCGGCGAGACCGGTGCCGGCAAGACCATGATCGTGCAGGGCCTGGGCCTGCTCGCCGGCGGCCGGGCCGACTACGGTCTGGTCCGGCCGGGGGTGGAGCGGGCGTTCGTCGAGGGGCGCCTGGTCATCCCGGTGGACTCCGCGGTCGCCGAACGGGTCCGCGACGTCGGCGGCGACCTCGAGGACGACCCCGGCGGCGCCGTCCTCGTCGTCGGCCGGACGTTGACGTCGGAGGGCCGGTCCCGGGCGCAGGTGGCGGGCCGCTCGGTGCCGGCGAGCCTGCTCGCGGAGATCGCCGAGGACCTCATCGCCGTGCACGGCCAGTCCGAGGCGCAGCGGCTGCTGCGCCCGTCCACCCAGCGCGCGGCGCTGGACCGCTTCGCCGGCGCCGCCGTCGCCGAACCGCTGGCCCGCTACGCGGTGGTGTACGCGGAGCTGAACCGGACCGCCCGGGCGCTCGCGGAAGTCACCGAACGGTCCCGGGAACGCGAGCAGGAGGCCGAGTTGCTGCGGATCGGCCTCGCCGAGGTGGAACGGGTCGAACCCGCGCCTGGCGAGGACGTCGCCCTCGATGCGGAGCTGACGAAGCTCGAACACGCCGAGACGCTGGTGCGCTCCGCCCGCACGGCGCACGCGGCGCTGCTCAGCGACCCGGCGTCCGGCTCCGACGACCCCGGCGCCGTCGACCTGGTCTCCGTCGCCCGCCGCGTCATCGCCGGCGACGCCGATCTCGACGCCGACCTCGCCGCTCTCGGCGCCCGGCTGACCGAGGTCGGCATGCTGCTCGCCGACGTCGCCGCCGATCTCGCCTCCTACGCCGAGAGCATCGACGCCGACCCGGAGCGTCTCGCCGACGCCCAGGACCGCAAGGCCGCCCTGACCGGCCTGACCCGCGCGCACGGCACCGACATCGACGGCGTACTCGCCTGGGCCGACCAGGCCGGCCGCCGGCTGTTGGAGCTCGACGGCGCCGGCGAGAGCGCCGAGACCCTCACCGCCCGCCGCGACGAGCTGACCGTCGAGCTCGCCGGCCTTGCCGTCACGGTCAGCGAGGCCCGGTCGGCGGCGGCGGCGCGCTTCGGCGAGTCGGTCGCCGCCGAACTCGCCGGCCTCGCGATGCCCCGCGCCCGCGTCGAGGCCGCCGTGGCGCAGCGAGACGATCCCGCGGGCCTGCCCGTCGGCGACCGGCGCGTCGCCTTCGGCCCGGCCGGTGTCGACGACGTCGAGCTGCGCCTCATCCCGCATCCCGGTGCCCCACCCCGGGCGGTGCAGAAAGGCGCCTCCGGCGGCGAGCTGTCCCGGGTGATGCTCGCCATCGAGGTCGTCCTCGCCGCCGGCGACGCCGGCTCCACGATGGTCTTCGACGAGGTCGACGCGGGCGTCGGCGGCCGCGCCGCCGTCGAGATCGGCCGCCGTCTCGCCCGCCTCGCCCGCACCCACCAGGTCATCTGCATCACCCACCTGCCGCAGGTCGCCGCGTTCGCAGACCGCCACCTCGTCGTCCACAAGGCCGACGACGGCTCCGTCACCCGCAGCGGCGTCATCACCCTCGACGACGCCGGTCGCGTCCGCGAGCTGTCCCGGATGCTCGCCGGCCAGGAGGAGAGCACCCTGGCCCGCGGCCACGCCGAGGAACTCCTCGCCGCCGCCGCCGCCGACAAGGCCCAGCCGTAGGGCGCGGAGCTTGTCCTAGCGCGCACTCCAACACCTAGGGTTACCCGCTGACGGGGCACGGACCGGCGAGCAGGGAGCAGCGGCATGCATGAGGTGAACCTCGGTGGACTGAACGTCTCGGCCCAGGGGCTGGGCTGCATGGGGATGAGCGAGTGGTACGGCGCCACCGACTGGGACGAGTCGATTGCGACCATCCACCGGGCGCTCGAGCTGGGTGTCACGTTCCTGGACACCGCCGACGTCTACGGGGCGGGGCACAACGAGGTACTGGTCGGGCGGGCCATCCACGACCGCCGGGACCAGGTGCAACTGGCCACCAAGTTCGGCATCGACCGCTCCGGCGGCGACGGCGCCCGGGTCGTGCGCGGGGAGCGGGCCTACGTTCGGCGCTCCTGCGAGGCCTCGCTGCTGCGGCTCGGCGTGGACGTCATCGACCTGTACTACCTGCACCGGCCGCCGCAGACCGCCGAGATCGAGGAGACCGTCGGGGCGATGGGCGAGCTCGTCGCGGAAGGCAAGGTGCGCTACCTCGGGCTGTCCGAGGTCGACGGCGCGTTGCTGCGGCGGGCGCATGCCGTGCACCCGATCGCGGCGGTCCAGAGCGAGTACTCGCTGTGGACCCGCGATCCCGAGACGACCGTCGTCGACGCCCTGCGCGAGCTGAACGTCGGGCTGGTGCCCTACTCCCCGCTCGGTCGGGGCTTCCTCACCGCGACCGTCGATGGTGCCGCTCTCGGCGAGCGCGACTTTCGCGCCCGCAGCCCGCGCTTCGCCGGTGCAGCCGGCGAGGCGAACCGCGGGATCGCGCAGGCAGTCGCCGAGGTCGCGGCCCGCAGGAACGTTCCCGCGGCGCAGGTAGCCCTCGCCTGGGTGCACGGGCAGGCCGGACGGCTCGGTGTCCCGGTGGTCCCGATCCCCGGCACCAAGCGCCGCCGCTGGCTGGAGCAGAACGCCGGCGCGCCCGACCTCACCCTGGACGCCGACGACCTGGCCGTGCTCGACGGTCTCGACGCCCAGGTGGTCGGCGCCCGCTACTGAATTCGCGTGTCGGAAACGGTGGTCGGGCGAGGCCACCGTCTGGGCGAGCGCTCCGAACGACGGGGTTCCGGACCGGCTGGAGAAGTAGCCGGCCCGAAGCCGTCAGCGCGCCGTGATGATGAACGTGTGCGGTGAATTCGCCGGTCGGGCATCAGCGTGGCGAGCGCGAAACCGTGTCCGGGCCCAGCCTTCGGCAACCATGGTGTTCTGCGGAACCGCGCCCCGGTCCTCGCGTCTGCGCGATCGTTCGCCGGGGCCCGGGCCGGGGCCGGGGCCGGGGTCCGTCCGATTGTTACCTACGGTG
>NZ_JANEZT010000413.1 GCF_025403405.1 Frankia tisae
GGGCCGGGTGCGGGGGGACGCCGAGGTCAGCCGTGAGGCGATCATTGCCGCGGCCCGCCGGGCGTTCGCCCGCCAGCCCTATGCCGCCATCACGCTCAAGGCGATCGCGACTGACGCCGGGGTGAGCGCTCCGCTGGTCCTGAAGTACTTCGGCAGCAAGGAACAGCTCTTCGCCCGGGTCTCCCGGTTCGGCGACGAGATCGACCGGCTGCTCGACGCGCCGCTGCCCGACCTCGGCCGCCACCTGCTGCATGCGCTGCTCGACGCGCACGAGCAGCGCCGTGACCCGCTCATCCGGGTCGCGTTCGCGCTCCAGCACGGCGAGCACGCCGCGCTGCTGCGCGACAATTTCCGCGATCAGGTCGTCGCCCGGCTGCGGTCCCGCCTCACCGGCCCGGACGCCGCCCTGCGCGCCGAGCTCGTCCTGGCCCACCTGCTCGGCCTCGGCGTCCTGCGCAAGATCGTGCATGCCGAGGCGATCAGCGCCGCCGAACGCGACCGGATCGTCGACCTGTGCGCGCCGGGCCTGCAATGCCTCCTCGACGGCACCCCCGACACGACCCCTTCGGCAAAGTGATCACATAGGCGAGTGCGGCTGACCGTCTTCCGCCATCAACAAGATAATCAACACTGTTGACGAAATGGGGCCACTCATGATCATCGTTGCGAGTCGGTGACTCAACCGCGGGTGGGCGCGTTCGGCGGGGGACGGGTGCCGGTGAGGTCGGCGTTCGGGGCGGCGGCGCGGACCAGGCCGGGGATGACCTCGCCGAGCGCACCCGGGTCCCAGACGCCGTCGAGGTCGACGGCCGGGCCAGCGACCCAGCCCTCCAGCACGGTGATGCTGCCGCCGACAACCGCGAACACCCGCCCGGTCACCCCGGCCGACGCCTCACTGCCCAGCCAGACCACCAGCGGCGCGATGTGCCCGGGGGTCATCCTCGCCGCCTGGGCCTCGGGCAGGTCGCCGGTGAGACCGTCGGTCATCCGGGTCAGCGCGAGCGGAGCGATCGCGTTCACGGTCACGCCGTAGCGGGCAAGCTCCAGCGCGGCGGTGATGGTGAACCCGGCGATGGCGGTCTTGGCGGCGCCGTAGTTCGTCTGGCCGATGTTGCCGAACAGTCCCGACGGTGAACTGGTGTTGACGACGCGCCCGGCCCGCCCGTGCCCGGCGGAGTGCTCGCTGCGCCAGTAGACGCCGGCATGGTGGGTCGGGGCGAAGGTGCCCTTGAGGTGCACCCGCACGACGGTGTCCCACTCCGTCTCGGTCATGTTGACCAGGGTGCGGTCGCGCAGGATCCCGGCGTTGTTCACCAGGACGTCGAGCCCCCCGAACGTCTCGACCGCCTGGGCGACGAGGCGCCCGGCCCCGGCGAAGTCGGCGACGTCGTCGGTGTTCGCCACCGCCTGCCCGCCGGCCGCGCGGATCTCCTCGACGACGGCGGCCGCGGGCCCGTCGCCGCGACCATGGCCGGTTCGGTCGCAGCCGAGATCGTTGACGACCACCCGGGCGCCCTCGGCGGCGAACGCCAGCGCATGCGCCCGCCCGATCCCGTTGCCGCCCCCCGTGACGATCACCACCCGACCTGCGCACAGCCCCGACACGGGCTTACACCGGGTCCGCGGCGTGGGCGACGATCTCCTCGCCGAACCGGCGCACGGTGTCCTCCGCCGCGGCCGGGTCGTCGCCGCAGACCGCGATCACGATCCAGTCCGCGCCGAGCTTGGCGTACGTCGCGACGTCGTCGAGCATCGCCGACGGGTCCCAGCCCACCCGGGTGTCGAGCTGCGGCCACATGCCGGTGGCCACCACGTCGATGTCGTCGTGCGGGCGCCCCGCCGCGTCCAGACGGGCCCGGACGTCGTCGACGACCCGGGTGAAACCGTCGACGCCGGGCACGGCCGCCGTGCGGATCGTGCGGGCCAGCGTGTCGTTGGTCAGCAGGGTGACGACGCCCTGCCCGTAGCGCACGGCCCGTTCCCGCCCCCACGCGCTGTTGCCGTGTAACCACAGCGGCGGGTGCGGCTGCTGAACGACCCGCGGCTGGATGTTGGTGCCGCGGGTCTGCAGCAGCCGGCCGCTGTGGGTCAGCCGCGGCTGCTCCCAGCTCGCCCGCAGCACCTCCACCGTCTCGTCGAACGCGGCGAGGCGGCCGTCGAAGTCGACGCCGAGCGCGCCGAACTCCGAGCGAAGGTAGCCCGTGCCGAGGGTCAGCGTCAGGCGTCCACCGGAGAGCGCGTCGAGCGTCGCCACCTGATGTGCGGTCAGCAGCGGGCTGCGGTAGGGCGCCACCAGTGCCCAGGTGAACAGGCGGATGCGGCGCGTCACCGCTGCGCAGAAGGCCAGCGACACCAGCGGATCGGCGCTGCCCTCCCCACCGGAGTCGACCCACCGCGCCGACGGCGCGGGATGGTCGCTGAACCCGAGCGCGGCGAAACCCGCCTCCTCCGCCGCCCGCGCGAATCCCGTCACCGCGTCGGGGGTGAGAATCCGCGGCGACCAGGCAGGATCGGCCACGGCATGCTGGACGGCGAATCTCATCTGTTCTCCACACTCCAGGTCACGGCCGGGCCGGCCGTGGAATCGGGCCCGGAATCGGGCCCGGGCGGCAGGGGCGGCAGGGGCAGGGGCAACGCCGGCAGACCGTCGATGCTCCTGCCGTTGTACTCCTTGCGTTCGCAGTAGGCGGCGAATTCCTCGTCGGTCCGGCGGCCGAAGTACTCCCGGTGCAGGCTGCGTTCCTCCCGGTACTCCAGGAACGGCACGGCGTAGCCGCAGCTGTCGCTGATCCGCTCGGCCGACACGACGATGATCGACCGCAGCCCGGTGGGGTCGGCCGCCCGCGGGTCGAAGCGGGCGAGCAGCCCGGCGAAGCGCGGGTCGTCGCGGAACACCGGCTCGCCGCGCCCGTGTACCCGCACGATGGTCGGGGGCCCGCTGAACGCGCACCACATCAGCGTGATCCGGCCGTTCTCGCGCAGGTGCGCGAGAGTCTCCGCGTGGCTGCCGCCGAAGTCCAGGTAGGCCAGGGTCCGCTCGTCGAGGACGGTGAGCGTCCCAGCACGGCCCTTGGGGGAGAGGTTGACGCTGCCCTGCGCGGACAGGGGAGCCGTCGCGACGAAGAAGACGACCTGTTCCTCGATGAAGCCGCGCAGCCGGCCGTCGAGACGTTCGTAGGTCTTTCCCATGGATAGGCAGTATCGATCGATCACCCGTCCGGCGCCCGCGCTTTCCCCGCGCGTCCCGCCACGCGGCATCGGGGACAGGCCGCTTCGGGGACAGGCCGCTTCGGGAACAGCCGGCCCATGGTGATGTCCCGGCCGCCACGCGCCGATCTCTGCGGGTCCGGGCGCCCACGCCCCGGACTATGGTGACGCGGGTGGGGGGCGCTGAGCAGGCAGCGGGGCATCGGGCGTTGCTCATCCGCCGGGCGGAGCTGACGGAACTGCCCGGCCCGACCGCCACGCCGGCTGCCGACGAGGCACCACAGGGCGGCCGGGCCACCCCGCCGGAGACGCTTCCACCGGCGCGGGTCGCGGACGTGCGGATTGTCGGCGGGCGGATCGTCGAGATCAGCGCCGACCCGCTGCGCCCGCGCCAGGGTGAGACCGTCATCAACGCCGACGGCGGCGCGCTGCTGCCCGGACTGCACGACCATCATGTCCACCTGCTGTCGCTGGCGGCGTCGGCGTCGTCGGTGCGGGTGGGACCGCCGCAGATCGTCGACGTCGACGGGCTGCGCGCGGCGCTGCGCGCCGCTCCGGTCACGGAGCCGGCACAGTGGGTGCGCGCGGTCGGTTACCACCCGTCGGTGGCCGGTGACCTCGACCGGCATGCCCTGGACGCGCTGCTGCCCGACCGGCCGGTGCGGGTGCAGCACCGGGGCGGGGCACTGTGGGTGTTCAACTCGGCGGCGCTGGGTCTGGCCGGCATCGACGGCTGCGACCTGCCGGGCGTCGAACGTGACACCACCGGAGCACCCACCGGGCGGCTGTGGCGGATGGACGGCTGGCTGCGCCGCCACGCCGCGCTGCCCCCGGTGGCCATCGACCTCGCCGCCGTGGGCCGCACCGCTGCCGCGTCGGGAATCACCGGTTTCACCGACGCGACCCCGGGCCGCTCCGCCGAGCACCACCGGACCCTCGCCGCGGCCGCGGCCCGCGGCGAGCTGCCGCAGCGGCTGACCCTCATGCGCCCCGAACCGCAGCCCACCCTCACCGAGGCTCCCGCCGGGCAACGTTACGGAGAACGGGCCGGGGAACTGCCCGCCGGCGCCGGCGGCGGCGGGCCGGTGAAGGTGATCCTCGACGACGACACGCTGCCCGACCTCGACGCCCTCGCCGCCCGGTTCACCGCGGCGCACCGGGCTGGCCATCCGGTGGCCGTGCACTGCGTGACCCGCGTCCAGACGGTGCTGACGCTCGCCGCGCTCGACATCGCCGGCCCCCGCCGCGGCGATCGCCTCGAGCACGGCGCCGTCGTGCCACCCGAGCTGCACGGCCACCTACGCCGCACCGGGCTCGTCGTCGTCACCCAGCCCAACTTCATCGCCGAGCGCGGCGACCGCTACCTCGTCGACGTCACCGACGAGGATCCGGCCTCGCTGTACCCGGCGGCCTCCCTCGTGCGGGCCGGCATCGGACTCGCCGCCGGCACCGATGCGCCGTTCGGCCATCCCGACCCGTGGCGGGCCATCGCCGCCGCGGTGACGCGGCGCACCGCCGCCGGCATCGTCCTGGGGGCCGACGAACGCCTCGACGCCGCCTCGGCCCTGGCGCTGTTCCTCACCGACCCGGCGGACCCGACCCGCCTGCGCCGCGTGCGCCCCGGCGCACGCGGCGACCTCTGCCTGCTGCACCGCCCCCTGCGGGTGGCCCTGCGTGACCCGTCCGCCGCCCAGGTCCGCCTGACGATCGTCGACGGCGTGCCGCTGGGCGGGTGGGACCAGGCCCGGCAGTGAGAGATTGCTTGCACGGCGACCCAGGTGAGCGCGCTGATGTGCACAGTGGCGGCATGGACCCACGACGCGATCCGGAGCGGCTCAGCCTCGCCAGCTACCCGCTCAGTCACCCTGTCCAGGCGCGGTTCAGTGACCTCGATGGCAACGGCCACCTGAACAACGTCGCGCTGGCCTCCTTCTACGAGGACGCCCGCATCACCCTCGACTGGCGGATCTTCACCGACGGCAGGCCCGTGCCGTTCGAGGGCTTCACCTTCGTCGTCGCCAACATCTCGATCCATTACCTGGCCGAGGCGCGCTATCCCGCGACATACGTCGTCGGCTGCGGGGTCAGCCGGATCGGCACCTCCTCGTTCGTGCACAGCGCGGGCCTGTTCCGCGACGGCGTCTGCTTCGGGCTCTGCGACAGCATCCTGGTCCATCTCGTCGACGTCTGTTACGACGTCCGTGGGCCTGTCCTCGACGAAGCGACTCGGCTGGAAGCCGCGGGCGCGCGCATCCTCAAGCTGAACATCGGCAACCCGGCACCGTTCGGCTTCTCCGCTCCGCCGGAG
>NZ_JANEZT010000414.1 GCF_025403405.1 Frankia tisae
GGGCTCCCCGGGCTCGCCCCTGCCGGCAGCCTCGTTCCAGGCAGCAGGCTCGTCCCGGCCAGTGGCATCATGCCAGCCCACCTCGCCAGGCTGCCCCACATCGCCAGGCTGGCCAGCACCGGCGGGATGACTCCGGACGTCATGCGGACGATCAGGCCCGGACAACTCCCGCTCGGGCCACTGCGGGCGAGCGGCCGCGTCCGCCTCGCCTCGGCCGGCATCGGGCCGGGGCGGGTCGGAGCGGCGTGACGCGTCGGTCACCCCCACCTCCGGCGCCGGTCAGGATCGTTTCGGACGGGCCTGCCGTGCTGAGCTTGGCGAGGTGCCGCCGTCGCCGACGGTCCCACCCTGCGACAGGACGGTGCAGAGCACTCATCCAACCAGTACGACCGGATCCTCAGCACACACAGTAGGCCGCGCCCGGGCCATCCACCGCCCGCTCCCCCAGCTGGAGTGTCCCGATCGTCGGAAAGTCACGTGTTACTGACCCTCGACCGGGGATCACTGCGCAAAGACCTGTGCCGGCCAAACGCGGGCGGTCGCCAGTGGACCTGCCGGGTGTCAAGTACGGGGGGACAGGCGCGGGCAGGTCAGGGACAGGCATCGATGGAAGCGAGGTTTGCGAAAAGTGGACGGGCCGAGTCTGCGGATCGAGATCACCGGCGAGGTCTTCTCTCTGCGCACCGAGATCACCACGGTGGGGCGGGGACCAGGCGTGGACGTGCCGCTCGCCGATTCCAGCGTCTCCCGGCTGCATGCTGAGATCGTGCGGCGGGGCCCATATCTCTACGTCTGGGACCAGGGACTGTCCCGTAACGGCACCCGGGTCAACGGTCAGCCCGTCGGCCGGCGGATCCTCAACGACGGCGACGTCATCCGGTTCGGCGCAGCGGGTGTGCGCGTCCAGGACAGGCGTCCGCTGATCGAGTTCACCATCGAGGCGGGCCTCGGGACGGCGGCCCGGGACCGGACTGCCGAACTGCGCGTCCCCGACCCACCCGATCTCACCCGCCGCGAATGGGACGTGCTGCGCGCGCTGTCCCGCCCGGCCGGCGCGCCGGGTGCCTTCGTCATCCCGTCGTCCACCCGCGAGGTGGCCGAGAATCTCGTCGTCACCGAGGGCGCGGTCAAGCAGCACCTGTTGCGGCTCTACCGCAAGTTCGACATCGCGCCGGGACCCAACCGGCGGGGACGGTTGGCAAACGAGGTGATGCGCCTCGGGATCGTGCGTCCGGACGCGGTGGAGTCGGCGCAGTACTCCTGACGTCCGCACTCGCGACGTCCGCGAGCAGCACACATCGACGAACCGGCCGCCTTATCACATGCCAGGGATATACATGCCATCGCCCCATCAGGCCACACCGGGAACACAATGTTTAACACCCCCACCTGTGGGCGTCGCACGCACTTAGGGCAGAATTCCGGCCGCGGTGCCCATGTGGAGGGAGTTCGACGTGGCAGAGGAATCACCTCACAGCAAGAAGCTGCAGGAACTGATGTTCAGGGCCTGGGAGACCTTCGGCGACGCCCGACATCTGGACAGCGACGACAGGGTGTTCGTCCAGGCGTTGGCGCGGCAGACAGCCGACCGAATCTCGGTGCTGTACGGCGCGAGCTGGCGCGACGCCCTGGACTGGGTGGCGCAACGCTATGTGCCCAACGGCGACCAGCCGGGCGGGACGGCGGCGGCGGCAGGCGCGCCGGCGGCCACCACTGCGAACGGCAGCGCGAGCGGTCGGCGGGGCTCGGCTGCCGCGGAGGCAAACGCCGCGTCGTGAAGCGGTGGAACCGGGCGGCGCGATGCGCCGCTGGGCGACGCCACCGACGAGTCAGCCCGGGGCCGATCCGCGCCGGGAGCTGATGCACATCCGCCCGACTCGCCAGGAACGCGGGACCCGGGAGGAACGCGGGACCCAGGAGGTCTCTTACCTCCGCCGGTCGGACCAGACACGCCACCGCCGTCCGACCGGCCGGATGGCCCGCAGCCGCAACCGCTGCCGCGGGCCGATCCCCCGTTCCCGGGCCGGCCGGCCATCGAGCCGGAGCACCCTCGGTCGGCGCCTCCGACACGTTGGGCCCCTCGACGGTTCCGCTGAGCCGGCCCGCCGGCTGCCCGCCGGCTGCCCGTCACTGCGACCGGTGGCCCGGATCAGTGCGCGAAGTGGCGCACCCCGCTGAAGTAGAGCGTCACGCCGGCCTCCTGGGCGGCAGCGATGACAAGTCCGTCTCGCACCGATCCGCCCGGCTCGACCACGGCCCGCACCCCGGCCTCGGCGAGCACCTCGAACCCGTCCGGAAACGGGAAGTAGGCGTCGCTGGCCGCTACCGCGCCTTTGGCCCGGTCCGCCGCCCTGGTCACCGCGAGTCGTGCCGCGTCGACCCGGTTGACCTGTCCCATCCCGACGCCCACGGTGGCGCCGTCACCGGCGAGCAGGATTGCGTTGGACTTGACCGCACGCACCGCACGCCAGGCGAAGCGCAGGTCGGCCAGCAGGGCCTCGTCCGCGGGAGACCCCGCCTCCAACGTCCACCCCGACGGCTCGTCGCCCGGTTCCTCGACCGCGTCCCGCGACTGCAGCAGCAGGCCGCCGCTGACCTGCCGCAGCTCGATCCCGCGCTGATGCGCAGGCGCGGGGCACTCCAACAGCCGGATCGACGGCTTGCGGGCGAGAATCTCCACGGCGCCTGGCTCGTAGGCCGGCGCCACGACGACTTCGGTGAAAATCTCTGCGATCTGCTCCGCGAGCTCCACCGAGACCGGCCGGTTGGTGGCGATCACTCCACCGAACGCGGAGACCGGGTCGCAGGCGTGCGCCTTGCGATGGGCCTCGGCGATCGTCACGCCGATTGCGATGCCACACGGGTTGGCGTGCTTGATCACGGCGACCGCGGGCTCGGCGAAGTCGTACACCGCGCGGCGGGCCGCGTCGGTGTCGGTGTAGTTGTTGTACGACATCTGCTTGCCGTGCAGCTGCCGAGCCGCGGCGAGGCCCGGCTGCCCCTCGACACCTGCCTCGATGTAGAGCGCGGCCCGCTGGTGCGGGTTCTCGCCGTAGCGCAGCACGTCCGAACGGTGCCACTGCGCGGACAGCACGTCGGGCCAGCCGGTCTCCCGGGCAACCTCGTCGGGGGCGACGACCCCGGCGAACCACGAGGAAACGGCGACGTCGTAGGCGGCGGTGTGGGCGAACGCCTTCGCCGCGAGGCGGCGCCGCGCCGGCAGATCGTAGCCCGAACCGCGGACCGCCTCGGCCAGCTCGGCGTACTCGCTCGGAGCGACGACCACCGCGACCGACGCATGGTTCTTCGCCGCCGCGCGGATCATCGCCGGGCCACCGATGTCGATCTGCTCGATCGCCTCGTCCTCGCTCGCGCCGCCGGCCACCGTCGCGGCGAACGGGTAGAGGTTGACCACGACCAGATCGAACGGAGCGATGTCGAGCTCGGCCAGCACGGCCGCGTGCTCGGCGTTACGCAGGTCCGCGAGCAGACCGGCATGGACGTGTGGGTGCAGCGTCTTGACCCGCCCGCCGAGCACCTCGGGGAAGCCGGTGACAGTGCTGACCGGGGTCACCGCCAGACCATGGCTGGCCAGCACGTCCGCGGTCGACCCGGTGGAGACGACTTCGACGCCCGCGGCCAGGAAGGCCGCCGCGAGGATGTCGAGCCCACTTTTGTCATAGACGCTGACGAGCGCCCGGCGCAACGGCCGGCGCCCGGTGGGGACCACCTCGGCAGACTCGGATCCCCGGGCGGCGCCGCCCGCGCCCGCCGTATCTTCGCCTGATGACGTCATGATTCCTCCTGGACGTGAGCCTCTGTCGGTACCTGAACCTCGCACCGGCGCGCGCAGGCCGGGGGCGCGCCGGTGTTCGGCCGGAACCGCCTGAGCGCTCCCCGACCGCACGATCTCGCCGATCGTCGCGACGAACAGTCCTCGCTCGACGCCCTGGATCCGGGCGCGAAGAGTCTGCTCGGTGTCGTCCGGCTCGACCGGCACCGGACGCTGGGCGATGATCGGCCCGGTGTCGACCCCCTCGTCGACCCAGTGCACCGTCACTCCGCTGACCTTCGCCCCGGCGGCGAGCGCGTCGCGGACCGCGGCGGCCCCCGGGAAGGCGGGCAACAGCGAGGGATGGGTGTTGACCGTCCGGAATCGACCGACAACCTGTCGGCCAAGGATCTTCATGTAGCCCGCCAGGAGGAGCAGATCGGGCTCGAAGCCGGCGATCCGCTCGGCGGTCGCCACGTTGAATGCCTCTCGGTCGGGATGATCCGCGAGCCGAACGGTGAACACATCGATGCCGCTGGCCCGGGCTCGTCGCTCCGCCCCGGTGTCGTGACGATCGGTGCCGACTGCCACGACGGTCGCACCGAACTCGGGATCCGCAGTCGCGTCGAGGATCGCCTGCAGGGTGGTTCCCGCGCCCGAGGCGAGTACGACGAGGCGAGCAGACACAACACACTCCGTAACCAGAATTGGACGACCAGACGAACCCGGGCCGGACGCCCCCGAGCGACCAGACCACCGGCGAGCCCGCGGGCGCCAGCATGACGGCCGCCGCCGCACGCTGGCCGCCACCGCGCGACGCTTACGTCCCGACCAGCGAAGGACGACCCATCCGACTGTACTGACTGGACCACTGTCGCCGCGCGGGACAGCCCAACGGGCACCTTGCCGCCCCGCTCACGCCGCCTGGACCCACCCGGTGACGAACTCGGCCAGCCGGGCCTCGATGGCCGTGGCGGACGGGACATCGCCCCCCGCGGTGGAGGTGAGCGGCGCGGCCATGGAGAGCAGCTCGGCCAGCCGGTCGTCGTCGCCACCCGCGCCCGGCGCGCACGAACAGTCCGCGGCGGGCCGGTCGCCCGGCCCGTCCGAACCCGCATCGAGCTCGCCGAAGTCGGGCCCGTCGAGCAGATCGCCGGGCCGGCACAGGTACAGCTCGGCCAGCCGGGACAGCACCGTGGCCGAGGGCGCCCGGCCGCCCTTTCCCGGCCAGCTCTCCCAATATGACCAGGTCTTACCGGTCTTGGCTGGCCCCCGCCCCGGCCATCGCTCGTTCCAGCGGCGCGCCGCCTCCTCCTGCGTCCAGCCATGGGCGAGACGGAACGCCACCAACGCTGCGAGCCGATGCCGAGCCTGGAGCCTTCGGGCGATGCGACGGTAGGACCAGCCGAGTGCCCGCAGGTGCCTGGCCTCGACTCGAATGTGGGCAACCGCGACCGGCACGACGACCTCCGTGAGGATGATCCAATGCCGGCACCCTAACCCACGCCACGGACATTTTCCGGCGGCGATCAGACCGGCCGGAGCCGACCGCTGCGGCTTACTGGGGGCGCCGCGACGGTCGCGCCGAGAGACCGGAGCCGGGCAGCGGCATCCGCCGCCGCCAGAACGACGGTTCCGCGTCCTCGGCCAGGAACGGCCGCTCGGCGCGCCGGGCCGCAAGATCGATACCGCCGAGCAGCAGCAGGCCGACGGCGGCGACCTCGCCC
>NZ_JANEZT010000415.1 GCF_025403405.1 Frankia tisae
GCGCCTGCTCCTTGAGAACTCAACAGCGTGCCGATTGTCAGTGCCAATTGTTTTACCTCGTTCATGGCCTGGCTGGTTGTTCTTCCTGCTCTGGTTTTCCGGGGTGTGGGGGATGGCTGGTGATGGTTGTGAGAGATTCCTTTGAACACGGCGTCACTTTATGTGGTGTCGATGTTGGGGTCTGCCGGGTTTCCCGGCGCTCTTAATCATTGATGGAGAGTTTGATCCTGGCTCAGGACGAACGCTGGCGGCGTGCTTAACACATGCAAGTCGAGCGAGGGGCTTCGGCTCCTAGCGGCGAACGGGTGAGTAACACGTGGGCAACCTGCCTCGAGCTCTGGAATAACCTCGGGAAACCGGGGCTAATGCCGGATATGACGCTACCGGGCATCTGGTGGTGTGGAAAGATTTATCGGCTCGAGATGGGCCCGCGGCCTATCAGCTTGTTGGTGGGGTGATGGCCTACCAAGGCGACGACGGGTAGCCGGCCTGAGAGGGCGACCGGCCACACTGGGACTGAGACACGGCCCAGACTCCTACGGGAGGCAGCAGTGGGGAATATTGCGCAATGGGCGGAAGCCTGACGCAGCGACGCCGCGTGGGGGATGACGGCCTTCGGGTTGTAAACCTCTTTCAGCAGGGACGAAGCGCAAGTGACGGTACCTGCAGAAGAAGCACCGGCCAACTACGTGCCAGCAGCCGCGGTAATACGTAGGGTGCAAGCGTTGTCCGGAATTATTGGGCGTAAAGAGCTCGTAGGCGGCCTGTCGCGTCGGCTGTGAAAACCCGGGGCTCAACCCCGGGCCTGCAGTCGATACGGGCAGGCTAGAGTCCGGCAGGGGAGACTGGAATTCCTGGTGTAGCGGTGAAATGCGCAGATATCAGGAGGAACACCGGTGGCGAAGGCGGGTCTCTGGGCCGGAACTGACGCTAAGGAGCGAAAGCGTGGGGAGCGAACAGGATTAGATACCCTGGTAGTCCACGCCGTAAACGTTGGGCGCTAGGTGTGGGGGACCTTCCACGGCCTCCGTGCCGCAGCTAACGCATTAAGCGCCCCGCCTGGGGAGTACGGCCGCAAGGCTAAAACTCAAAGGAATTGACGGGGGCCCGCACAAGCGGCGGAGCATGTGGCTTAATTCGATGCAACGCGAAGAACCTTACCAGGGCTTGACATGCAGGGAAATCTCGTAGAGATACGGGGTCCGTAAGGGTCCTGCACAGGTGGTGCATGGCTGTCGTCAGCTCGTGTCGTGAGATGTTGGGTTAAGTCCCGCAACGAGCGCAACCCTCGTCCTATGTTGCCAGCGAGTTATGTCGGGGACTCATAGGAGACTGCCGGGGTCAACTCGGAGGAAGGTGGGGATGACGTCAAGTCATCATGCCCCTTACGTCCTGGGCTGCACACATGCTACAATGGCCGGTACAAAGGGCTGCGATACCGCGAGGTGGAGCGAATCCCAAAAAGCCGGTCTCAGTTCGGATCGGGGTCTGCAACTCGACCCCGTGAAGTCGGAGTCGCTAGTAATCGCAGATCAGCAATGCTGCGGTGAATACGTTCCCGGGCCTTGTACACACCGCCCGTCACGTCACGAAAGTCGGTAACACCCGAAGCCGGTGGCCTAACCCTTGTGGGGGGAGCCGTCGAAGGTGGGACCGGCGATTGGGACGAAGTCGTAACAAGGTAGCCGTACCGGAAGGTGCGGCTGGATCACCTCCTTTCTAAGGAGCGTCTGGCTGGTCTGTCCTGTTGGGGATGGGCTGGTTCAGGGCCAGGGCCGGATGTGCATGCCGGTCTGGTTGCTCATGGGTGGAACGCTGACGATAGGGCTGCTGGTTGTCTGCTGGGTGTCTAGTACTCCGTGGTTGTCTCCTTCGGGGGGTGGCTGTGGGTGGAACGGGCTTGGTGGGGGCTGGTGGTTCGTGGCACGCTGTTGGGTCCTGAGGGAGTATGGCTTCCTCGTCTGGTGTGACCCCTTCTGCATGATCCTCCTGGTGGGGGTTGTGGTGGTGGGGGTCTGCTGGTGAGCGGACCGGTCGTGGTAGGGGACTGCCCCCCGTGTGGGGGTGGGTTCTACCGTGTCGGCTGGGGCCGTCCGTACGTTGAGAACTGCACAGTGGACGCGAGCATCTTTGTGGCCAAGTTATTAAGGGCGCACGGTGGATGTCTTGGCACCAGGAGCCGATGAAGGACGTGGGAGGCTGCGATATGCCTCGGGGAGCTGTCAACCGAGCTGTGATCCGAGGATTTCCGAATGGGGAAACCCGGCAGGGCTTTAAATCCTGTCACCCTTGCCTGAACACATAGGGCATGTGGAGGGAACGCGGGGAAGTGAAACATCTCATTACCCGCAGGAAGAGAAAACAACCGTGATTCCGCGAGTAGTGGTGAGCGAAAGCGGATCAGGCTAAACCATGGTCGTGTGATAGCCGGCAGGCGTTGCGATGGTGGGGTTGTGGGATCGTCCGGACGGGACTGCCGTTCCGTCAGGGAGTCAGAAAGAACGCTGTTAGGCGAAGGTCATGCGAATGGACCGCCATAGAGGGTAATAGCCCTGTAGCTGAAAACAGTGTTCCTCCCGGACGTATTCCCAAGTAGCACGGAGCCCGTGAAATTCCGTGTGAATCTGGCGGGACCACCCGCTAAGCCTAAATACTCCCTGGTGACCGATAGCGGACTAGTACCGTGAGGGAAAGATGAAAAGTACCCCGGGAGGGGAGTGAAATAGTACCTGAAACCGTGTGCCTACAATCCGTGGGAGCTGGACTTCGGTCTGGTGACCGCGTGCCTTTTGAAGAATGAGCCTGCGAGTTTGCGATGTGTGGCGAGGTTAACCCGTTGTGGGGTAGCCGTAGCGAAAGCGAGTCCGAATAGGGCGTTTGAGTCGCATGTCCAAGACCCGAAGCCGAGTGATCTATCCATGGCCAGGTTGAAGCGCGGGTAAGACCGTGTGGAGGACCGAACCCACCAGGGTTGAAAACCTGGGGGATGAGCTGTGGATAGGGGTGAAAGGCCAATCAAACTCGGTGATAGCTGGTTCTCCCCGAAATGCATTTAGGTGCAGCGTCGCATGTTTCTTGCCGGAGGTAGAGCACTGGATGGCCTAGGGGGCCCACAAGCTTACTGAAGTCAGCCAAACTCCGAATGCCGGTAAGTGAAGTGCGGCAGTGAGACTGCGGGGGATAAGCTTCGTAGTCGAGAGGGAAACAGCCCAGATCGCCAGCTAAGGCCCCTAAGCGTGCGCTAAGTGGAAAAGGATGTGGAGTCGCATAGACAACCAGGAGGTTGGCTTAGAAGCAGCCACCCTTGAAAGAGTGCGTAATAGCTCACTGGTCAAGTGATTCCGCGCCGACAATGTAGCGGGGCTCAAGCGCACCGCCGAAGCTGCGGCATACGCATGTTAGCCAGGCATCCTTGTGGTGTCCAGGTGTGTGTATGGGTAGGGGAGCGTCGTGTGGCGTGTGAAGCGGCGGGGTGACCCAGCCGTGGATGCCATACGAGTGAGAATGCAGGCATGAGTAGCGAATGACGGGTGAGAAACCCGTCCGCCGAATGACCAAGGGTTCCTGGGGCAGGCTAATCCGCCCAGGGTGAGTCGGGACCTAAGGCGAGGCCGACAGGCGTAGTCGATGGACAACGGGTTGATATTCCCGTACCGGCGCTGACGCGCCCATGCTGAACCTGGTTGTGCTAACCATCTGATCGGATGTGTCTTTTCGGAGATGTGTCTGGGAGGGTGGGATCCCGGCTGGTATTAGGCAAGCGATGGGGTGACGCAGGAGGGTAGTCCAACCCAGGCGGTGGTTGTCCTGGGGCAAGGGTGTAGGACGGAGCGTAGGTAAATCCGCGTTTCCATGTGTCTGAGACCTGATGCCGAGCCGATTGTGGCGAAGTGGATGATCCCATGCTGCCGAGAAAAGCCTCTAGTGAGTGTCAGGGCCGCCCGTACCCTAAACCGACACAGGTGGTCAGGTAGAGAATACCAAGGCGTTCGAGTGAACTGTGGTTAAGGAACTCGGCAAAATGCCCCCGTAACTTCGGGAGAAGGGGGGCCGTTCTCCGTGTAGGGACTTGCTTCCGTAGCGGGGAGTGGCCGCAGAGACCAGGGGAAAGCGACTGTTTACTAAAAACATAGCTCCGTGCTAAGTCGTAAGACGATGTATACGGAGTGACGCCTGCCCGGTGCTGGAACGTTAAGGGGACGGGTTAGCTCTTTGGGGCGAAGCTCAGAACTTAAGCGCCAGTAAACGGCGGTGGTAACTATAACCATCCTAAGGTAGCGAAATTCCTTGTCGGGTAAGTTCCGACCTGCACGAATGGCGTAACGACTTTCCCACTGTCTCAACCACAGACTCGGCGAAATTGCATTACGAGTAAAGATGCTCGTTACGCGCGGCAGGACGGAAAGACCCCGGGACCTTTACTATAGCTTGATATTGGTGTTCGGTTCGGCTTGTGTAGGATAGGTGGGAGACTGTGAAGCTGGGACGCCAGTTCTGGTGGAGTCACTGTTGAAATACCACTCTGGTCGTACTGGATGTCTAACCTCGGTCCGTGATCCGGATCAGGGACAGTGTCTGGTGGGTAGTTTAACTGGGGCGGTTGCCTCCTAAAGAGTAACGGAGGCGCCCAAAGGTTCCCTCAGCCTGGTTGGCAATCAGGTGTCGAGTGCAAGTGCACAAGGGAGCTTGACTGTGAGACAGACATGTCGAGCAGGTGCGAAAGCAGGGACTAGTGATCCGGCGGTGGCTTGTGGAAGCGCCGTCGCTCAACGGATAAAAGGTACCCCGGGGATAACAGGCTGATCTTGCCCAAGAGTCCATATCGACGGCAAGGTTTGGCACCTCGATGTCGGCTCGTCGCATCCTGGGGCTGGAGTAGGTCCCAAGGGTTGGGCTGTTCGCCCATTAAAGCGGTACGCGAGCTGGGTTTAGAACGTCGTGAGACAGTTCGGTCCCTATCCGCCGCGCGCGCAGGAGACTTGAGAAGGGCTGTCCCTAGTACGAGAGGACCGGGACGGACGAACCTCTGGTGTGCCAGTTGTTCTGCCAAGAGCATGGCTGGTTGGCTACGTTCGGAAGGGATAACCGCTGAAAGCATCTAAGCGGGAAGCCTGCTTCGAGATGAGGTCTCCCACAGGGTAGCCTGGTAAGGCCCCCGACTAGATGATCGGGTTGATAGGCCGGAGGTGGAAGTGCGGTGACGCATGGAGCTGACCGGTACTAATAGGCCGAGGGCTTGTCTTCGAAGATGCTACGCGTCCACTGTGCGGTTCCCAGCTGTATGGCCGGTTGGGTGCTGGTTGTATAGTTGAATAGTGTTTCGGTGGTTTTGGCGAAGAGGAAACGCCCGGTCTCATTCCGAACCCGGAAGCTAAGCTCTTCAGCGCCGATGGTACTGCATGGGGGACTGTGTGGGAGAGTAGGACGCCGCCGGACTTATACAAAGTGTGGGGTTGCCTTTTTAAGGCAACCCCACACTTGT
>NZ_JANEZT010000416.1 GCF_025403405.1 Frankia tisae
ATGGAAGGTGACCCAGTCCCGATGACACACCCAGTAAGGATTCCTGCCGACGTTGACCGCGAAGACCGCATCGTGGCGAACCTGACCGCCCGGCAGGTGCTGATCCTCACCCTGACCGGCATCGTGCTCTACCTCTCCTGGGCCGCGACCCGCGGCCTGCTGCCGCTGCCGGTCTTCGCAGTGTTGGCGGTCCCGGTCGCGGCCGTCGCCGGGATCCTGGTGATGGGTCAGCGTGACGGGCTGAGCCTGGACCGGCTGCTGGTCGCCGCCGTCCGCCAGCGCACCAGCCCCCGCCATCGGATCAACGCACCCGAAGGCGTGATCCCGCCACCGTCCTGGCTGGCCGCCCGCGCCACCAGCGCCGCGGGTGAGCGCCAGCCGGCCGGCGGGGAGAGCACAGCACCGCTGCGGCTACCGGCCCGCACCATCACCCCGCAGGCCGGGGTCGGGGTGATCGACCTCGGCGCGGACGGGCTGGCAGTGGTCGCGGTCGCCTCCACCGTGAACTTCGCGCTACGTACCCCGAGCGAGCAGGACGGGCTGGTCGCCGTGTTCGCCCGCTACCTGCACTCTCTAACCGCGCCGGTGCAGATCCTCGTGCGGGCGATGCCCGCCGACCTGAGCGCCCAGATCTACCAGCTCGACGACGCCGCCGACCAGATGCCTCACCCGGCGCTGGCGCACGCGGCCCGCGAACACGCCAACTACCTGGCCCAGCTCGCCGTCGAGATGCAGCTGCTGACCCGCCAGGTCCTGCTCGTCCTGCGTGAACCACTCGTCACCGCGGGCCCGGTCGACGGGCTGGGTGGCGGCTCCCCGCTGGCCGTGCTGTCCGGCCGGCGGGCGGCGGCCCGCGACGCCCGCCGCGCCGGTGAAGCCACCCGCCGCGCCGCGCACACCCGACTCGCCCGCCGGCTCGCTGAGGCGACCGACTTGCTCGCCCCCGCCGGGATCGTGATCACACCGCTGGACGCCGGGACGGCGACCAGCGTGCTGGCCGCCGCCTGTAACCCCGCCGGGCTGGTCCCGCCCTCCGCGCTCGCAGCCCCCGACGAGGTCATCACCGCTGACCTTCCCGACCCCAGCGACAGCTACCCGCCCGACGACGCCGACGGCCGCTTCCCAGACGACGACGCCGGTTTCGACGACCGGGGCGCAGCGGCCGGCCCCGGCTACGGCACTTCCATCGACGGCGATGGCTGGGACGGCTCGCTCGACACCGACGACCTCGACCTCTGGGACCCGCCCGACCTCCGACCGCCCGCCGGGCGGTCCGACGGCGGCTCCCGACAGTCGGCGCGACACGCATCCGCAGGACGGAGGGGACGATCCCGATGAGCAGACGATCCCGACGCCGGGCGCTCGCGCCAGCTCCCGGCTCCTCCTTGGGGCCGGTGGACACCGCGGCGGCAGCGTTCGTTCCGGACGCGCTGACCGTCTCCCCTCGACATCTGGACGTCGGCGGGGACGTCCTCGCGACGATGGCCATCACCGGCTATCCCCGTGAAGTCCATGCCGGCTGGCTGGCTCCCCTGCTCACCTACCCGGGCCGGGTCGACGTCGCCGTGCACATCGAGCCGATCGACCCGGTCACCGCCGCGAACCGGCTGCGCCGGCAGCTGTCGAAGCTGGAGTCCGGCCGGCAGCTCGGTGACGAGAAAGGCCGGCTGATCGACCCCCAGGTCGAGGCCGCGACCGAGGACGCCTACGACCTGTCCGCCCGCGTCGCCCGCGGCGAAGGACGACTGTTCCGCCTCGGCCTTTACCTCACCGTCCACGCGACCAGCGAAGACGAGCTCGCCGACGAGGTCGCTGCTGTCCGGGCGCTGGCCGCCAGCCTGCTGCTGGACGCCAAACCAGTCAGCTACCGGTCCCTGCAAGGCTGGGTGAGCACTCTTCCGCTGGGCTTGGACCAGGTGCGGATGCGCCGCACCTTCGACACGGCAGCATTGAGTGCGGCGTTCCCGTTCACCAGTCCGGATCTGCCACCCGCGGACCCCACGTCGTTGGCGTCGGCCGGGGTGCTCTACGGGCTTAACGTCGCCAGCAGCGGGCTGGTGCACTTCGACCGGTTCGGCGATGTGGACAACCACAACGCCGTGCTCTTCGGTCGCAGCGGCGCGGGGAAGAGCTATCTGGCCAAGCTCGAACTTCTACGTTCGCTGTACCGGGGCATCGAGGTCCACGTCGTCGACCCCGAAGACGAGTACGCCCGCCTCGCCACCGCGGTGGGCGGGACCTATCTGCATCTCGGTGCCGACGGGGTACGCATCAACCCGTTCGACCTTCCGATCCAGACCACCCCCGACGGGCGGCGGACCGCGCCTCGGGGCGCCCTGGTACGCCGCAGCCTGTTCTTGCACACCGTCATCTCCGTGCTCGTCGGCCAGCCGACGGCGGCCGAACGGGCAGCGCTCGACGTCGCCATCACCGCCACCTACCAGACGGCGGGGATCAGCTCCGACCCGCGTAGCTGGAGCCGGCCGGCGCCGCTGCTGGCCGATCTCGCCACCACCCTGGCCGCCTCCGCTGACCCGGCCGCGGTGACGCTCGGTGCCCGGCTACACCCCTTCACAGCAGGGGCGTTCTCCGGCCTGTTCGACGGGCCGACCACCAGCCGCGGTGACGGCCACCTTGTCGTCTACTCCCTGCGCGACCTGCCCGACGAACTCAAAGCCATCGGCACCCTGCTTGTCCTCGACGCCGTGTGGCGGCGAGTGTCCAACCCCGCCGACCGCCGGCCCCGCATGGTCGTGGTCGACGAGGCATGGCTGCTGATGCGCCAGCCCGCCGGCGCCGACTTCCTGTTCCGGATGGCCAAGTCGTCCCGCAAGTACTGGGCAGGGCTCACCGTCGCCACCCAGGACACCGCCGACGTCCTCGCCACCGACCTCGGCAAGGCGATCGTCACCAACGCCGCCACCCAGATCCTGCTCCGCCAGGCACCGCAGGCCATCGACGAGATCACCGCCGTGTTCGACCTGTCCCAAGGCGAACGGCAGTTCCTGTTGTCGGCCGACCGCGGCCAGGGCCTGCTCGCGGCGGGCACCCAGCGGGTCGCTTTCCAGGCCCTGGCCTCGCCCACCGAGCACCGCCTGGTGACCACGAACCCGGCCGAACTCGCCGCCGACGCAGCGGACGGCGGCGGCGACGGCTTCTTCGATCTCGCCGAACCGGCTGAACCTGTCGATCCGGACGATCCCGACGGCCAGATCTACCTCGACGCCGCCTGACCAACCCAGCCGTAGCAGCCAGGAGGACACAGCCTTGGACATACGCGCAGCGGCGACGTCCACGCCGTCGTCACCGATCGTCACCTACCTGACCGACCCCTGGGGCTTCGCGCACCACCTGGTGACGCAGGTCCAGGCGTGGGTGATGGCCTGGGGCCTGCTTGCCGGCCCGCTGCTCGCCGCCACCGCAACCGGCCTGCTCACACTGCGTCGCCGACTGCGGCGCCGCTACCAGCGGCGGCTGATCGCCGGCGCCCGGCTCGTCACCGTCCTCGCCCCACCCACCGTCGACCCGGCGGGCGCGACCGCCCTGTGGTCGAACCTGCTCGGCCTGCTCCGCCCCGGCTGGCGACGCCTGCTCGGCCAACCCCACCTGGTGTGGGAGTACCTGTTCGACGCCGACGGGGTCCGCATCCAGATCTGGGTCCCCGGCGTCGTGCCCGACGGCTTCGTCGAACGCGCCATCGAGGCAGCCTGGCCCGGAGCCCACACCCGCACCCAGCGGGCCGCCGTGCAGATCCTGGCCCGCCCGGTCACCGGCCGCCGCGTCGCCAAGGCCCGCCGCGCCGCCCGCCAGCTGCGCGCCGGTAGCTCGACGCACCTGATGGGCAGCCTGCTGGACCTCCTCACACCCCGCACCGGCCGGACACGACGAACCCGCCGGCCCCCCACCCCGGCGAAGGTCGACCACCAGACGTCGCTGGCCCTCTCAGCGGAGGACCGGGCCATCGTCACCAAGGGCAGGGGCGCCCAATTCGAGGTCCGCGTCCGCTACGCCATCGCCGCGATCCTCGACGACACCACTGACGACGAGACCGCCGTACGAATCGGCGGGCAGCTGCGCGGCCGGGCGCACGCGATCGCCTCGGCGTTCGCCGCCTACGGCGAGCACAACTATTACAAGCGCGTCCGGCTACGCCGCCCGCTACCCGTCCTCGCCGCCCGGCAGTTCGCGCGCGGCGACCTGCTCTCCGTCGCCGAAATCGGCGCGCTGGCGCACCTTCCCGTGGACGAGGCGACCCCCGGCCTGCAACGCGCCGGGGCGAAAGCGGTCGCCCCACCACCCGGCGTCGCCGGCCACGGACCGAACATCCGCGCAATCGGCCGCTCCGACTCCGGACATGCGCGTCCGGTCGGCCTGCGAGTCCCCGACGCCCGCCACCACCTACACGTCCTCGGCGCGACCGGCGCCGGCAAGTCCGAGCTGCTCGCCCGCATGACGTTGGACGACGTCGCCGCCCACCGGGGTGTCGTGAACGTCGACCCGAAGGGCGACCAGGTCATCGACATCCTCGCCCGCTACCCGCTCGACGCCGTCGACCGCCTCACTCTGTTCGACGCCGAATCGTCCAGCCGGCCTCCGTGCCTGAACCCGCTGGACCAGCCCGACCGCGGACGGGCGGTCGACAACCTCGTGTCGATCTTCTCGCGGGTATACGCCGACAGCTGGGGACCACGCACCGAGGACATCTTCCGCGCCGGCCTGCTCACCCTCGCCGCCCAACCCGGCGTCCCCGTCCTCACCGACCTGCCCAAACTCCTCGGCGACGCCGCCTACCGGCACCGGGCCCTCGGCGAGATCGACGACGACATCCTGCGCGGCTTCTGGAACTGGTACGAGTCCATCTCCGACGGGGCGCGGGCAAACGCCGTCGCGCCGCTGATGAACAAGCTGCGCGGGTTCCTGCTGCGCCCCTTCGTCCGGGCCGCCATCGCCGCCGGTCCCAGCACGGTCGACATGGACGCGGTCCTCAACGACGGCGGCGTGTGCCTGGTCCGCATCGCCCAAGACGCCCTCGGTATCGAAACCGCGGCGCTGATGGGCTCGATCGTCGTCTCCGCCGTCTGGCAGGCCACCACTCGCCGCGCCCGCATGCCCCAGGCAAAACGCCCCGACGCCAGCCTGTATCTCGACGAGGCGCACAACTTCCTGACGTTGCCCTACGCGCTGGAGGACATGCTCGCCGCCGCCCGCGGCTACCGCCTCGGCATCACCCTCGCCCACCAGAACCTCACCCAGCTACCCCGCCACCTGGAAGAAAGCATCGGCGCGAACGCCCGTAGCAAGATCGACTTCACGGTCAGCCCCGCCGACGCGAAACGGCTCGCCCGCCACACCGAACCCCGGCTCGCTGAGCACGACCTCGCCAACCTCGGCGTGTTCCACGCCGCCGCCCGGCTCGTCGTCGCCGGCGAGGGAGCCCCCGCCTTCACCCTGCGCACCGAGAAGCTCCCCGCCCCGG
>NZ_JANEZT010000417.1 GCF_025403405.1 Frankia tisae
ATTTGGAGGCCCCACATGAGTAACTCGACCACCAGCACGACGTCGACGTTGACGGTCGGCCTGCCGAGCCCTCACGCTGCCGGCGAGCGTGCCGCGGTGATCCTTGACGCGATCGAGGCGCACCCGGAGTTCGGTCGGCTGCGGGCGAGCACTCTGCAGTACCCGACGTGCTGGGCGACGTTCACCGGCTACCCGCTGGTCGCCGAATGGGATCTTGACGCGGACGGGTCGCACCTGTTTGTCGAGGCGCTGCGCACGATGGCGATGAAGGCTGCCGTGTTCGAGCTCACCGGGGACGAGCGGGCCGCCGAGCTCGACGTGTCCGCGCCGGTCGACGAGATGGTCCACGCGCTGACCGCGCAGTTCACGATCCTGTCCCGGATCCAGCAGGACCTCACCGTCACCTTCATCCATTCGACGGACAACGAGCGGTTCGTCTATGACGAGGACGGCTACACCGACGAGGTGTATCGGGCCGCCGGCTGGGGTGAGCTGCCGCGCCGCTACTGGATCGGCCAGCAGGAGACCCAGCGTCGCCTCGGCATCCTTTTCGAGCACTACGAGTCGATCGGCGTGCAGCGCGGCGGCCGGTCGCACTACTTCACCTTCGGCCGCTAAACCTCCGCCAACGCGGCCCGCAGGGCATCCACCACCAGATCGGGTGAAAACCGCTGCACGGCGGACTGTTCGGCTGCGGCCAGCACCCCGGCCACGGCGTCGGCGTCGGCATGGCGGACCAGCGCGGTCATCCACCCGGCGAGTGCATCCGGATCGTCGGGCATCGGCCCCGGGTGCGGTGCCGGTTCGACCTCCGCGGGCCAGAGTTGCCCCGCGGAGGCATACCGGCCCGCGGGAAAGCCGATCTTGTCGGGGTGGATGCACACCGGCACCCCGCTGACCAGGTCACGCCGATAGCCGGCTGTCGTGTCGTACCGGCTGGCGGGCCCTGGCCCGTCGACGATGTCGAACCTGCCCGGATCGTGGACCTGTCCCGGGCAGACCGCGCACAGCGCGTCCTCGTCCCAAGGATGATCCATGTCGGATGTCACCCGTCCATCATCACCAGCCGCCGGCCCGACTCGACGGTCTGTGCTCACCATGCCCCGTCCGCCGATCGTCGCTGAGGCGCTCGACATCGCCCGCCGCTGGTGTGCCGGGAAGATCATCGACGGGGCGCCGGCGCTCGGGCATGCCGTCCGGGTAGCCCTCGCCCTGGGCCGTCACATGCCCGACGCGCCGCCCGAACTGCTCGCCGCGGTGCTGCTGCACGACGTGCCCGACTACACCCGAGCCGACGTTGTGGACGCCGAGGTCGGCGGCTGGTGCGGCACCAACACCCTGATCGCACTGTGGGCGATCCACGACGAGCACACCGCCATGGACCTCTACCGCACCGACCCGGCCAGCGCCGTCCGCCGGCTGGCCCGGCTCCCCGACGGGGTCGCTGCCGCCCTCGCCGCAGACAAGACCGTCAGCCTGCGGTACGTCCTCGCCGGTGCCCGCAACGCGCCCGACCTCGCCGCCTTCTGGGCCACCCGCCACGCCTTTCTCACTCTGGTGCCCTACCTGCGCGCCTTCCACGCTGCGACCGCGGACTGCCTGCCCGAGAGCCTCGCCAGGGACCTGGACCGGCTTGTCACCGACGCAGAACAGGTCACCGCGGCCGTCTGACCGCCTGCCCGCCCGGGAGGCCGTCCACCCCGACGGCGGCGGGCAGGCCCCCACAACGCAGGGAGAGATCATGTTATGGCAGGCCACCACTCCGGCCACTCCGGACGCGCCGACTGTCCGGGTCGCCCGCTCGGGCGCCGAGGTCGTCATCCGCTACCGCACCGTCAACGCCGGAGACGACGTCCGCCTGCCGCTGGTGATCTGGGCCAGCCTGGCCAGCGCGACCCGCGCCGGCCGGCTCGACGGGCTCGGTGAGGCATGGACGCCCTGGATGTCGTCGGGTGGCCGCGTGAGGCTGCACGACGGCCACGTCGAACTCGGCTACGGCTACCTTCATGGCTGGGGCGGCCTTCTGCCCGAGCCGGTGTGGCGGGCGCTCGCCGACGGCGTCCGCGACGGCACGCTCGACGATCTGCCCCACGCGGATCCGCAGGAGCTCGTGGACGCAGCGCGATGACCCCGAGACTCCTGCCTGTCGACTCGGTCGTCCCGGACGCGTTACACCGCGCCCTGCTCAGGGCGCACACCCACTCAGGCAACGTCGACCGGTCGTTTACCGCGCAGCGGATCGCCGATCGGGTGCGCGTGTCGGCGGTGACGATGGGCGTCGCGTTGGACGCGCTCGCCGACATCGGTCTGCTCCGCAGCACCCGGACCGGGGACGGGCTCACCGTCTACTACCGGGGCGATCTCCCCGACCGCGCGGGCGTTGACCAGCGCCGTCCCGAGCTGGCCCCGATCAGCCGGCGGGAGCTGTGGGCCGCCATCAGCTCGGCCTGGCAGGGTTGCGAGGAGGCGTCCGCAGAGGACATCGCTGCGAGGTTGGATGCCCCCGCCGGCCCGGTTGACCGGGCCTGGCTGCACCTGCGGCTCGCGACGTGGACGGCGGCGGAGCTGCTGGTCCTGAGCCGCACCCGGCGGTGGGCGCTCACGACGCGCGGCTTGGACCAGTATGAGCGGCTGCGGCGGGAGCAGGCGAGCGACCCGCAGGTGTGGGCGGCGATCGCCGCCGAGCAGCCCCGACGCCGACGGCGCGGCGGCTTGGATTGGGACGCTGTCGGCCGGCGTCTCGGGCTTCCGCTGCCGCGGCTGACCGCCTGGGCGGATCAGGCAGTCGACGACGGGCTGCTGGTCAGGACCGATGGCGGCCTGCTGCTCAGCGCGGGCGGGTGGCGGCGAGTCGGCGACTCCGCGTACCCGACCCGCCGGGAGCGACCCACCGGCTGACCCGACCCCGACCAGAAGGAACCGAAGGAGAGCGATGCCCCCCACCGCAACCATCACCAGCCCTGGCGCCGAGATCGGGACGACCACGTTCTTGTGGCTGGATCTCACCCGATTCTGCACGCTCGGGTGCACACACTGCTACAACGAATCCGGCCCCGCTGGCGACCACGGCACCATGACCGTCGACGACTGGCTGCGGGTGATCGATGACGGCGCTGCCCACGGGGTGCGGACGGTGCGGTTCATCGGCGGGGAGCCCACATTGCACCCCGGCCTGCCCGACCTGGTCGACCGGGCCCTCGCCGCCGGCCTGGGCGCCGAAGTGTTCACCAACCTGGTGTACGTGTCCGACCCGATGTGGGGCCTCTTCGGGCAGCCCGGTGTCAGCCTGGCAACCAGCTACTACAGCTCCGACCCGGACAGGCATGAGCAGGTCACCCGCCGCCACGGCTCCCACACCCGGACCCGCGGCAACATCATCGAAGCGTTGCGGCGGAGCATCCCGCTGCGCGTCGGCCTCATCGACACCGGGATCGCAGATGTCGACCGGGCGCACTCCGAACTGCTCGGTCTCGGTGTGACGAACATCCGCCGTGACGTGGTCCGCGCCTTCGGCCGCGCGGCCGGCGGCGATGCCAAGGCGGGGGGCTGCGGGAACTGCGGGCTCGGCCGTGCCGCTGTCCAACCGGACGGCAGGCTCACCCCCTGCGTGATGATCAGCGACCGTGACGGCGGCAACGTCAAGACGACGCCGCTGGCCGAGCTCCTGACCGGGCAGCAGTGGCGGGACGCGGTCGGCTCGGTGCCGCGGCCTCAGCGGGTCGTGGACGGGTGTGTGCCGAACGACGGCAGCGACTGTCCCCCCGCGGGCGAGACGGCGTGTGTCCCCGACTACCCGCCGAGTGACGTCCATGACGGCTGACTGGCAGGCCCACGCTCGCGCCTTGGCCGATAAGGTCACCCATCCCGGCTCCCGCTGGTACCCGATCGTCGCCGGCACCCCGCGGCACAAACTCGTACCGGCCTGGTGGACGCAGAGCGGCGGGGAGTGGGTTGTGCGCCGCGGGCCGCTCGCGGATGCCTACGCCGACCGGTCGCTGGTCACCCGCGTGGGCACCGCCCACGCCGACCATGCGGCCGAGGATGATCGGCCCGTGGGCCGGGTGACGTCGTCGTCCACCCTGCCCTCCCTGGTCCTGACCATGTACCGGTACGCCCGGCTGGCCGAGGGCCTGGACGTCCTCGACGTCGGCACCGGATCCGGGTACGGCGCGGCGCTGCTCGCCCGCCGCTACGGCGACGAGCACGTCACGACGGTCGACATCGACCGGTACCTGGTCGAGGCCGCAGCGGAGCGGATGGCCGCGCTCGGCCTGCACCCCACCACGCTCGCCGCGACCGCCACCGGCCCGCTGCCCGGCACCTACGACCGGATCGTCTCGATGATGTCGGTGCCGTCGATCCCTCCGAGCTGGCTGGCCGCGCTGCGTCCTGAGGGCCGGCTGGTCACCACCATCCAGAACACGTGGATGATCCTCAGCGCGACGAAGACACCAGACGGGGTCCTCGGCCAGGTCGAACGGGACTGGGCGGGATTCATGGCCAGCCGCACCGGCCCCGCCTACCCCCCGGCCGCGGTCGATTCCGACCTGCTCGACGAACGCGACGGCGAGCAGGTCGGTACCGGCCGGTACCCGGTCGTCGACATCGCCGAGGCATGGGACCTGTCGACCCTGCTGACCCTGACCGTCCCGGGCATCCAGCACCGCTACCAGCGCGGGCCCGACGACCGGCACACCGCGATCATGACCCACCCGGATGGATCATGGGCTCGGGCCACCGCGGCCGGCACCGAACTCCCGACAGTCCACCAGGGCGGACCGCGCCGCCTGTGGGACATCGCCGACGCCGTGCGGGACCAATGGGCCCAGCGAGGATGGACCCCGTGGCTCGGCGCCCGTGTGAGGATCACCGACGACGGTTCGATCCGGCTCGCCCGCGGCGACTGGACGGCAATCATCCCCGCCGCGACGGCCTGATCGGGGAGCGTGGACCGGGTGCAGGCCCGGCCCTTCGGGCTGGCCTGACGCCCTCAGTGCCCCGTCCCCGTGCACAGGATCCCGGTGATGACCGCGTCGACCTGGTCCTGGGTGAGGTTGTCGCCGGCAACTATCAGTGACTACCTCCGGTCGTGTCGGTCCGGCCGTGCACCCGCTCGAACCGGGCAAAGTACTCCGGGCTGCCGAACTCGACGTCAGCGCAGGTGCAGGACGGGCCGCAGATGACGCAGGTGGCCATGTCGGGGGAGATCCGGCCGCCCAACGCCTTCACCGCCTCGACGGCGTCCACCGGGCTACTACTGATCTTCTTCTTGCTCATCGGGTGGTCTCCTCTCAGATGCGCCAGGACGGCCCTGGCGGGGGTTGCACGCTTGGCGGCTTGGACCCCTCTACCGGCTCTACTTCGCAGGTCAGAGGGGTCTACCGGGCCCGCTACCGGGGTAGAGGGGCCCCTCTACATGCGGTCCTGCGGGCCGGTGGGGGTAG
>NZ_JANEZT010000418.1 GCF_025403405.1 Frankia tisae
GGGCAGTGGTGGGGGGGACGATTCGTGCAGGCGGCGGATGTGGGTGGTCAGGTGTAGTGGCAGGCCGGTGGGCTCGGTCCAGCCGGGTCTGTAGGCGTCGGTGGCGGCGCGGGCGAGCTCGGCCGCGAACGTGGCGGCGTCTGCCGGGCGGTCGGCGGGATTTTTCGCCAGCGCACGCAGCACCACGGCCGCGATCGGAGCGGGAACCTTGTCCAGCGGTGGCGGTGGGTCGAGGAGGTGCTGGCGCCACAGGGCTTGTACGGGCTGTTGCGGATGGAACGGCGCCACTCCGGCCAGCAGCCGGTACAGCACGACCCCGAGGGCGTACAGATCGGTGGCTGGGCTCAGCCGGCCGCCCCTGATCTGTTCAGGCGCCATGTACAGGGGGGTGCCGGCCCTACTGCTGGCGGTGGCGGCGGTGCCTTCGAACAGTTTCGCGATCCCGAAGTCGGTGACCTTCACCGTGCCGTCGGCGGCGAACAGAATGTTGTCGGCCTTGATGTCCCGGTGCAGCACCCCACCGTCGTGGGCGTGCTCCAACGCCGCGGCCACGGCCAGCCCGACCGCGCAGGCCTGCGCCTGGTTGAGACTGTCACGGCGGTGGGTCAGGGTGCCGCCGTCGAGGAGTTCCATGACCAGCAGGCACAGCCCCTCGGCCTCGACATATTCGAAGATCCGCACCACATGGGGATGGTCGAAGCTGGCGAGGATCCTCGCTTCGGCGGAGAAGTCCACGGTCAGCCCTTCCGGGCCTTCGGCTTCCATCACCTTGATCGCGACTGGGCGGCGTAGTCGGCGATGCCGCCCCGCTACGACCAGTCCGAACTGTCCTGATCCCACCCGCTGCCCGATCCGGTAGGCGGGTAGGGCCTTCTCGATCCGCTCCCGGTCAACAATCATCAGCCGGTTGGCTCTGTCGGTGGGAGCGGTTGGCTCTGTCGGTGGGAGTGGCAGTGATCTGCCACGGTCGTGGAACTCGACCTGGCTTGCCGGCTGGTGCTCGGCGCGCTCTCGATTCCACTCGACACTTCATGATCTTCCTTCGCTGTCGACGGTGGAGGTTCTCCTGAGTCTGTCGGATCTTCAGGAGCGTTTCCTCGGCGTCGCACCCGGTGATCGTCCCGACTGCCTCGTCTGTGCGATCAGTGCAGCGAGCAGATGGGTGCGAGGGGTCATCTGTGCCACCTCGACGTGCTCGGTGTCCGCATGGGCGCCGCTGCCGACGGCACCCAGGCCGTCCAGCGTCGGGCAGCCTGCGCCCGCGGTGTAGTTGCCGTCCGAGGCGCCGCCGACGGCGACTCCCCGCAGCGGCTCCTGGCCCAGCTCCGCGGCGATTCTGGCGGCGAGGGTGAACAGGTCGGCGGAGGACTCCGGTTCCATCGGCGGCCGTTTCCTGCCGCCCAGGACCTTCAGGCGGGCTCCGGGTGTCTGGGCGGTAAGCCCCCGCATGAGATCGTCGATCCGGTCCTGCGTGGCCAGGGTCGGCACCCGCACGTCCACCGACACCTTCGCCCGCGCGGGCACCGTGTTCAGCGTGCTACCGGCGCAGAGCAGGGTGGGGGTGATGGTCGGGGCTCCCAGGACGGAGCAGGTGGTCTCCACCGAGGCGGCGAGGCCGGCGATGGCCAGGACCTGGTGCGCGGACTCGATCGCGGCGTTGACCCCTTGCTCCGGTTCCAGACCCGCGTGGGCGGCCTTCCCGTACACCACGACCTCATAACGTGAGGTGCCCTTACGGGCGGTCTTGAGGGCGCCCTGTTCGTTCGCGGCCGCCTCCAGGACGAAGGCGGCCGCGCACCCACGCACGGACTGCTCGATCAGCTCCCGGGAGGTCGGGGAGCCGACTTCCTCATCCCCGTTGATCAGCACGCAGACACCGTCCGGGGACGGCAGGCAGGCCAGCGCGTGGAACATCTGCACCAGCCCTGCCTTCATGTCCAGGACCCCGGGGCCCCGGGCGATCCCGTCGACCACCGACCAGGGGTGGGTCTCCAGCGAGCCCACGGGCCACACGGTGTCGTGGTGTCCGACCAGCAGCACCTGCGGTGTGCCGAAGGTCCACCGCAGGTGGGTCACGCCGTCGAGCACGATCGTCTCCGGCGCGCGGCCCAGCAGTCTCGCGCCGAGGGCGCCGACAACCTCGGCGCTGCGGGCCAGTGCCGCATGGTCGGCCGAGAAGGACTCACAGACCACGAGTTCTTCCAGATCGGCCAGCATCGCCGGCAACGCGATCGCGGCCCCCGCGGTCACCGACCCCACCCCGCCGCACAGCTTCGTGCCTCACAGCTGTCCACCAGCAGCACGCTTCCCCCTTGGGCCCGATCTTGACGACAGGGGCGACGTTAAGACGAGACAAGACATTCCACCAGCAACTAGCCTGCATACAAGCCATGCAGGGACGGCTGAATCCTGCCGGTCATGAGTTGTACCGTCACGCGGTGGACGTGCTTGAGCGTCTGTCGCGGGCAGAGCAGGCACTGGCCGCCATTCACGCGGGTCGCGGCGGGACACTGCGCGTCGGGGCGTTCTCGACCGCGAACATCTCGTTGGTGCCCGCTGCCTTGCGGGCGTTCAAGCAGGCCAGACCGGAGGTCGAGATCGTCGCGATCGAGGGCCGGAGCGGCACGTTGATGCAGCGCCTCGCGGACGGGGCGCTCGACCTTGCCGTGGTCAGCGACTATCCGTCCGGTCTACCGTCGGCCGACGGCGTCACGACGACCGTTCTGCTGGACGACGAGTTGTTCGTCGTCCTCCAGCGTGAGCATCCCCTGGCCGGAGCCGGGGTGATCGACCTGCGCGAACTACGCGACGAGGCCTGGCTCCAGGATGCACCCGCGGGAGGCCATCCCACGCTGCTCACCGATGCCTGCGCCGAGGCGGGCTTCACACCCAAGAAGATCATCAAAATTGCGGAGTGGACCGGGAAGTTCGGCTATGCAGCCGCCGGACTGGGCATTGCGCTGGTCCCCTCGCTGGCCGCCTGGGCGGTCCCGGCCGAACTCGTCCTGTGCCGGCTCGGCGACCTCGCCCTGTGCCGGCTCGGCGACCTCGCCCTGCGCCGGACCGTCCATGTAGCGCTGCCCGCTGACCCGCTGCCGGTGGCACTGACGTTGCGGGATCTGCTGGGGGACACACCGGGCATGCACCTGAACCCACGGTGGGTGTTCGCCGCCATTCTGGTGATCAAGTGTGCTGAGGAAGTGGTGGAATGACTGGTCGGTGCGGGTGGTGTCGGCGGTGGCGTCGAGGTCCAGGAGCAGGCCGCGGATGACCGCGAGGACGAGGGTCGCGAGTTCGGGGCGGCCGATGCTGCGCAGGCCGTCGGCGAGCGGCCCGAGCCAGTCGGTCGTCGCGGTCCGGCGGAAGTCGGGCCACAGCTGCTGCACCGAGCTCCCCGGCAGCTGACCGAACATCTGCAGGAACGGCTGTCCGTCCGGGCCGGACCGCCGGGCGGAATTTCGACCGTCAACTCCCCGCAGTCGCATGGGGAGGATTGCCGGACGCCCCTCACCGACGCGGCCCCGGCCGCCCCGGGTCCGGACGCACGGACGCACGCTCGGACCTGGGGGACCAGACATCAAACAGCCTGGATCACCACCGCTTCTCCTGCATGGAGAGGTTGTAGTCGAGCGCGTCAACTTCACCGTCGCGATTGACGTCTCCCATGCAATCCAGACTTGTCTGGTAACCTCCTGGGCGAAACGTACCCACCCGGAGGCGGCGCGGCTGTTGCGGCCGGTATCTGGAGTCCCAGCAGGGCAGAGAACGCCGCGATTACCAGAAGTCGTCCGGCCGCCACAACCCGCTGTCCCGATGGCGAACGTTCATGGTGCACCTTCATCTTCCGTCGTAGGAAGATTTTCGACGCTTCACTAACGGTGACAGCGATAGCGATCCTGACGGCAGTGAGCCGCCCTACCGGCGGCCGCCGTTCCAGATGCTGCCCTGCCGGTTGCCGTTCCAGATGCTGCCCTGCCGGTTGCCGTTCCAGATGCTGCCCTGCCGGTTGCCGTTCCAGATGCTGCCCTGCCGGTTGCCGTTCCAGATGCTGCCCTGCCGGTTGCCGTTCCAGATGCCGCTCTGCCGGTTGCCGTTCCAGGTGCTGCCCTGCTGGCCGCCGTTCCAGGTGCCGCTCTGCTGACCGCCGTTCTCTGGAGCACCGGGCGGCTGGGCCTGCGCGGTAGCACTTGCTAGGAAGATCGCGAAAACTGCGAATACCATTACTC
The DNA here is from genome assembly GCF_025403405.1 of Frankia tisae. Lineage (GTDB taxonomy): Bacteria > Actinomycetota > Actinomycetes > Frankiales > Frankiaceae > Frankia > Frankia tisai. Next base: position 4,227 of record NZ_JANEZT010000418.1, read on the forward strand.
CAAGACTCAATATTTTCCTCGTAAGAGTCACTACCTCTCCCTTCGTTGTCGTGACATTGTTCCCGATCGCCTTCCAGGGAAACGGTTCAGCTCGCCATTAAATTTAATGTGACGTGAGGTTTAGGGTAGGGTCCGCTCGGTTCTACCGAGTTTGCTGTGAATGCAAGAAATAGGCGACTTTTTAGCGCGACACATCCTTCTGGTAGGGGTGCTGGCCGCAGCGTCTACTCCGAGGGGGATCCCGGCACTACCGCTCCGCAGCACAGAAATTCTTGGAAAATTAGATATCCACAGGATGCCGCCGTTTATGAGGGGATTTTCCTGTCAGTCGGCGAGGTGGCGGCGTCGGCGGTGTCGAGAGCGCGGGCGTAGGCGTCGACGTGCGCGCAGCGCACCGTCAGCAGGTCGAGGACGTGCTGGTTGTGTCGCTGCTCGCTCGTTCGCAGGCGGGGCGGGCCGGTGGGTGTTCGCCGCCATTCTGGTGATCAAGTGTGCTGAGGAAGTGGTGGAATGACTGGTCGGTGCGGGTGGTGTCGGCGGTGGCGTCGAGGTCCAGGAGCAGGCCGCGGATGACCGCGAGGACGAGGGTCGCGAGTTCGGGGCGGCCGATGCTGCGCAGGCCGTCGGCGAGCGGCCCGAGCCAGTCGGTCGTCGCGGTCCGGCGGAAGTCGGGCCACAGCTGCTGCACCGAGCTCCCCGGCAGCTGACCGAACATCTGCAGGAACGGCTGTCCGTCCGGGCCGGTCATCGAGGTCCAGGCGTTGTGCAGCGTGGTGGTGTAGGGCTCGTCGGGTCGTGCGCGCAGCAGGGCGCCGAAGGTGTCGAGCTGGCGTTGGCGCGCGTGGCCGAGGACGGCCCGTAGCAGGGTGTCGCGGGTGCCGAAGTGGTAGATCAGCATGCGGGCTGAGGTGCCAGCGGCGCAGGCCAGCGGCTCGAGCCGGTCGGGCAGGCCGTGCGCGAGCGCATAGTCGGTGCACGCGTCGAGCAGCCGCTGCCTGATCTCTGGCTGCCGTCGCCGTCCCATCGCCGCATCTTTTCGCGTAACAACCGCTACGTCTACTGTCGATTAGGACGTGGCCAGGATCGAGACATGGCCAGGAGGACAGCCGCGGAGGTGGCGATGAGGGTCGTGTTCGTGCACGGGGCGTGCGTGCGGGACGGGGCGTGGTGGTGGCACCGCACCGCGGGGCTGCTGCGGGAGC
>NZ_JANEZT010000419.1 GCF_025403405.1 Frankia tisae
GTCCCCGCCGACGCCGTCGTGCCGAGCCTCGCCCACGTCACCCCCGCGTGGCTCGCCGCCCTGGTCGACCGTCGGGCACCCCGGTAGGGATGACCTCGGCGTTGGCGTTGGCGTCGAGGGCGAGGCGGCCATCCTTGCCGTGATCCGGGCGGCGTGCCCAGAACAGCGCGTGACCGCTGCTGCCCTCGGGGACGAATCGTTCGGACTCGACGACGAGGCCGGCCGCCGCGATCCACGACCGGTAGGTAGCGGCGTCGGCCTGGCTCCACCACATCGGCTGCCCACTGCCGAGCCAGTCCTGCTCGACGCCGGTCCACGCATCATGGCCGGTGACGGCGAGCAGCCAGCCGCCCGGCCGCAGCCAGGTGGCGATCCGGGCCAGCAGCGCCGGTTGGCTCCGCAACGGCATGTGGATCAGCGCGTACAGGCTGATGACGGCGTCGAAGGCGGTGGACGGGAAGTCGACCTCGGTCGCGTCGGCGTGCAGGAAGGTGGCCGCCGGCATGAGCGTGCGCGCACGTCGCACCTGTTCGGCGCTCAGGTCGACGCCGGTCACCCGGCGGCCCGCGGCGTTCAGGGCGCGTGCCACCGGAACGCCGCAGCCGCAGCCGACGTCGAGAACCGCGCCACCCGCCGGCACGCGTGCGAGCAGGTCGGCGATCCAGGGTCCGTAGGGTCCGGCGTCGTCATCGTCTCGCCGGTAGTGGTAGGAGATCGCGTCATAGCTGCGGCGCACCAGGTCCGTGGGATCATGGTCGATCACGCCGACGAAGTTAACGTCCCACCAGCGCCACGGCGACCCGTTTTCTGGAGCGTTCCGACGACGACGACGGCGACCCGACGCCGGCCGCCCACCTGCCTGGTTGGACGGGGCCGGGCTCAGCGGGACAGGGCGGCGTGCATCTCCCAGACGAGGATCTCGGCGGGCTCGACGCCGGTGACCCGCGGGCCGCCGACGCCGGTGAACCGGACCGCGTCACCCTCGCGCAGCGGGCCGGCCCCCTCCAGCGTGACCTCGCCGCGGGCGACGAACAGGTGCAGGTACGGGGCGTCGGGCAGCTGCACGCTCTGGCCGGTACCGAGTCGGGCGACGTGCAGCGCCGCGTACCGGTTGCGGATCCGGATCGCGCTGGCGCCGTCGTGGCGCGCCATCCCGGAGGCGACCGGGACGAGGCCGCCGCCGAGGAGCTCGCCGTCGATCTCGAGCTGCTCGTAGCCCGGGGTGATGCCCTGCTCGTCGGGGACGACCCACATCTGGACGAAGTGCACCGGCTCGTCGTGCGGCTCACCGCCACCGGCGAGGCGCCAGGCGTCGTTCTTCTCCGAGTGCAGGATGCCCCGGCCGGCGCTCATCCGCTGCGCCAGCCCCGGGTAGATCACCCCGGAGTTCCCGGTGGAGTCCTGATGGACCAGCGAGCCGCGCAGCACCCAGGTGACGATCTCCATGTCGCGGTGCGGATGGGTCTCGAACCCCGCGCCGGCGCGCACCGTGTCGTCGTTGCTGACCAGCAGCAGCCCGTGGTGGGTGTTGGCCGGGTCGTAGTGCTGGCCGAAGGAGAAGGAGTGCTTCGAGTCCAGCCAGTCGATCGTCGTCGTCGGGCGCTCGGCGGCGCGGCGGATGTCGACGTCTCGCTGCGGTGTCACGCTGGCCATGATGGACCCTTCCCATCTTTATGACGTGTCATTAAGCTAGATGACATGTCAAGCAGATCTGAGGGCGGCGCATTCCCGGCGGGGCCCGTGCGGTGGCTCGACGAGCGCGAGCAGCGGGTCTGGCGCCGGTACCTGCTGATGACCAGCCAGCTCGCCGCACAGATGAACCGCCAGCTCGCCGCCGACGCGGGGCTCTCGCTCGCCGACTACGAGGTCCTCGTCCGCCTCACCGACGTCCCCGCCGGGCGTCTTCGGGTGACCCGGCTCGCCCGCGATCTGTCCTGGGAGCAGAGCAGGCTCTCCCACCACGTCTCCCGGATGGCGCGCCGTGGCCTGGTCGCGCGGGAGGAGTGCGCCGACGACGGCCGCGGTGCCCTGGTCGCGCTGACCGAGCAGGGGCGGGCGGCGATCGAGCGCGCCGCACCGGCGCACGTGGCCTTCGTCCGGGCCAGTGTCTTCGACGCCCTCACCGACGCCCAGGTGGACACCCTCGACGCCATCCTCGGTTCGGTCCTGTCGGGTCTTCGATAGCCGGACGCGACCACGGGCGCACGCGCGTCAGAGTGCGGGACGGGAGACCGAGGCGCGGTCGAGCAGGATACGGGCCAGCTCGGCCGGGTTGCTGATCATGGCGTTGTGGCCGGTGTCGAGGTCGACGATCTCGTCGACGCCGCCGAGGGCCTCGATGGAGCGGCGCTGGGTGGGCACCGTCTGCGCGCGGTCGCGCAGGGTCAGCAGCCAGGTGCGGGGCACGGAGCGGTCGAGGCCGGTGCGGTCGGTGGGTTCGATCGTCACCCGGGTGGACTCGCCGTAGAGCCGGGACAGGCTGAACGCCCGCTGCTCGCGGGTCATGCCGTTGCAGAACGAGTAGCGCGCGAGTAGCCGGGGCATCGGTGCGGCGGGGCGGCCGGTCGCGGCCTTGCGGCGGGCGACCCAGCCCAGGATGCCGGGCACCGTGTCGACGATCGAGCGGCCCTGCGGTGGCACGGCCGCGCCCAGCAGGATCATCCGGCGCACGCGTGCCGGGCCCAGCCGCGCGACGACGCCGGGCACGGTCAGCCCGGCCATCGAATGGCCCACGATGATGAACTCGCCGATGCCGGCGGCGTCGATCTGCGCGATGGTGCTCGTCACCCAGTCGTCGACGGTGACCGTGGCCAGGTCGGCGGGCGCCGAGCGCCGGCCGGGCAGGTCGACGGCGAGCACCGGGGTGCCCGGCGCCTGTAACCCGATCTCGGCGACGGTGGGTTCCCAACAGTCCCCGGCGTGCTGACCGCCGTGCACGAGCACGATGCCGACGTCCGCCATCCCCGACCTCCTGTATCCGTTCATCTCGGTCAAACGTGAGAAGACCCTAGATGATCTGACGTTGGCGTCAAGAGGTACGGCGGCGGGCGAGGCGGTGGCGGCATCCGGCGCGAACGGGTCGTAACGTGGCGGCCGGGGCGTCCGCATCGCCGACCGGCCTGGCCGCGGCGGACGCCGCACGCACATGCCGACACCGACGGGGACGGGAGCGCCGATGCCGCTGTGGCAGCAGGCCGCGGTCGGGGCCGGGGCGCTGCTGGCGCTGGCCGTGGTGGCCCGGGTGGTGCACCGGTGGTGGCCGCGGCGCGGCGTCGAGCTGGTCGCCGCCGCGTCCCGGGAGGCCGGCATCATCCTCGGCCTGTTCACGCTCTGGCAGATCGCCCGCATCCTCGGGGTGACCCGGGTCGCCGGCGGCGTCGAACGCGCCGAGTGGATCTGGCGGGCCGAGCGGTGGCTGCACCTGCCGAGCGAGGTCGCCATGGAGCGGTTCATGCTCGGCCACGAGGGCCTGCTGCGGGCGGCGAACGACTTCTACGGCTGGGTGCACTTCCCGGCGATGAACCTGTTCCTGGTGTGGGTGTTCGCCCGCCATCGCCGCGCCTACCCGTCGGTGCGCACGACGATCGTGCTGTTCACCGGCTCGTCGCTGCTGTTCCACATGTTCCTGCCGGTGGCGCCGCCGCGGATGCTGACCTCCGTCGGCTTCGTCGACGAGGCGGTGCTGCTCGGCCAGTCGGTGTACGGCGAGTTCGGCAGCGGGGTCGCCGCGCAGCTCTCGGCACTGCCGTCGGTGCACGTGGGCTGGGCGTTCCTCATCGCCTACGAGGTCATCCGGATCAGCCCGAGCCGGTGGCGGTGGCTGATCGTCCTCCATCCGATCGTGACGACCCTGGTCGTCGTCGTCACCGCGAACCATTTCTGGGCCGACGGCATCGTCGCGGTCGTGCTGCTGGTGCTGGCCGAGCTGGTCGGCCGGGCGCTGACCCGCGCGCTGCGCCGGCTGCGTGGGCGGATCCGCGCCCGGCGCGACGCCGACGCCGGACGGGGGCGCCCGGACCCCGTCGCCGCGCTCGTCACGGTCCCGCCCCCCGCCGGCGCCCGCGAGCCGGTCTAGCCGCCCACGATGGCGCGCCCGCGCAGGTCGGCGATGTCGGCCGCGCCGTGGCCGAGCTCGGCGAGGATCGCGTCGGTGTGCGCGCCGGCGTGGGCGAAGCCCTTCGGGCTTGTCGCGGAGCGGGAGAACCGGGTGGTGGGACCGGGGCGCAGGTGGGAGTCGAACACGTCGCTGTGCACCGTCACGCAGTACTCGTCCGCCGCGGCCGGTTCCACCTGGATGATCGTCTGCTGGGAGCGCTGGGCGACCTCGACGCAGCCGACGCCGGCCGCGGTGAGGTCGTGTTCCCAGTCGGCGGCCGGCCGGGTGCCGAACGTCTTCGCCAGCACGTCGGCGAGGGCCGCCTCGTGCTCGGCCCGGCCCGCCGCGGTCGCGAACCGCGGGTCGGCGTCGAGGTCGGCGTGAGCGCCGGGGCCGGCGTGGGCGGCGAGCGCCGCGGTGAGCCGCGGCCACTCCTTGTCCGCCGGGGCGGCGAGGAACACCCAGCCGTGCGCCGCCGGGTAGATCCGGTAGAGCGCGGACAGGCCCCAGGCGTCGTCGTCGACCTCCCGCAGCGCCGGCTTGCCGGGGTAGTCCACGACCTGGTCGAGGATGGCGTGCGTGGCGGTCGCGAGCATCGTCGCCGTCAACGCGCCCGTGGCCCGGCCCCGGCTTCTGGCGACGAGGCCCAGCAGGATCGCCGAGGCGGCACCGAGTGCGGCGATGCCGTCGGCCTGCACCGGCACGGCCGCCGCAGCGGCGAAGCAGCGCACCGCGCCCGTCTTCTTCTGCGTGACCGTGCTCACCGCGCTGCGCACGCCGGGGGCGTCGGTGAGGGCCAGCCCGCTGGCCGCGCCGATCGCCGGGGCGTAGGCCGGCCGGTGGCCGTAGGGGCCGTCGGTGCCGTAGCCGGGGGCGTTGACGTAGACCAGGTCGGGGTTGAGGGCGCGCAGCGTCGCGGCGTCGATGCCGGCGCGTTCGGCCGCGCCCGCCCGGAACGCCTGCAGGACCACGTCGGCCCGTTTCGCGAGTTCGTGGACGATCGCGCGGCCCTCGTCGGTGGCGAGGTCGAGGCACAGGCTCTCCTTGCCCTGCATGACCTTCGCGCCGCCGGATTCGGGGAAGCCGCCGACCCGGCGGATCGTGTCGCCCTCCAACGTCTCGATCTTGATGACGCGGGCGCCGAGGTCGGCCAGCAGGGTCGCGGCGAACGGCCCGGCGAACATCAGCCCGAAGTCCAGCACGGTGATGCCGGCCAGCGGCTGCCCGGTCGCGCCGTCCTGTGACGGCGTGGCGGTCGGCGGCGGAGCTGTGGCTGGCGGCGGAGCTGCGGTCGGCGGCGGCGTGGCGGTCGGGGCGGCGG
>NZ_JANEZT010000041.1 GCF_025403405.1 Frankia tisae
GGGCAGCGCGGCGGCGGCGGGGGCGGTCAGCAGGACCTCGCCGGCGCCGGCATGCTCCGACAGGGCGACGCCGGCGGGGATGTCGGCGAGCCAGATGGTGAGCGGGTGCTCGTCGACGGTGCGCACCCGCTCGGAGCGCGCCACCGCGACCTCGTGCAGGAAGCGCACCAGCCGGTGGCAGCGGTCGGCCAGCGCGGCCCGCTGCTCGGCGTCGGCGTGGCGTGCCGTCACCGGGTCACCCACCGTGCGCCCGTCGCGCCGGCGGCGGGCCGGGCGCGCCGCCCGTCGGGTGCCATCCGCCGTCCCTCCCGCCTCTGCGCTCTCCGCGTCGCCGCAATCCGACCGGAACGCCGCGATCTACGAATAATGACGGCTGCTCCCGACGGGCGGCGGGCCGGGGGTGATGGACTGCTGTGGTCTCAGCGGTCATGAGAATTCTTCGGCGGTCTACGGGCTGGTGATCGACCGTGATGTGAACGCAACCGTGATGTGAACGCAGCAGTCAATCTGCGTCACCTCGTCGCAGGAAGTACGTCGGAGACGGTGAACGCCCGCGAAGCCGGCCGTCGCGACCCACCGGCGGCCGGCGACCGTGGATGGAACATGGTCTCGGTGTTTGCCTGCCGTTGGCCAGTCGGCGCTCGAGGTCGCTCCCTCGGCGTGCCGCCGCCGGCCGCCGGGCGCGGATGCGACAACATACGCATCCGTGAGGTCACGGTTCTATGCTGATTTGCACATTCACTCCCGGTACTCACGGGCCTGCAGCCGGGACTGCGACCTGGAGCACCTGGCCTGGTGGGCGGCGCGCAAGGGTATCGCCGTCGTCGGCACCGGAGACTTCACTCACCCCGCGTGGTCGCAGGAACTCGCCGAGAAGCTCGTTCCGGCCGAGCCTGGCCTGTTCCGGCTGCGGCCCGACCTGGAGCGCGAGGTGCTGCGCACGCTGCCGGCCTCGTGCCGGACGGTGACCCGTTTCATGATCTCCAGTGAGATCTCCACGATCTACAAACGGGGGGATCGGACCCGCAAGGTCCATCACCTGCTCTACGCGCCGACCCGGGAGGCCGCCGGGGCCATCACCGCGGCGCTCGCCCGTATCGGCAACCTGGCCGCGGACGGGCGGCCCATCCTCGGCCTGGACTCCCGCGACCTGTTGGAGATCACCCTGGCCGGCGGGCCCGGCTGCTACCTCGTGCCGGCGCACGTGTGGACCCCGTGGTTCGCCGTGCTGGGTTCCAAGTCCGGCTTCGACGCCGTCGAGGACTGCTACGTCGACCTCGCCGACGAGATCTTCGCCCTGGAGACCGGGCTGTCCGCCGACCCGGAGATGTTCTGGCGGATCTCCGGCCTTGACCGCTACCGCCTGGTCAGCAACTCCGACGCCCACTCGCCGCCCATGCTCGGCCGGGAAGCGACGGCCTTCACCTGCGAGCTGGACTACTTCGCCATCGAGGCGGCGCTGCGCGGCGGGGACGGGTTCGCCGGGACGATCGAGTTCTTCCCCGAGGAAGGCAAGTACCACCTCGACGGGCACCGCAAGTGCGGGGTGTGCCTGACCCCGGAGCAGACCCGCCAGGCCGGCGGGCGCTGCCCGACCTGCGGTGGCCTGCTGACTGTGGGCGTGCTCAACCGGGTCCAGGCGTTGGCCGATCGGGGGGCGGGCGTGCGCCCCGCGACGGCCGCCGAGGTCACCTCGCTGGTGCCGCTGCCGGAGGTCGTCGGGGAGATCCTCGGGGTGGGACCGAAGAGCAAGGCTGTCGCGGGACAGGTCACCTCGTTGGTGTCCCGGCTCGGCCCGGAGCTCGGCATCCTCGCCGACGTCCCGGCATCGGCGATCGCGGATGTGGGCTCGGCCGAACTGGTCGAGGCGATCTCCCGGCTGCGGCGCGGCGAGGTGATCCGCCAGGCCGGCTTCGACGGTGAGTACGGCGTCATCCGGCTGTTCGAACCGCGTGAGCTCGCCGGAGACGGCGGCACCCTGTTCGACCTCGCCCCGTCCGCTCCCGTCCAGCCGTCCGCTCCCGCCCAGCCGTCCGGGGCCGACCCGTCGCTGGATGAGGCGCTCGCCGCGTACGGCGAACCGGCCGGCGGCGGGGATCCGTCGGTGCTCGACGGCCTGGACCCGGACCAGCGACGGGCGGCGGCGCATCCGGCCGGCCCGCTGCTCGTCCTCGCCGGTCCCGGGACCGGCAAGACCCGCACGCTGGTGCACGCGATCGCGCATCGGGTGGCCGAGCGCGACGTGCCCGCCGAGCAGTGCCTGGCGGTGACGTTCACCCGGCGGGCGGCGGGGGAGCTCACCGAGCGGCTCGACGCGATGCTGGGCGCGCGGGCCCGCCGGGTGCTCGCGACGACGTTCCACGGCCTGGGGCTGACGATCGTCCGCGAGCAGCACGAGCGGCTGGCGCGGGGCGCGCAGGTCCAGGTCGCCGACGACGCCGTGCGGGCGGAGCTGCTCGACGCCGCGCTGCACGGCGAGGGCGACGCCCGCGCGCGGCGCCGGGTGTCGGCCGGCCTCGCCGAGCTCAAGCGGCTACGGGCCCTCGGCCAGGCCCAGCGCGACCACGACCTGGTCGGCGTCCTCGCCCGCTACGACGCCGAGCTGCGGGAACGGGACATGGTCGACCTCGACGACCTCATCGTGCTGCCGCTGACCCTGCTGCGCTCCACCCCGGACCTGGTCGAGCACTACCGGGCCCGGTGGCGCCATGTCTGGGTCGACGAGTATCAGGACACCGACGAGCTTCAGTACCGGCTGCTGGAGCTGCTGTGCCCGCCGACGGGAAACCTGTGCGTGATCGGCGACCCGGACCAGGCGATCTACAGCTTCCGCGGTGCCGACGTCGGCTTCTTCCTGCGGTTCGAGCAGGACTACCCGGGGGCGCGCACGGTCGCGCTCACCCGCGGCTACCGGTCGACCCGCACGATCGTGCGGGCGGCCCTCGATGTGATTGCCCCGGCGACCCTGGTGCCAGGCCGGACGCTGACCGCGGTGCGGGGCGCCGAAGGGGACGGCCCGGTGCTGCTGCGGCGCTACCGCAGTGAGGCGGAGGAGGCCATCGCGGTCGTCGACACCATCGACGCGGCGCTCGGCGGAACCTCCTTCCACGCGCTCGATTCCGGGGTGGACGGGTCGGTGGAGGCGGGCCTGTCGTTCGCGGACATCGCGGTGCTCTACCGGACCACCCGTCAGGCAGATCCGATCATGGAAGCGTTGGCGAAGCGGGGATTCCCCTTCCAACGCCGTTCTCACCTTCCGCTGGCCGACGCCCCGGCGGTCGCCGCCCTGCTGGCGCTGTTGCGCGCGGCGTCCGGCGCCCATCCGGGTGGGCCCGCGTCGGGGCCCGCGGCCGGCACGGCCGGTGCAGCGGGTGCGGTGGGCGGGCGAACGGTGTCCGCGCTGCTACGCGATGCGGCGGTGCGGGCGGTCGAGCTGGCGGCCGCGCTCGGCACCGAACTGGGCGCGCCGATGCCGGCGGGGTTCGCGGGCTTCCCGGGCGGACGGGTGCCGACCGAGGCCGAGCTGCGGCTCGCGGTGGAGCTGCTCTCGCCCGCCGCGGCCGCCGCCGGGACCGACCTGGAAGGCTTCCTCACCTCGGTCACGATGGCCAGCGAGGTCGACGGGCTCGACCCGCGGGCGGACCGCGTCAGCCTGCTCACCCTGCACGCGAGCAAGGGCCTGGAGTTCGGTCTGGTCTTCATCGTCGGCTGTGAGGACGGGCTGCTGCCGATGCGCTTCGGGGCCGCCCGCCGTGCATCCGCGGCCGGTGGCGAACAGACGCTGCCGGGGGAAGCGGACCCGGCCGCGGCGGCGTTGCTCGCCGAGGCCGAGGAACGACGGCTGTTCTTCGTGGGCGTCACCCGGGCGCGCCACCGGCTGATCCTGACCTCCGCGGCGCGTCGCCGCCCCGGAGCCGACACCGAGACCCGGCCCTCGCCGTTCCTCGCCGACATCGGCCCGGCGCTGCTGTCGACGGAGCAGGCCGCGAGCGCGCGGCAGCGGGCCCGCCGGCCGCCGGTGGGCCAACAGCTCAGGCTCATCTGAGCCCTGAGTCCTGGGCCTCAGCGCTTGCGCAGCACCATCGCGAGGTTCCAGGTGACGATCTCGCGGGCGCCGGGCACCTTCAGGATCACCTTCGCCCAGTCCGGCAGGTAACGCGGCAGCGCGTCGAGGATCTCGACGTCGGTGCGGTGGCGCGCCCAGGACAGGGTGTCGGCGACCGACACCGGGAACAGCGTCCGGCCGTAGATGTTCTTCGGTGCCTGGCCCTTGCGGCGCTCGAAGCGGGCCGCCGCCCGATCGCCGCCGAGGTAGTGCCACGGCGCCGTCTCGTGGCCGCCCCAGGGCGACAGCCAGTTGGTGTAGCTGAGGAAGATCAGCCCGCCGGGGCGGGTGACCCGGACCAGCTCCGAGCACATCCGCCACGGGTCGGGGACGTGCTCCAGCACGTTGGACGTGTAGCACAGGTCGACGCTGCCGGACAGGAACGGCAGGTCCAACGCACTGCCCCGGACCCGGCCGGGAACCTCGATGCCTCCGGCCTCCATCTCCGAGACGTCCGGCTCGACCCAGACGTAGCGGGCACCGGCGTCGAGGAACGCCGAGCGGAAGTAGCCCGGGCCGCCGCCGACGTCCAGCACGAGCTGGTCGGTCAGGGAGGTGTACCGCATGAGCTGGCGGACGGAGTCCGCAGCGATCAACGAGTAGAACCCCGCCGGGTCGACGGGCTCCTTGCGGTGCGCGAGGAAGAGGGTCTTCGACCGGGCGAGGCCCCAACCGGAGTACGGCAGCGTGCGTACGAGGGGGACCTCGCCGTCCGGGATGCCGTCCGGGGTGCCGTCCGGGCCGGTCAGGGGCGCCGCGCTCGCCGTTGTGGGCTCGGCGGAAGTCGCCGCGGATGCCGCCGTGTCAGACATGGCGGGGACAATAACACCCCTGCCGTGGGGGTCCGTCCGCCGCGGGCAGGGGTCGATCGGTGCCTCGCCCGCCGCGGTCCGGGCGGTCCTGGCGGTGCGGAACGGAACCCCACGGCCCGGCTGGCCCGGATGGGTGAGGCGGCCCCGAGCAGGGCGGGTTGCGCTGTCCTCGGCGTATCGCCGTGCGCGTCGGGTGCGGAGGCCGGAGCAACTCGCTACGTGTTTGCCCAGCTAGTGCGCTATTTGTGGAATCGACGGGTCTGCCGGTTTATCGTTTAACTGTTCAACGTTCCCTTGGTTCCGTTGGTATCTCCTCGTTCCCTGACCCCGGCGACGTGTGTTTCCGGTGAACCCAAGGATGGGTGATGGTAGTGGCGCGCCCGACCAGTCAGTCGAATCCGACGAATTTCCAGAAACTCGGATCTCCGCAGCATTCTGTGCTATTTGTGATCATCGGACCAGGCTTCCCGATCGCTTCGAGCCCTCGACCGGCCAGGTAGGGCGGGATGTCGCAGACCTTTGAAACCCTGGGCCGACCCCTGCCACCTGCGTCGAGTGCATTCTCCCCGGCCTGGCGGCACGTGCTTGATCGGCCACTGGGTATCCGCGCGGAACTCGACCGCCTGCGCCGTCACGCTCCCTTTTATGACGCTACGGTCGACGAGATCGACGGTCGCCGGATACGGATCGGTGATCACTGGCTCACCGATTTCGCCTCCTGTAACTATCTGGGACTCGATCTCGACCGGGAGATCATCGAAGCGGTGCCGGCGTACCTGGACCTCTGGGGAACACATCCGAGCTGGTCGCGGTTGATTGCCAGCCCACGCCCGTATGACGACATCGAGCGAACGCTGGCGGAGCTGCTCGGTGCCGAGGACGCACTGCTGCTGCCGACCATCACGCATATCCAGCATTCGGTGCTGCCGGCGCTGGTCGGCCGGGGCGCGCTGTTCGTCGAGCTGCACGCCCACCAGACCGCCCATGACGGGGGCGCGATGGTCGCCAGCCGCGGCGGGACCGTCGCGCGGTTCCGCGAGGACCGGCTCGACCGGCTGGAGCGGCTGCTGCGCGCGGCCCCCCATCCCCGGGTCATCTGCGTCGACGGGGTGCACAGCATGACGGGTAACGGGCCGCCTCTCGACGAGCTCCTCCCGCTCGCGCGCGCCCACGACGCGCTGCTCTACGTCGACGACGCGCACGGCTTCGGTGTCGTCGGGGAGCGTGGTCCCGACGAGTCGAGCCCCTACGGCAGCCGCGGCAACGGCATCGTGCGCCATCTCGGCGCCGGTTACGACAATCTGGTGCTTGTCGGTGGGTTCTCCAAGGCGTACTCGTCGCTGCTCGCGTTCGTCGCCTGCCCGACGGAGGTGAAGGAGTACCTGAAGTCCACCGCCGCGCCGTACATCTTCTCCGGTCCGTCGCCGGTTGCGTCGCTGGCGACGGGCCTGGTCGGGCTGCGGGTCAACGAACGGCGCGGCGAGGCGCTGCGGGCCAGGCTGTACCGGCTGACCAGCCGGTTCCTCGACGGGCTGCGCGGGCTGGGCCTGGGAACGCTCAACACCAGCGGGTTCCCGATCGTCGAGATCCCGCTGCTGGATGCGGACAACGCCGACCCGCTGGGTCGCTTCCTGTACGAGCGCGGGGTCTTCGCCTCGGTGGTGCCCTTCCCCGTCGTCCCCCGCGACCAGGTCGGGGTGCGTGTGCAGATCACCGCCGCGAACACCGACGACGAGATCGACCACCTGCTCGCCGTCCTCGCCGAGGCCGGCGCCCGCTTCCCGCTGGTTGCTGCGACCGGCGGGCCCGGTCTCGGCTGAGGCCGTCCGCAGGCGGGTGGTCCCGGCGGCCGGTCAGCCCGCGGGTGGCACGAGGCGGGCGACGGGCCGCCGGTCGCGGTCAAGCCGGACGTCGGCGTCGCGCACCCGGGCCAGCACCGTGAGGTAGTCGGCCCGGGGGATCTCCAGCGCGCCGAGGGAGACGAGGTGGTCCGTCGTCATCTGGACGTCCAGCAGCACGCCCCCGGCGGCGGCGAAGCGCGCGTCGAAGTCGGCGAGGGCGACCTTCGAGGCGTCGGTGCGGGTGTGGAACATCGACTCGCCGGCGAACACACCGCCGACCCCCACCCCGTAGACGCCGCCGACGAGCTCGTCGCCGTCCCAGACCTCCAGGCTGTGCGCCCATCCCAGGGTGTGCAGCCGCGTGTAGCCGTCGATCAGCTCGTCGGTGATCCAACCCGACGTTCCGTCCCGCTGACAGCCGCGGACCACCTCGACGAAGGACTCATCGACGGTCGTCGTCCACCCGCAGGTGCGCAACCGCTTGCGCAGCGACCGGTTCACCCGCACCCCGCGGGTGGGGATCACCGCCCGCGGGTCGGGGCTCCACCAGGGCAGGTCGTAGCCGCCGGAACGGTCGGGGGACAGATGGTGCACCCGGCGCGCGGCGACGGCGGCCCGCAGCAGGTCACGCAGGCCGCCCACCCCGGCCGGTGCCGGTTCGTCGGCGTCCTTGCCCGCCGGTTCCTCCCCGGTGGGCCACGGAAACGCTCCCGCCCGGTAGGCGCCGACCAACGTCGCCGGGTCCAGCGTGCCGCCGACCGCGACCGGCGCCCGCCCGGGGCTGCGCAGCAGCGAGAAGCCGTCCCACACGGTGGGGCCCACCGCGCGAGGGGGCGCGGTCACCGCCACGGGCGGCCCGCCGGCGTCGAGCCGGGGCCCACCGCAGTGTTGTGCACGGCACCCTCCATCGTCGGGGCGCGCTCGCCGGTGCGGCATGCCCCTCGGTCGGCCACCGGGTCGTAGGCCGCATCCCGGTCGCTCGCCTCGCGGGGCATCGCGAACCCCGCCGCCTCCTGCGCCGCGCTGTCCAGATCGATCGTGCCAGCCGGCGGCGCCTGTTGCCGGAGTTGTTCGGTAACTTGCTCGGACGGGCCGGGTTCGCCGAGGAAGTAGCCCTGGGCGAGGTCGCAGCCGACGTCGCGCAGCATCCGCACCGCCGCCGCGGTCTCCACCCCCTCGACGACGATCCGTAGGCCGAGCGCGTGCGCCAGACCCACGGTGGACCGCACGATCGCTTCGGCCCGGCTGTCGTCCTCCACCCGCTGGATGAACGACTTGTCGAGCTTGAGCACGTTCACCGGCAGCTCGAGCAGCCGCGCCAGCGACGAGTAGCCGGTGCCGTAGTCGTCGACGGCGATGCCGACGCCGAGCGCCCGCAGCTTCCGCAGGACGGTGGCCGACCGTACCCGGTCGAGCATGAGCGTCGTCTCGGTGATCTCCAGTTCCAGCGCGGTCGGGCTCAGGCCGAAGCCGGCGAGCATCCCGCTGACCTGGTCGGGGAAGTCGCGGTCGAGCAGGTCGGAGGCGGACAGGTTGACCGCGACGGCGATGTCGAGACCGGCGGCGTGCCAGCGTCGGGCCTGGTCGAGCGCGGTGTGCAGCACCTCGATTGTCAGCATCCGCATGATCCCGGCCTGCTCGGCCAGCGGGACGAACTCCTCCGGGCCGAGCAGGCCCCGGGTCGGGTGCCGCCAGCGGACGAGGGCCTCGACGGCGTCCGTCCGTCCGGAGCTGAGATCGACCTTGACCTGGTAGTACACCTCCAACTGGCCGGTGCCGAGGGCGGCCCGTAGCGATTCGATCATGTCCAGTCGGACGAGGCTGTTCACGTCAGCGCCCGGCCGGTAGGACTCCACCCCGGTGCGGCGCGATTTTGCCGCGTACATCGCCACGTCGGCGCGTTGCAGCAGGGTGTGGGCATCCTGGGCATGGTCGGGGTAGACCGCCGCGCCGATGCTCGCGCCCACGTGCAGCGTCACCCCCCCGACGTCGAAGGGATCGGCGAGGACGGTCAGCACCCGGTCGGCTACCCGGCGGGCGGCGTCGACGTCGGCGTGTTCGAGCAGCACGGCAAACTCGTCGCCGCCGAGGCGGGCGTGCAGGTCCCCCGGGCGCAGGGCGTGGGAGATGCGCGTGCCGACCTGTGTCAGCAGCGTGTCCCCTACCTGGTGGCCCAGCGAGTCGTTGATCTCCTTGAACCGGTCGAGGTCGAGGAGCAGCAGGGCGAAGGTGTCCGGCCCGGTGGTGTGCTGCTCGGCCCGGGTCAGCCGCTCGATGAAGCCACGGCGGTTGGCCAGGCCGGTCAGGTCGTCGGTGCGGGCCAGCACCTTGCTCTCCGCGAGTTGCTGGACCTCGATGAAGGTGAAGGCCGCGCGGGCGAGGGCGGACAGCACCGTCGCCGCGGCGAGTGCCACGGTGACCGCCGGCAGATCGAGCGTGGCGCCGAGCACCAGCAGGCCCAGCGCGACCGTCGCGAGCACCAGCGGCACGGCGATGACGCCCCAGCCGGACATCTTCGCCGGCGGCTGCCAGCGCGGGCGCAGCCAGGACGCCAATGCCGGCATGAGCACCGAGAGCAGCCACAGGCTGGACAGCACGCCGCTCGCCGGGCTGTGCCCGGCGATGACGAGCACGAGTAGCAGCGAGTCGGCCAGGGCGAAGCTCATCAGCCCGGCGCCCAGCAGCCACCACACCCGCCCCGGGCGCCAACCGAGCAGCCCGAACACGGTGACGACGAGCAGGATCAGCAGCAGATCCGCCAGCGGGTAGATGACGTTGACGATCATCGTCCACGCGCTGTACTCGGGGTTGGCCCGCGCCATCCCCACTCCGATGCCGCTGGTCAGCGCGGCCACCCCGAGCACCCCGACGATCGCGTCCAGCCAGATGCTGCGGTGCAGCCGCACCAGCCGCCGACGCAGCAGCAGGATCACGGCGACATAGCAGGCCGGGTAGAACAGCAGCCAGGCGAGATCCGCCAGCGACGGCTGGATGTTGTCGCTCTGCGGATCCAGGGCGACGTTGTGATAGATCGTCCCACAGCCGTAACTGATCAGCCCGGCTCCGAGCAGTGCCCATGGGGCGCGCTCGCCGCGGATGAGGACGGCCCGGGACACGCAGATCAGGCCGGAGCCGATGGCGACGCCGCACCTCAGCGACTGGGCCTCGTCGCCGACGCGCGGCATGTCCACGAACGAGGCGACGGACAGGGCGAGCGTGGCGAGTATGAGGAGGAGCTGGGCGATCCGTACCAGGCGGAATCGGCGTGGGGGAGGTGGCGATATGGTCATCCGGTCATCCCCCCGCCGGATGTTGCGTGCGGACCCGCGAGTCGGGACCGCGGTTGCGGACCGGTGCGGTGGGCGTGCGTGAGCCGGTGGAGCGCCCGTTGCGACGCGCTGCCCGCCGTATCGAACGCCGGGCGCGGACCGGACCGCGTGACCGCCCCCGTCGGCCTGGGCTCCGCCCCGGAGCCCGGCCGCTGGTCACGGGACGTGACCGCCTGTCGGGTGGACGGAGCGTTGCCATGATCTGCGCGCAAAAGGGTACGAATACCCCGGAGCTCTCGCCACCCGGGCCCCCAGCGGCCGCCCTGGCGGCTACCGGACGGAACATGCCTGGATTGTCGTACATCCAGGTTTCCCGGCATAACGGGTGGAAGTCCGTCGCGGGATGGCTGTGGTGATGTTGGGTCTGGTGGGCGTATCCGGCGAGGATGCGGTTACAATTGCGACTCTCCGTGTACGGATGTGGTGACTCTGGTCACGCGCGGGATCTTCTCCGCTGTCCTCGGGCGCACTCGTAAAGATCATCAGGACGCTCGGCGTGCTCTCTGGCGGTCGGGCCCGGCTCGGCATCGGGGCGATCTGGTACGAGGCTGAGGCGGCTGGCCCGGCCGCTCAACTCGCCCCAGGCGCTCGCCCGGCCGCATCCGCCCATCCTGATCGGCTGCGGCGAACGGAAGACGCCCCGGCTGGCGGTCCGGTACGCCAAGGCGGGAAATCCCTTCCGGGCCGGAGCTGCCGCGCAGGCGCGATGTCCTGCGGGCGTACTGCGAGACCGAGGGGCGGGATTACGGTGAAATCCTGAAGACCACGACCTGTTCTTGTGGCGTCGGTCCGAACGGTGAGCGGGTCGAAAGAATTCTCGACGACCTGGGTCGGTTGGCCGAACTCGGCGGCCAGGCGATCCTCGGCCGTGCGGGACGTGTGGCGGCTCGAACCGCTGCGCATCCCCGGCAAGCGAGTGACCCCGCTCGCGGCGGAGCTCGGCGCCGCGGCCTGAGGACGGGCTGTGGGTGGTGCCGACCAGCACCCGGAGTGCGGCACCCCGGCCGGGGACTTCCCGTCCATCCCGGCGGAGCCGCGTGACCTCGATTTCATCGCACCCCGGGCTGCCTGGCCAGGGCATCTGGGAGGCGATCTGTCGCGCGGTTCCGTAACCGGACAGGAAACGGACATCGAGGCCGAGTCTGTTCCGAATCCGGTTCCGGTTCCGTCATTCTGCCCGTTCGTCTCATCCCACTGACTATCCTGATCTCGACCCGGGGGAGATCCGAAGGAGCGGAGTCGACGTGTCGGTTGATAGGCATCCGGGATGGGCGCCGAACATTCTCCGGCGATTTCGTGAGGCGCACGGCCTGACTCAGGATGGTCTCGCCGAGCGGCTTCGGGGGCTGTCGGGAAACAACGGTTTCGTCCCGCCGGCGGCGACCGCGGAAATGATTCGCCGCCATGAGCTCGGCAAGGTTTTCCCCGGGGTCGCCTATCGGCGTGCCTACTGCCAGTTGTTCGGCGTCACGGAGCCCGAGCTGGGGTTTCGGCCGCCGCTGCCCGGAGAGACCGTCGTCGGCGGCCACGCCGGCGGGTCCGGGCCGGCGCCGGCGGACGACGCGGACGTGGATGTGGGAGTTGCCTGGTCGGGCCTGGCGGGCCACCGCTCGAAACCGTCCGGGCCGGGGCCGCCAGGGTCGGCCACCGGCGGGGATCTCCCCGGGCCTTCGGGTTCGTCTACCGGCGCGGGCACCTGGACCCGGCGCAGCAGCGAACTGCTGGCGGCCTACCTGGCCGCCGCGGTGCGGGGGATGGCGCCGGCGAGATCGGCGCCGGCGGGGCCGGCGTCGGCGGGGTCGGCTGGCGCTGGGCCCGGGACATCGTCCGGGATACCGGCGGCCCGGGGTGTCGGGCCGGCGCGGGCGCGACCGGTCCCCGCGTCCGCTGCCGTGCCGGCGACCCGACCGGCGCCGGTGGACGACTGGGATCCCGTCCGCCTCGCCCACGAGTGGCTGCTGCTGGAGCCGCCCCAGGTCGTGGAGCTCGCCGCCGGGCGGCATGTCGGCGCGGCGCTGGCCGAGAAGGTGGAGGGACGGGTCGGGCAGTTCCGCCGGCTGGACGACTACGTCGGCGGGCGCGACCTGGCCGGGCTGGTCGAACGAGAGCTCATCGGCACGGTGGCGATGCTGCGCGAGGCCGTCTACGACGCCGCGGTCGGCCGCCGGGTGCTGTCGGCGGTGGCCCAGCTCTGCCAGCTCGCCGGGTGGATCGCCGCGGACGCCGGCCGGCACGGGGCGGCGGCGCGGTTCCTCACCGGCGGGATCCGGGCCGCGCACGCCGGCGGCGACGCCGAGCTGGCCGCCAACCTGATCTCCACCCAGGCCTACCAGATGGTCAACCACGCCGACGTCCGGCAGGGAGTGCTGCTTGCGCAGACCGCCTGCGCCGGGGTTGGGCGCTCGGCGTCCGCGACCACTCGGGCATTGTTGGCCGACAGGCTGGCCTGGGCGCACGCCCGCGCCGGCGAACGGCGGGCCTGCGAGCAGGCACTCACCGTCGTCGAGCGGCTTCACGACCGCAGCGATCCGGCCGCGGATCCCGCATGGGTCTACTGGCTGGACGCCCGCGAGATCGACGTGATGGCCGGCCGCTGCTGGACCGAGCTGCGCCGTCCCGACCGAGCCGAGGCCCGGCTGCGGCACGGCCTGACCGGCTACGATCCGCTGCGGGCCCGCGAGCTTTCGCTGTACGAGACCTGGTTCGCCGAGGTCCACCTGCAACAGGGCGACGTCGAGCGGGCCTGCGCGCGAGCCATCCGCGCCGCCCGGCTCGACGCCTGGGTGAACTCCGCGCGTACGGCCGAACGGCTGCGCATGCTGGCCCGCCGGCTGGGCGGATACCGCTCCGTGCCGGCGGTGCGTGAGTTCGACGAGGTCTACCGGACGCTGCGGGAGACGGTCCCCGGCGGCGGGCACCCGCGCCAGGAATCCGCGCAGCCGGCGGGGCCGGCCGTGGCGGCGTCCGGCGGGCAGGCTGGGGACTGAGGGCTTACTCGATCAGTGGAGCAGGGCGAGGTAGTCGGTGCCGGCGTGCACCGCGGAACCGATCATCACAGCCATGAGCGCGCTCGTCGTGAGCAGGACCGTCGCGGGCACCCGGGTGGCGTGGGGCGACCCGTCGAGCAGCGCGGCCATGCGTTCGGTCACCGCGTGGTGGTGGAAACCGCAGGTGGTGGACGAGGGGGTGGCCCGGCCCGCCGGATGGGTCCCGGCGCCTTTGGCGTCCTGCAGCGTGGCCAGGGCCGCCTTCCCGAGCGCGCGGGCGAGGACGCGACGCTGCCCGGCCCCGCTCGCGGCGTGCTCGTCCGCCCAGCGTTCGCAGGCGATCTCGACGAGATCGGGCAGGCGCCGCAGCAGCGGGTCGACCGCGGCGCAGCAGGCGACGGTCATCCGCAACCAGTGATGCCCACCGATGAGATGGGCGCGCTCGTGGGCCAGGACGGCGTCGCGCTCGGCGGCGTCCAGGCAGTCGAGCAGGCCCGCGGTGATGACCACCCGGCCGCCGGTGACGCCACCGATCGCGCAGGCATCGGGCCGGCGCTGCGGCAGAACGTGGACCCTTCCGGCGGGGAGGCGTCGAACCAACCGCTCCGCCCTGATCAGGGCCAGGCCGTTGCGCATGGACGCGGCGAGCAGCATGCCCGCGCCGCAGCCCACTGCCACGACGGCTGCCAGGCCCACCGAGGACGGCGGGAGCGCGGCTGCCTGGGCGACGGTCGTCGTGCCGAGCCGGTGCGCCAGGGCCGGCACGCGGTCGACGAAGCTTGCCGCCAGCAGGCCCAGGGAGCTCATCCAGCCGGCCGCCGCGAGCACGGCGCTCGCCGTCAGCGCGGCCGGTTTCATCCGGTAGGGCAGCCTGCGGGCGAGCGCCGGTGCTCCCAACGCGATGACGACGTTGGCAAGCAGGGGAATCCAGACCATGTACCTCATCGGAACCTCTGGTGCATCCCCGGTCCGCCGGGTGGCATGCGGGCCGCTGTCATGACGGCGCATCCGAGGGCTCGTCCCCGGCTGGCGCCGCTGCTTCGTCGCGGTTCGCCGGCTCGCCCTCGGCGGCGGCCAGCAGGGCGAGGAGGGTGGCCTCGTCGTCGGCGGTGAGCCCGGCGACGAAGTGGCTGAGGACTACGGCCCGGCCGCGGCCGTCTCCGAGTAGGCCGCGCATGCGGTCGGCGAGCTGCCGGGCGGCGGCGGCGGTGGGGGTGTAGGCGTGCCCGCGCCCCGCGACCGTCCGTTCGAGCAGGCCCTTGCCGTGCAGCCGGACCAGCGTCGTCGCGACGCTCGTGTAGGCGAGGTCGTGACCGTCCCGGGTCAGCGCCTCCTGGGTCTGCGCCGGGGTGAGCGGCTCGTCGGCCTCCCACAGCACGGCGAGGACAGCCGACTCCAGCTCTCCGGCCACCCGCCGGCCGGGTCCTCTGCCACGCATGACGGCCAGTCTAGCCACTGACTACGACACCGGTAGTATTACTATCGCTGTAGTACTACATAGGTAGTTGAAGGTGTGCCGCTGCCGTGCGGCGCCAGGCCGGATCGGAGCCACGATGGGACCTACGCAGATCAACGGCCTACCGGCGCATGCACTGCTCGTGCATGTCGTCGTCGTGCTCGTGCCGCTCGCGGCGCTGCTGGTGGTGCTGTCCGCCCTCTGGCCGGCCGCCCGGCGCCGGCTCGGCGTGATCACCCCGGCGGTCGCCCTTGTCGCGCTGGTGAGCGTGCCGCTGACCACCCACGCCGGAGAATGGCTGGAGCGCCGGGTGCCCCCGGACGAGCTGGTCCACCGGCACGCCGAACTTGGCGACGGTCTGCTGCCGTGGGCCGGTGGGCTGTTCGTCCTGGCGGCCGTGGCGTGGCTGGTGGCCCGGCGGACGGCCGCGACGGTCGATGGCGGGGCGGCTGGAACGGTGGGCGGCGGGGTGGCTGCGACCGCGCGGCGTGGCGGGCTGGCGGTGACGATCGTGCTCGCGGTGCTGAGCGTCGTGGTCGCCGTCGGTTCGGTCGTGCAGATCTACCGGATCGGCGACAGCGGCGCGAAGGCCGTCTGGCACGACAGCTTCACTCCGACCCCCGGGAACGGCCGCTGACCGCCGGCGCCGCCTCAGCCGCCTCAGGTGACGAAGAGGCCTCGGCGCGGGTTGCCTGCTGGACTTCGAGCAGCGACTCGGCGTGCCGTTCCGCCTCGAAGGCTGTGGCCCCGCCGCGGACCCCGAACAGCCGCTTGCTGGCAACCAGGTAGAGCACGGCGCCAAGGTTGAGGACGAGGGCGCCGATCCGCAGCACCGTGATGCGCTCGGTGAGCTCGTAGATCTCCAGCGGCAGGAATGCGGAGGTCGCCACGACCGCGAAGTACTCGCCCCAGCGTTTGAGCAGCCACAGCCCGACCCCCTCGACGATCTGCACCGCCGCGTAGCCGAACAGCAGCACCGCCACCAGCAGCAGTGTCTGCGGCCGGGTGTAGAGCAGGTGGTGCAGGTGCTCGATCGTCGGGGAGTGGTTCAGGTCGAGGTGCAGGACGTCGGCGAGCGGCCGTGCCGCGGGCACCGCCCGGTCGAACAGCCGCTGCACGGCCTCCTCGGACCGGCGGAACCGCAGGATGGCGTAGCCGATGAGCACCATCAGCAGCGCCCGGACCAGCCGCTCCACCGCGAGCAGCCGCAGCACCGTGGCATCGCGCAGGGCCCGCCCCCGAAGCAGCACCGGCGCGTCCTGCGCGGGTCCGCCCAGCGCCGGCTCGCCGACGACGAAGTCCCCGCAGCGCAGGCACCGCCAAGCCACCCCGACGGCGGTCGTGGCTGTCAGCCGCGCCGCCAACTCGGGTTCGTCAGGCCGATAGGTGGCATGCCCCTTGCGGGCACAGGCCCGCAGCTCCCAATCCACCCGCAACCCCGCCCGATCCTTCGTCACCGCGTTTACCCGCGCGGGCCGGCGGCCGCCCGTGTTCGTCGCACGTGGGCCAGTCAGCATGTCGCCGCAGTCTCGCACCGGACTCGTCCCGTGGACCCGGCATCGACACGAATCCGACACCCGCGAGGGCCGTGACCAGACGGCCTCGGATCAACCTTGCAGCTCGGCCGCCGGTCAAACGATGGTTCGTCCGGAGAGCCGGGTTGGCGCCTGGTCACGGGAAGGTTCGTTCGTTGCATAGCTGTGGTCGGATCTGATTCGGGGCTCACGAAGGGCGCCTCATGCTCCCAGGGGCGCCGGCTCTCCGGCTCGGGGGGTGAAACGCCCTCGGAATACTCGGCAAGTTCCACGCGCAGAGCGTGCGCTTCGGCCTCCAGCTCGGCATCGATAGCGGTCCGGACGGGGAGCGGCGCTGCGACTGCGGCCTTCTCCAGATCAACCAGAGCCTCGGGCAGGAAGATCATGGCGAGTTCGTACCACAAACTGTGTGAGCCCTCGAGCAGGCGACTGCGCGCGGCGCGGTCGGTCAACGCGTCGAGATGCTCGCTCGGAAAACAAGCAAATTTGCCCTCTCCTCTGTCGTACACGCTGACCGGAACGGTTGCAAGAACGGAGACCCGGTTCAATGCATCAACAATTGGCGTGGCGAGGCTGGATCCTGTCCCGCTCGTAACGGTCGACGAAAATATGCCAGCCAATCCATGATAGGTCGCCAGTATCTGAATACTGGCCGCGGGTCGGATGCTGCGAGTAGATGGTCATGACGGCACATCCCTTCCGCCGAAGCCCAAGAGGGTATCGGCAGTTGGAAGCGATTGAGGGCCGGCGGTGGCGAAGGCGCACCCCGACGCTCCGTGCCGGGAAAAGACTCAGCGGTAGCCCAAGCGCATTCCCGGGCCCCTTGCCGGCCAAACCCATATCACATCGGAGACACTCGAACGCTCGCGGCCCCGAACCAACGATCGTGACGTGCTGATGGCTCCAGGAGACCCTCGGATGGAACGAACGTCCAACAGGATGATCGCTGCCTGAACCGGATCAGTCCCGGAGATTTGCGGCCGAACCCAGCCGACCAGATCAGGCTCATTCGGGCGACGTGCCGGCCGAATGAGCCTGATCACGCCACCGTCAGAGCGAAGCCCTAGGCCTCGCGGGGGGTTCGGGGGGATCGGCCCCCCGGCAGACATCGCGGCCCCACCGAAGGCGCCCCCAAGGGCGACGAGCATGGAAGGCCGACGCGTGCCCCCGGCAGGATTCGAACCTGCGCCACCGCCTCCGGAGGGCGGTGCTCTATCCCCTGAGCTACGGGGGCTCTGGGTCGACGCGGCATACGTTACCAGGCTGGAACACGGGATCGCGCACCCGGGTTGGCCGTAAGCTTCCGGTGTGTACCCAGCCGCCCCCCGAGTCCTCGTCGTCGACGACGACGCGGTGATACGTCAGCTCGTGGTCGTCAACCTTGAGTTGGAAGGCTTCGAGGTCCATACCGCCGTCGACGGTGTCGACGCGCTGGAGATGGTGCGTTCCGCTGCCCCGCAGGTGATCACGCTCGACATCATGATGCCGCGGATGAACGGTTGGGACGTGGCCACCCACCTGCGCGAGGATCCGTCGACCGCCGACATCAAGCTGGTCATGCTCACCGCGCGGGCGCAGGAGGCCGACGTCAAGCGCGGGGCACGCATCGGAGTGGACTACTACCTGACGAAGCCGTTCGACCCCGACGAGCTGATCACCGTCGTCCAGAAGCTCGCCGCCGGCCAGCCGGTCTAGCCGCCGGCTCACCAGGTCGCGCCGTCTGGCCCGCTGGTTCGCCGCGCGGCGCCGGTGGGGCGGATCGGCGGGCGGACGTCGGAGGGCGCCGCGCCGATAGCATCGCGACATGACCCCCGCCGATCTCGCTGACGCCATCGTCGCGGCCATTGGTCGCGCGGTCGCCGACGGCGACCTGGACGTGACAGTGCCGACCACCGTCACGGTGGAGCGACCGAAGACCCCCGGGCACGGCGACTACGCCTCCCCGGTGGCCCTGCAGCTCGCGAAGGCGGCCCGCCGCCCGCCGCGTGCCGTCGCCGAGGTGCTGGCCGGCCGGCTGGTCACCGAGCGCGGGATCGTCGGCGTCGACATCGCCGGCCCAGGGTTCCTCAACTTCACCCTCGCCGGGGACGCCCTCGGTGAGATCGCCCGCACGGTCGTGCGGGCCGGCGAGGGCTACGGCCAGGCGGCGAAGCCGCGGGACGTGCGGGTCAACCTGGAGTTCGTCAGCGCGAATCCGACCGGGCCGGTGACGCTCGCCTCGGCCCGCTGGGCGGCGGTCGGCGATGCGCTGGGTCGCATCCTGACCGCGGCCGGGTACTCGGTGGGCACCGAGTACTACGTCAACGACGCCGGCGTGCAGATCGAGCGGTTCGGCGCGTCGGTGCTGGCCGCGGCCGCCGGCAGGGAGATCCCGGCGGAGGGCTACCACGGCGCGTATGTCGCGGAGATCGCCGCGGCGGTGCTGGCGGCCCGGCCCGAGCTGCTTGACCTGCCCGATGACGAGGCGCGCGCGGTGAGCTCCGCCGAGGGCCTGGCCCTGATGCTGACCGAGATCCGGTCCACCCTGGAGGGGTTCGGCGTCCATTTCGATCGCTGGGCCTCCGAGCAGGCGCTGCACACCGGCGGCGCGCTGACGAAGGCGATCGACGACCTGCGGGCGCAGGGCCACGTGTACGACGCCGACGGTGCGGTGTGGCTGCGCACCACCGACTTCGGCGACGACAAGGACCGCCCGCTGGTGAAGAGCGACGGCCAGCCGACGTACTTCTGCGCCGACGCCGCCTACTACCGTGACAAGCGGGGCCGCGGCTTCGAGCAGCTTGTCTACCTGCTGGGGGCGGACCACCACGGTTACGTCGCCCGGCTGAAGGCGATCTCCGCCTGCTTCGGCGACGACCCGGCGAGCAACCTGGACGTCATCATCGGGCAGTTGGTGACGCTGTCGCGCGGCGGCGCCCCGGTGAAGATGTCCAAGCGGGCCGGAACCTTCCTGACTTTGCACGACCTCGTCGACGCGGTCGGGGTCGACGCGGCCCGCTACTCGCTGGTCCGCTCCTCGCTCGACTCGTCTCTCGACCTCGACCTCGACCTGGTGACCCGCCAGACCAGCGACAATCCGGTGTTCTACGTCCAGTACGCCCACGCCCGGATCAGTTCGCTGCTGCGCAACGCCGAGGCGCTGGGCCTGCCGACGGCGCCCGAGACGGCGGACGTCGCGCTGCTGACCCATCCGCGCGAGGTCGACCTGTTGCGGGGGCTCGGCGAGTTCCCGCGGGTGATCGAGGCGGCGGCCGCCCTGCGTGGCCCCCACCGGGTCGCCCGCTACCTGGAGGAACTCGCCGGGGTCTACCACCGGTTCTACGACGGCTGTCGGGTACTCCCGCAGGGGGATGAGGAGGCGGGCCCGCTCACCGGTGCCCGGCTGCTGCTGGTCGCCGCGACCCGGGTGGTGCTCTCGAACGGCCTCGGGCTGCTCGGCGTCAGCGCACCCGAGCGGATGTGACCGGATGGCGGACAGCGGCCGTGGCGCGGGGGACAGGCCGCGGGATGAGACAGGCTGCGGGATGAGACAGGCAGAGGCGACATGAGCGAGACCGACAGCCCGGCGGTGGCAGCCCTGGCGGTGGCGGCCCTGGAGGAGAATCTCTGGCCGGTGACGGCCCGGCTCGACCCCGACGGCGTGCTACGGATCGGCGGCGTCCGGGTCGACGAGCTGGCGGCCGAGTTCGGCACCCCGGCGTTCGTCCTGGACGAGGCCGACTTCCGGGCCCGGTGCGCCGGCTGGCGGCGGGCGTTCGAGGACTGTGACGTTTATTACGCCGGCAAGGCGTTCCTGTGTCGCGCAGTCGCCCGCTGGGTGGCCGAGGAGGGGCTCAACCTCGACGTCTGCACCGGCGGGGAGCTCGCCGTGGCCCGTTCGGTCGGCTTCCCGGCCGGGCGGCTGCTGTTCCACGGCAACAACAAGTCGGTCGCCGAGCTGCGGGCCGCGGTGGCCTACGGCGTCGGGCGGATCGTCGTCGACTCCTTCGCCGAGATCGACCGGCTGGCCGCCGTCGCCGCCGAGGCCGGAGTGCGCCAGCGGGTCCTCGTGCGGGTCACGCCGGGGGTCGAGGCGCACACCCACTCCTACGTCTCCACCGGCCAGGAGGACCAGAAGTTCGGCTTCTCGCTGGCCGGCGGGGCGGCGGCCGAGGCGGTGGAGCGGGTGCTCGCCGCCGGCTCGCTGGAACTCGTCGGCCTGCACGCGCACATCGGCTCGCAGATCTTCGACACGGCCGGCTTCGGCCTGGCCGCGCATCGCATGGTCGGCCTGCTGGCGCGTATCCGCGACACCCACGACCTCGAACTGCCCGAGCTTGACCTCGGCGGCGGGCTCGGCATCGCCTACACCAGCGAGGACGCCCCGCTGGAGGTGGCCGACGTCGCCGAGCGGCTCACCGCGGTCGTCGGCAAGGAATGCGCGGCTGCCGGGCTGCGCGTCCCGCGCCTCGGCGTCGAGCCGGGCCGCGCCGTCGTCGGCCCGACGACGGTGACCCTCTACGAGGTCGGCACCGTCAAGGAACTGCCCGGGCTGCGCACCTTCGTCAGCGTCGACGGCGGGATGAGCGACAACATCCGCACGGCGCTCTACGACGCCCGGTACACCGTCCGGCTCGTCTCCCGGCCGGGGTCGCCCGCGGCCCACGTCGTCACGCTCGTCGGCCGGCACTGCGAATCCGGCGACGTCGTCGCCCACGACGTGCCGCTGCCCGGCGACATCCGTCCCGGCGACCTCGTCGCGGTGCCGGCCAGCGGCGCCTACCACCGGTCGATGGCCAGCAACTACAACCACGTCACCCGGCCGCCGGTGGTGGCGGTGCGCGACGGTGTCGCGCGGCTGATCGTCCGGCGGGAGACCGAGGAGGACCTGCTGCGCCTCGACATCGACCCTGCAGACCCTGCAGACCCTGCAGGTTCCGCGGCGGTGACCCGGTGAGGATCGCCCTGCTCGGCTGCGGCGTCGTCGGCACCGAGATCGTCCGGCTGCTGCGGGCCAACGCCGGCGACCTCGCCGCCCGGGTCGGCGAGCCGCTCGAACTGGTCGGGATCGCGGTCCGCCGCCCGGAACGGGTCCGTGACCTCGACATCGACCCGACCCTGTTCACCGCGGACGCCGCCGGACTCGTCGCCCGCGATGACGTCGATCTCGTCATCGAGGTCGTCGGCGGGATCGAGCCCGCCCGGGACTGGCTGCTGGCCGCCCTGCGGGCCGGTAAACCGGTGGTCACTGCGAACAAGGCACTGCTGGCGTCAGACGGCGCCGTGCTGCACGACGCCGCCGCCGCCGCCGGCACCGATCTCTACTACGAGGCCGCGGTCGGTGGGGCGATCCCGCTGATCCGGCCGCTACGGGAGAGCCTGGCCGGCGACCGTGTCCGCCGCGTGCTCGGCATCGTCAACGGAACGACGAACTTCGTGCTGACCCGGATGGACGAGACCGGCGCGTCGTTCACCGAGGCGCTCGCCGAGGCCGGCGCGCTCGGCTACGCCGAGGCCGACCCGTCCGCCGACATCGACGGCTACGACGCCGCCGCCAAGGCGGCGATCATGGCCCAGCTCGCCTTCCACACCCGGGTCACCATCGACGACGTCTACCGAGTCGGCATCGGCGATGTCACCGCCGCCGACATCGCCAGCGCACGCGAGATGGGTTGCACCGTCAAGGCCCTGGCGGTCGCCGAGCGCTCCGCCGACACCGACGGGATCAGCGTCCGGGTCCATCCCGCGATGATCCCGCGGGCCCACCCGCTGGCCGGGGTGCGGGAGGCGTTCAACGCCGTGTTCGTCGAGGCGGAGGCCGCCGGGCAGCTGATGTTCTACGGCCAGGGGGCGGGCGGCGCGCCGACCGCGTCGGCGGTGCTCGGTGATGTGGTCGCTGTGGCGCGTAACCGCATCGCGGGTCGTCGCGGGCCCGGCGAGTCCTCCTACGCGGCGCTGCCCGTCCTGCCGATGGGCCGTACCGTGACGAAGTATCACGTGAATCTCGACGTCACCGACAAGACCGGCGTGCTCGCGACGGTCGCCGGTGCCTTCGCGCGTCACGATGTGTCCATCAGGAGCGTCCGCCAGGACGGCCGCGGCGATGACGCGAGCCTTGTCCTCGTGACGCATGCCGCGCCCGACGCGGCGCTGTCGGCCACCGTCGAGGAGCTACGCGGCCTCGCCGGGGTGCGGGCGGTGTCCGGCGTGATGCGGGTCGAGGGAGGTGAGCCGTGACCACGACGTCCACAGCTCGTGTGGAGTCCACAGCCCGGGCGGAGTCCAGCCGGTCGCACCGGCCGTGGCGGGGAATCATCGAGGAGTACCGCGACCGGTTGCCGGTCGACGACGACACGCCGGTGATTACCCTGCGTGAGGGTGGCACGCCGCTGCTGCACGCGGCGCACCTGTCCGAGCTCACCGGATGTGAGGTTCATCTCAAGGTGGAGGGGGCGAACCCGACGGGTTCGTTCAAGGACCGTGGGATGACGGTGGCCATCAGCCGAGCCGTCGGCGCGGGCTCCGAGGCGGTCATCTGTGCCTCCACGGGCAACACCTCGGCCTCGGCCGCCGCCTACGCCGCCCGTGCCGGCATCACCTGCGCGGTGCTCGTCCCCAGCGGGAAGATCGCGCTGGGCAAGCTCGCTCAGGCGCTCGTCCACGGGGCCCGGCTGCTTCAACTCGACGGCTCCTTCGACGACTGCCTGCGGGTGGCCCGCGAACTCGCCGACACCTCGCCGGTCACCCTGGTCAACTCGGTGAACCCGTTCCGTCTCGAAGGCCAGAAGACGGCGTCGTTCGAGATCGTCGAGGCACTCGGGCGGGCCCCGGACGTGCACTGCCTGCCGGTGGGTAACGCCGGCAACATCACCGCCTACTGGCGGGGGTACCTGGAAGAGGACACCCGAATCGGCGCCGGCCGGCCGCGGATGTGCGGTTTCCAGGCGGCGGGCGCGGCCCCGATAGTGCGCGGCGAGATCGTCACCTCCCCGCAGACGATCGCCACCGCGATCCGCATCGGCAATCCGGCCTCCTGGGACTTCGCCGTCGACGCGCGCGACTCCTCCGGCGGCCTCATCGACGCCGTCAACGACCGGCAGATCCTTGCCGCCTACCGGCTGCTCGCCCGCCGGGAGGGCGTCTTCGTCGAGCCGTCGAGTGCGGCGAGCATCGCCGGGCTGCTGATGGCCCGCGCGGACGGGCGCATCGAAGCCGGCGAGCGCGTCGTGTGCACGGTGACCGGCAACGGTCTGAAGGACCCCGACTGGGCGATCAGCGGGGCGGCCCGACCGGAGACGATCCGGCCGACTGTCGCGGGCGCCGCCGAGGCGCTTGGGCTGCGGATCTCGTGACCGCTGCCGGGAGCGCGCCGACGGCAGGCACCGGCTGGTCCGATACCGATACCGCTACCGACGGCATGGCTCGGCGGGTGCGGGTGCGGGTCCCCGCCACGAGCGCGAACCTCGGCCCGGGTTTCGACGCCTTCGGGCTCGCCCTCGGGCTGTACGACGAGGTCGAGGTCGAGGTGACCGCGTCCGGCCTGACCGTCGACGTGGTCGGTCCGGACGCGGTCGCCCAGGACGAGACGCATCTGGTGGTCAGGGCGATCCGGTCGACGTTCGACCTGCTCGGCCGGGCGCAGCCGGGGCTCGCCCTGCGCTGCGTGAACCGGATCCCACACGGGCGGGGGCTCGGTTCGTCCGCGGCCGCGATTGTGGCGGGGATCGTGGCGGCGGCGGCGCTGACCCGGGCGGACCTCGGCCCGGAGTTCGAGGCCGGCGCCGCGGCGAACCCGGGCAACCCCGGCGTAGCCCGTCCCGGCGCCCTTTCCTACAAGACCGCGGCCGATCCCGGGTCCGTGGCAGATCCCTGGTCCGTGGCAGATTCCGGGTCCGCGGTCGATTCCGGGGCCGCGACGCTCGCCGGATCCGCCTGGATGCTGCGCCTCGCGCATGACATTGAGGGTCATCCGGACAATGTGGCCGCCGCGCTGATGGGCGGTTTCACCGTCGCCTGGCAGGACGTCGAGGGAGCCTGCTGCCTGCGCGTCGACCCCTTCGCCGAGCTGCGGCCGGTGGTCTTCGTGCCGACCATGCGTCAGTCCACCGAGGCCTCGCGGGGGGCGCTGCCGGACCTGGTGGGGCTGCCCGACGCCGCCCGGACCCTCGGCCGGGCCGCACTGCTGGCGCTGACGATGTCCGCCGCCGAACCGGCCGGAGCGGCACAGCGCGCCCGCACCCTGTTCAGCGCTACCGAGGACCTGCTGCACCAGCCTTACCGCCTGCCTGCGGCGCCGGCCACCGGCGAGCTCGTCGCCCGGCTGCGCGCCCTGGGGGTGCCGGCGACCCTGTCCGGTTCCGGGCCGTCGGTGCTCGCGCTCGCTGTCGGTGGGGAACAGGCTGCGGCGGCGGTGGGCGCGGCGAGCTCGGATTTCTCCGTCGCGCCGCTGAGCGTTGACCGGTACGGCGCGCACATCACCCGCCTTGACGCTGATAAGTAGCCGAACGGCTCCATAATGCAATAATGTCGGGTTGGGGTGGGGTGCGCGGGCCGCAGCTCCGCGGTCATGTGTCACATCGGGAAGTCCTGACGTCTCAAGGTTGTTGCCGAGGTGTCTTGCGCTGGATAGTCTGGTGACTGCACCCGCTGCCACCGCGGCGCGTGCTCGCTCCCGCAGTGCCGCTCTGGCAACGCCAGATGGGCCGTGGTTCGGGACTCCGGTGTTTCGGCCTCGTCGTCGTTGCCTCGGCTCCACACCGGCACACCTGGGCGGGATCGGCGAGTTCGCTCGCGGCAGTCGGCCGCTGGCGCCGTAGATGGGCGCGACGTTCGCCCATCCGGTGCTGTACATCCCCTTCACCCGGCATCTGTGCAGGCGAAGAAGGTTCACAAGCTACGCCCGGCTCATCAGGAGCCAGTTCCTTCAGGGAAGGAAAACCTTGAGCGACACCACCAACGTGCTGCCACTGAGCGCACGTGAGTCTGCGGCGCCTGCGACGCTTGCGTCGCCGCCCCACGAGAGTGGGCCGGCGGCCGCCACCTCGTCCGCAGACGCCATCAACACCGCTGCCGACAACGGCAGCGCGCGCGCCGGCCGCGGCTCTCGGGCCGCCGCCGCGACCGCGGTCCCGGCCGTCGAGAGCGCTACCGCGACCCGGCGGCGCCGGCAGGGCACCGGGCTGTCCGCGATGCTGCTTCCCGAGCTGCAGGCCATGGCCTCGTCCATGGGCATCCAGGGGGTGGGCCGGCTGCGCAAGGGCCAGCTCATCGCCGCGATCCAGAACCTGCAGAACGGCGAGTCCGCGGGCGGCTCCGCGCCCGTCGCCGCCGATCAGGCGTCCACCACGGCCATCCCGGCGCCGAGCGAGGCGCCCTCCGCGGCGCCCCAGACGACCCGTCAGCCCGTCGGCGACAGTGGTGCTCCCAGCACCACCACCCGCACCCGTTCCCGCCGCGGCGCGTCGCGCGGCGTGGCGAGCCCCGCCGCCGAGCAGCCAACCCTGCCTGACTCGCCCGGCGACACGGTCGTCGAGACCCGTCCGGCCCCCGTGGTCGTGGCTCCGTCGCAGCCCGCCGCCGCGGCCCAGCCGGTCGTCGCCTCCGTCCAGTCCGCCCCGGCCCAGCCGGCGGCCGCCCCCAGCCGACAGGTCGAGGGTGCTCCCCGAGGCCGTGAGGACCGCCGCGACCGCTCCGGCGACAACGGCCGCTCCGGCGACAACGGCCGCTCCGGCGGTGACGGGGGCGAGCGGCCCACGAACGACCGTCAGAGCACGGATCGTCGATCCGGCGGGGACCGGCAGGACCGTCAGTCCGGTGACCGCTCAGGTCGGTCCGACCGGACCCAGAGCGACCGTTCGAGTAATGACCGTTCCAGCAGCGACCGTTCGGGCGGCGACCGTTCGGGCAATGACCGTTCCAGCAGCGACCGTTCCAGCAGCGACCGCTCGAGTAATGACCGTTCGGGCAGCGACCGTTCGAGTAGCGACCGTTTTGGCAGCGACCGTTCGGGCGGGGACCGTCTTGGAGGGGACCGTTCCGGCCAGGTCGGGCAGGGCGACGACGACTTTGCCGGCCGCAGCCGGCGGGGTCGCTTCCGTGAGCGCGGCCGTAACCGTGGTCGCGGCGGACAGCCAGGCCCGGTCGAGAACGAGCCGGTGGTGCGCGAGGACGACGTCCTGGTGCCTGTCGCCGGCATCCTCGATGTTCTGGACAACTACGCCTTCGTCCGGACCAGCGGCTACCTGACCGGCCCGACCGACGTCTACGTCAGCCTGGCCCAGGTTCGCCGCAACGGGCTGCGCCGTGGCGACGCCATCACCGGGGTGGTGCGCGCGCCGCAGGAGGGCGAGCAGCGCCGGGACAAGTACAACGCGCTGGTCCGGTTGGACACGATCAACGGAATGGAGCCGGACGAGGCGCGCGGGCGGCCCGAGTTCACCAAGCTGACGCCGCTGTACCCGCAGGAGCGGCTGCGCCTGGAGACCGAGCCCCACCTGCTGACGACGCGGATCATCGACCTCGTCATGCCGATCGGCAAGGGGCAGCGGGCCCTCATCGTCAGCCCGCCCAAGGCCGGCAAGACGATGGTGCTGCAGTCCATCGCCAACGCGATCACCACGAACAACCCGGAAGTCCACCTCATGGTCGTCCTCGTCGACGAGCGGCCGGAGGAGGTCACCGACATGCAGCGCTCGGTCAAGGGTGAGGTCGTCGCCTCCACCTTCGACCGGCCGCCGGCCGACCACACCAACGTCGCCGAGCTGTCCATCGAGCGGGCCAAGCGCCTGGTCGAACTCGGCCACGACGTCGTCGTCCTGCTCGACTCGATCACTCGACTGGGTCGCGCGTACAACCTGGCCGCCCCCGCCTCCGGCCGGATCCTGTCCGGCGGTGTCGACTCGACCGCGCTCTACCCGCCGAAGCGCTTCCTCGGCGCGGCGCGCAACATCGAGAACGGCGGATCCCTGACGATCATCGCGACGGCGCTGGTCGAGACGGGCTCGACGATGGACACTGTGATCTTCGAGGAGTTCAAGGGAACGGGCAACGCCGAGCTCAAGCTCGACCGCAAGATCGCCGACAAGCGGATCTTCCCGGCGGTCGACGTCGACGCCTCCGGCACACGCAAGGAGGAGATCCTGCTTGCCCCCGAAGAGCTCTCGATCATGCACAAGCTGCGTCGAGTGCTCCACACGCGGGAGAACCAGCAGGCCCTGGAGCTTCTGCTCGACCGGCTCAAGCAATCCCGGACGAACTACGAGTTCCTCATGCAGATCGCCAAGACGGCGCCGCCTCAGGATTAGCCCCAAATTTCGCCTTTGGCGAAATTTGGGGACCCTGAAGTCCTATGGCGCCGTGCGGGGTGACGCCGGATCGCCTTCGGCGATCCGGCTGGGGAGCCGCAAGGGCCTTTGGCGAAATTTGGGGACCCTGAAGTCCTATGGCGCCGTGCGGGGTGACGCCGGATCGCCTTCGGCGATCCGGCTGGGGAGCCGGATGGGTCTTCGGTGAAATTCGGGGACACACATCAGTCGTTGGCCGAGTCGATTGCGGCGCGTTCTGGCATTGCGGTGAGTTCTGTACGGTCTGAACCCCGAAACCGTGCGTGGTGCGCCGCAACTCGCCGGGCTCCAGTCGCAGTCGGACCAGCGGCCATGCGGGGGAGAGGCGGCCGGGGTTCGGGGG
>NZ_JANEZT010000420.1 GCF_025403405.1 Frankia tisae
GGACGTGGTTGCGCGAACAGCGGCCGATTTGCAGGAGATCAGTGACCTTCTGCTGCGGTCGAACCGTCAATAACCTCCAGCAATCGGCGCCGATGACGCCCGGCGAGCCGCCTCTCGGGGATGCCGTCCCGGCCCGACGGAGTTAGGCAGCGACGGGGTGGCCGCGCAGGACGATGAGGTCGGGCGCGGCGAGGACGCCGACGTCGGCGCGCGGGTCGGCGGGGTAGACGACGAGGTCGGCGGGGGCACCGTCGGTGAGCGCCGGATGGCCGAGCCAGGCGCGGGCCGACCAGGTGGCCGCGGACAGGGCCGCCTGCACCGGCAGGCCGGCGCGGCGCAGCTCGGCGACCTCGGCGGCGACCAGGCCGTGCGGCAGGCTACCCCCGGCGTCGGTGCCGGCGTAGATGGGGATCCCAGCGTCATAGGCGGCCCGCACCGTGTCGTACCGGCGGGCGTGCAGGGCCCGCATGTGCCGGGCGTAGGCGGGGAACTTCTCCTCGGCCCCTCGGGCGATGCCCTCGAAGGTGGCGATGTTGACCAGGGTCGGGACGATCGCGACCCCCCGCGCGGCGAACAGCGGAATCGTGTCCTCGGTGAGCCCGGTGGCGTGCTCGATGCAGTCGATGCCCGCCTCGACGAGGTCGGCGAGCGAATCCTCGGCGAAGCAGTGGGCGGTCACCCGGGCGCCGGCCGCGTGGGCCGCGTCGATCGCCGCCTTCGCGGCGTCCGCGGGCCAGCAGGGGGCGAGGTCCCCGACGCCGCGGTCGATCCAGTCCCCGACGAGCTTGACCCAGCCGTCGCCTCGGCCGGCCTGGGTGACGACCTCGGCGGCGAGGCCGTCCGGCTCGACTTCGGCCGCATAGTTGCGGATGTAGCGGCGGGGACGGGCGATGTGCCGGCCGGCGCGCACCAGCCGGGGCAGGTCATCGCGGTCGTCGACCCACCGGGTGTCGGCCGGGGATCCGGCGTCGCGCAGCAGCAGCGCGCCGGCGGCGCGGTCGGCGGTGATCTGTTCCTGCGCGGTCGGCCGGTCCACGGCACCGCCCGCGTCGAGGCCGACGTGGCAGTGCGCGTCGACCAGGCCGGGCAGCACCCAGCCGGACACCGTTCGCACGTCCCGGGCCGCGGCGCCGACGGGCGCGGTGAAGGTGACCCGACCGTCGACGACCCACAGCTCGTCGCGGACCTCCTCCGGCCCGACCAACACCGTGCCCTGAACCCGCAGGGTCGGCTGACTCGTCACCATCGGGCCGCCGCCCCCGCTCCGGGAACGGC
The DNA here is from genome assembly GCF_025403405.1 of Frankia tisae. GTDB lineage: Bacteria > Actinomycetota > Actinomycetes > Frankiales > Frankiaceae > Frankia > Frankia tisai. The sequence goes on from NZ_JANEZT010000420.1 coordinate 1,276, forward strand.
CAGCCCGGTACCGGCCGCTGTCCTCATGTTCGCCTCCGCCGCTCCACCGGGCCCAGTCTGCCCGTTTCCCGACGCCGGCGGCGCACCCCGGCGCACCCCGAGACCGGACACGGGGCGCGCCGAGGCTGGGGCAGCGGTGCCGGCCTCAGACGTCGAGCTGGGTCTCGATGGCACGCAGGCGGTGGCGGGCCAGGGCGAGGTTCGCCCGCCCCTTGTCCAGCACCAGGTAGAGGAACAGGCCGCGGCCGGAATGACTCTGCAACAGGCGGATCAGATGGTACTGGCGGCCGAGCGTGATCAGGATGTCCTCGATGGTGTCCTGGAGGCCGAGGCTTTCCATGGTCCGCAGCTTCGCCCTGATGACCTCGGTGTTCCCGGCCGCGGCCACCTCCAGGTCGAGAGTGTGCGCATTACCCACCGTGCCAAGGGTCATGCCGCTGGTGAAGTCGACGAGGGCCGCCCCGAGCGCCCCCCCAATCTCCAGTGACTCTTTCAGCGCTACATCGACACTGTTCATATCGCCTCCCGCGTTGTCGAGGTGGACGACGGCTTCGCCGCCGCCCGTGTGCATCGACGCCTGCTCACGCGAGCCGCGCGTCGACAATCGTCCCCGCATCACAGTCCCTCGCAGACTTCGAACCGCCCGATCTACGACTGCTCGTCCAACTTTAATCGGCCTCGACCGGAACGCACGAGGCTGAACAAAAAAGGTATGTCCGCGGACAGAGAGACCACATCCACCGACAACCGCCACCCCGACCCGAAAAGCCACCCTAATAACTCAACTTAACGAGCGAATATCTTTGGGTAAGCGTCGAAGAATCATTAGGATGATGGTGTCCGGACGACGGGAGGCCGGTCGGGAGGGCCGTCCCGCCCGCGGCAGACGCGGCTGGCCATGCCGCCGGGGCCGCCGATCCGCCTGGGCGGCAGCGGAAATCCCCCTGCTCGGGCGCCATGATCCGGTGTTGCATGGGGTAGGAGCGGCGGCATGGCCGATCACCGAGCGACATGGCACCGGGACAGGCTTCGGCGATCCGACACATGGCTGAGCGAGGCCCGGCCGGCGGGTCGTCGGTCCAGGCCGCGAGGCGCGCTGCGGGCGGCCGTCTCGAGCCTGCTCCTGCTCGCCGCGTTGCTCTGGGCTGGATGCGGCTCGCAGCCCGAAGACACCGCACAGCAGGCCGCTGCGGCCCGGCGCGCCCCTGCCGACGCTGCCAGCCCGACCGACCCAGCCGCTGCGGGCAGCCCGACGGGCCAGGGCGGCGCCGCCGGTCAGACCAGCACCCCCGTCCCGAGTGGCGCTGCCGGTCAGGGCAGCCCCGCCAGTCGGGCGGGATCGACGCCCGCGCCCGGTGTGGCCGGCCACGGCGACGAGCCCGGACGGCCCGCGGCCGGGGGCGCGGGCGCCCCGCAGCTCCCGATGGGCGGTCGCACGCTGCTGCCGCGTTATCGGATCGTGGCGCACTACGGCTCGGTGGGCGGCGGCGCGCTCGGCGTGCTCGGCCAGGGGACGCCCGAGCAGGCGGCGCAGCGTGTGCTCGCGGCCGCGGCGCCCTTCGCCGCCGGCGGCCGGCCGGTGCAGCCGGCGATGGAGCTCATCACGACCGTCGCGTCGGCCTCACCCGGAGCGGATGGTCTGTACAGCTCCGCGCTGTCCCCGGCGGCCGTCGAGCCCTACCTCGCCGCTGCCCGGGAACACCGGATGCTGCTCATCCTCGATCTGCAGCCCGGTCGCGGGCGCTTCCTCGACCAGGCACGCCGGTACGAGCGGTTCCTGCAGGAACCGGATGTCGGGCTCGCCCTCGACCCAGAATGGAAGATGGGGCCGAACCAGGTCCCCGGCCGCCAGATCGGCAGCAGCGACGCGGCCGGGCTGAACGAGGTCTCGGCCTGGCTCGCCGGCGTCAGCCGCGCGCACAATCTGCCGCAGAAACTGTTCGTGGTACATCAGTTCACTGAATCTATGCTGCCCGACCGGGCGGCGATCGTGGCCCGGCCCGAACTCGCCACCGTCTTCCATATCGACGGGTTCGGCGTCCGCCAGGACAAACTCGACAAGTATGCGCTGCTGGCAGCCCGGGCACCGTTCTTCACCGGGTTCAAGCTTTTCCTCGACGAGGACACGAACATGTTCAGTCCGGCGGAGACGCTGACCCTCACGCCCCCGCCAGACCTCATCACCTATCAGTAGGCGTTATTACCTGACAGTGAGTTTCATTACCTGACAGTAAGCGTCATCGCCCACCAGCGAGCGGCCCTCAGCCCCGCCACCACGGCCCGGTGATGGCCACGGTGAAGCCGTCCACCTGCACGTTGGCGTACAGCCAGCGGCCGTCCCGGGAGAAGGTGGCGCCGGCCCATTCGCTGCCGCTGCCCGCGTTACGGGCAAGCGGGTACGGGGTGCCGTCCGCCGACGGGGCGACGAGGTACTGCTCGCCGTCGCCGTCCTCGCACAGCACGATCCCGCCGAACGGCGAGACGGTGATGTTGTCGGGCCCGTCGAACCGGCCGCCCGGCTCCAGGCGCAGGACCAGTTCGAGGGTGGAGCGCTTCGGGTCGAACCGCCATACCTGCCCGGAGTGGTCGGCCGCCGCGCCGGCGGACTTCTCCGCGTAGCTGGAGACGATGTACGCCGTGCCCGCGGACCAGAAGATGCCCTCCGCCTTCGGCACCCGGGTGATCTTCGCGTCCTCGAACTGGGCCCGGACCGACACCGTGGTCGCGTCCGGGTCGGGCACGTCCACCCAGGTGACCGGCAGCGTGGTGTGCAGGTCGTGCACGGCGGACAGGTCACGCACGGCCGGCACCGACAGGGCCTGCAGCTTCCCGCCGGCCCGCAGGCTGCCCGCGCCGCCGAGCGGACGCCGCGGCAGGAACCGGTAGAGCAGCCCGTACGGCTTGGACGCGTCCTCGGTGAGGTAGACGATGCCGGAGCCCGGGTCGATCGCCACTGCCTCGTGCGGGAAGCGGCCCAGCGCCGTCAGCGGCACCGGCGCGGCGTCGCGCAGCCGGCCGAAGGGGTCGACCTCGAAGACGTAGCCGTGCTTCTTGGTCAGCGCCGCCTCGGTGGCCGGGGTGGCCTCGGTCTCCTCGCAGGACAGCCAGGTCCGCCACGGCGTGCCGCCGCCGGCGCAGTTGCGGTAGGTGCCGGCGAGGCTCGGCACCTGGCCGAGCAGCCGGTCGCCCGCGACGGTGACGGTCGTCGTCCCGCCGGGGCAGGCCGGGTCGTAGACGAGGCCGGGGCGGTGCGGCACCGCTGGAATGTTCGTGCCCGGCGACAGCTCGTGGTTACGCACCAGCACGCTGCGGCCGATACCGGCGGGGAAGGCGTACATGCCGTCATGCGAGCCCGGCACCACGCCGCCGCCGTCCAGGGGGTCCTTGCCTGCGCGGGAGAAGACCGTGTACCGGAAACCCGGCGGCAGGTCGATGATCTTCTTCGGGTCCGCGACGAGTTCCCCGTAGCCGCGGAACGCCTTCGGTGCCGCGGCGGTCGCGGGCCCCGCGAAGACGGCCTCCACCGCCCCCGCCAGCGCGAAGCCAAGACCGGCGGTCCCCGCGCCGGCCATCATCTGTCGACGGTTCACAACCATGCGTGTCCTCCTCCGGCGCCGGTCCCATCGGCGCCGGAGGGAACGCTGTCAGCCGAAGATGGCCGGAGATCGACACGAACGGAAACATCAGTGCACGTACAACCGACCGTTACCGAGCGGATTTCCCGCCGTACGCCGAGCTCGCCGCGCAGATCAGCTCGGGCGGCGGCCGGCATAGTCGGGATAGACGACCATCGCACCGGGTGGAATCGTCACCCGCACCGGCGTTCCTGGAGCCAGCGCGAGGCCGCGGTGGATCGGCACATCGACCATCAGCGCCGGTTCGCCGGCCAGGTGGACGCGGACGAATCCAGGGTGCAGGACGACTCGGCGGACTTGGTCGGTGCGGTAGACCCCGCCCGCGCCAGCCGTGGGGCCGCCACGACCCGCCGCGTGGGCGCCGCGGTCCGTTGCGAGGGCGCCGAGTCCCGTCGAGACGTCGCCCGTCCCGCCGCTGAGACCGGGTGGGGCGCTGAGACCGGGT
>NZ_JANEZT010000421.1 GCF_025403405.1 Frankia tisae
GCGGACAACCACCCCGACCACCCGCCCCCAGGGAAGATCGCCGAAGGCGATCTGACCGAGACCCGCACGGCGCCCGATACCAGGGGTCCCCGCAAAGCGCCGAAGGCGCTTTGCGGGGAAAGGTGTGAGAGCTCCCATGGCACCGTGCGGCGCGGGCACGAGTCGCCCGACATGTCCTAGGGTCCCCTTGGGGCCGCTGTCCAGCCCCCCTCTCGCCGGGTGGTGGGCACCGGGGTGCGGTGTTGGTCAGATGCAGGTCAAAGGCGACGGAACATCGGGAGAACGGGCGCATGAGCGAGCAGGAATACCGCATCGAGCACGACAGTATGGGCGACGTCCGGGTGCCGGCATCGGCCCGTTGGCGGGCCCAGACGCAGCGGGCGGTGGAGAACTTTCCCGTCTCCGGCCAGCGGATCTCCCGCGCGCACATCCAGGCGCTTGCGCGGATCAAGGCGTCGGCGGCGACGGTCAATGCCAAGCTCGGGGTGCTGGACGCCGACATCGCCGAGGCAATCTCGGACGCGGCCACCGAGGTCGCGCGCGGCGACTGGGACGACCAGTTCCCCCTGGACGTGTTCCAGACCGGCAGCGGCACGTCATCGAACATGAACACCAACGAGGTGCTGGCGTCGCTGGCGTCCGAGCGGCTCGGCCGGGCGGTGCACCCTAACGACCACGTCAACGCGTCGCAGTCGTCGAACGACGTCTTCCCGTCGTCGATCCACGTGGCCGCGACCCAGGGGATCGTGCAGGAGCTGATCCCGGCGCTGGAGCACCTCGCCGCCTCGCTCGGCCGCAAGGAGACCGAGTTCGCGGACGTGGTGAAGTCGGGGCGGACGCACCTGATGGACGCCACGCCGGTGACGCTCGGTCAGGAGTTCGGCGGTTACGCGGCGGCGGTGCGCCTCGGCGTCGAGCGCCTGAACGTGGCCCTGCCGCGGATCGGCGAGCTGCCGCTGGGCGGCACGGCCGTGGGCACCGGCATCAACACGCCGCCCGGCTTCTCCGCCGCGGTGATCGAGGAACTGGCCGCCAGCACGGGCCTGCCGCTGACCGAGGCGCGTAACCACTTCGAGGCGCAGGCGTCGCGGGACGGCCTGGTCGAGGCGTCCGGGGTGCTGCGGGTCGTCGCCATCTCGCTCTACAAGATCGCGAATGACCTGCGCTGGGCCTCGTCCGGGCCGCGGGCCGGCCTCGGGGAGATCCACCTGCCCGACCTGCAGCCCGGCTCGTCGATCATGCCCGGCAAGGTGAACCCGGTCATCCCGGAGGCGGTCTGCCAGGTCGTTGCGCAGGTCGTCGGGAACGACGCGGCGGTCGCCTTCGGCGGCTCGGCCGGCAACTTCGAGCTCAACGTGATGCTGCCGGTGATCGCGCGCAATCTGCTGGAGTCGATCCACATCCTGTCCACGATCAGCCGGCTGCTCGCGGACCTCTGCGTCGACGGGATTGTCGCCAACGTCGAGCGCTGCCGGCGTTACGCCGAGTCCTCGCCATCCATCGTGACGCCGCTGAACAAGTACATCGGGTACGAGGAGGCGGCGAAGGTCGCGAAGCTGTCCCTCGCCGAGGAGAAGACGATCCGCGAGGTGGTGATCGAGCGCGGCTACATCGAGGCCGGCAAGCTCACCGAGGCCCAGCTCGACGCCGCCCTCGACGTGCTCTCGATGACCCATCCGTAGGACGATCCACCTGCGTCCGGATCGGCCGGCTCCGGAGAATCCACTCCGGAGTCGGCGTCCGGCGCCGCTCCAGGCAGGTCACCGCTCCCAGCGCACCTCCCGATAACGGGCGGGCGTCCGTCCCGACAACGGTGACGCGGCGGCGAAGCGGCGGGGGTCGTGGAAGACCCCCCAGACAGCCTCCACGACCCCCGCCTCTGGTCTAACGAGACGGCGGCCTGTTCGTTACGGGTGGCGGCGGCACCAATCTCGAACGGGCCGGCGAAGATCATCTGATGCCGCCGTGCACGCGGCGGGCCGAGGCGGGCGCGGCCGACGGCAACGACTCGGCTCGAGAGGGCCATCCGCCGCCGGCACGTCTCGGTTATTACGGACAGATAGATGGCGTTTACTCTCCGCGATATCGCATGGCTGAAACCCTCCGAGGAAAGCGCGGAGAAGAAATAAACGTAACAAGCCCGTGCAACGTGCCGACCCACCCGCTCCAGCCAGATAGCCTCAGCTTCACCGGGAGCCGGAAAGAATGCGGGGAGGTGACGGTGTTCGACTATGACGTCCTCGTCATCGGGTCCGGACCCGGCGGGCAGAAGGCTGCGATCGCGGCAGCCAAGCTCGGCCGGCGGGTCGCGATCGTGGACAAGCGGGAGATGATCGGCGGTGTCAGCATCAACACTGGCACGATCCCGTCCAAGACGCTTCGGGAGGCCGTTCTCTATCTGACCGGCATGTCGCAGCGCGAGCTGTACGGGTCGAGCTATCGGGTCAAGGACGACATCACCGTAGGTGATCTGTCCGCCCGAACCAGGCACGTGATCAGTCGAGAAATCGACGTCATCCGCAACCAGCTCAGCCGCAACCACGTCACGCTGCTGACGGGGCTGGCGAGCTTCATCGACCCGCACTCGGTCAGCGTGCGAGCGGCCGGGGACATCGAGGACCGGCGGGTCTCGGCCGAGCGGATCATCATCGCCACCGGCACCCGGCCCGCGCGGCCGGACACGGTCGACTTCGACGGCCGGACGGTGGTCGACAGCGACCAGATCCTGGCCCTGGAACGGCTGCCGCGGTCGATGGTCGTCGTCGGCGCCGGGGTGATCGGCATCGAGTACGCGTCGATGTTCGCCGCCCTCGGCACCAAGGTGACGGTCGTCGAGCGGCGGGACCGCATGCTGGACTTCTGCGACGTCGAGATCGTCGAGGCCCTGAAGTACCAGCTACGAGACCTGGCGGTGACGTTCCGTTTCCGCGAGTCGGTGGTGTCGGTCGAGCGGCACAACGGCGGGACGCTCACCCTGCTGGAGAGCGGCAAGAAGCTGCCCGCTGACACGGTGATGTACTCGGCGGGACGGCAGGGGCTCACCGACATCCTCAACCTGCCGGCGGCGGGCCTGTCCGCGGACAACCGCGGCCGGATCAAGGTCGGCTCCGATTTTCGCACCGAGGCCGAGCACATCTACGCCGTCGGCGACGTCATCGGCTTCCCGGCTCTCGCCGCGACCTCGATGGAGCAGGGCCGGTTGGCGGCCTACGCCGCCTGCGGTGAGAACGTGAACGCGATGCGGGCGGAGCTCATGCCGATCGGGATCTACACGATCCCGGAGATCTCCTACGTCGGACGGACCGAGGACGAGCTCACCGAGCTCGCGATCCCGTTCGAGGTGGGCATCGCCCGGTATCGGGAACTGGCCCGCGGCGCGATCCTGGGCGACTCCTACGGGATGCTGAAGCTGCTGGTCAGCCCCGAGGACCGGAGCCTGCTCGGGGTGCACGTCTTCGGCACCGGCGCCACCGAGCTGATCCACATCGGGCAGACGGTGATGGGTTGCAACGGCACCATCGACTACCTGGTCGACAGCGTGTTCAACTACCCGACGCTGGCCGAGTCCTACAAGGTCGCGGCGCTCGACGCGATGAACAAGATGCGAGCCGTCGCCCGCTTCAGCGGCTGATCTCGGGCCGTCGCGGCACCCCCGCATCGCAGTACGCACGCACCCCCGTCGCGGGCCGAGGTACAGCTCCCGGTCCGGAGCACGCGACGGGGGACGACGACAGCACCTGATGGCAGCACACGGCGGAGAACCACGACGGCCGGCCGTTGGGCCCGCCGCCGCGGCGCGCTACCCGGCAGTCGGCTACCCGGCAGCCGCCGAGCTCCTCGCCGCCTTCCAGGCCAGCGCGGACAGCCCCTGCACGGTGGTGATGCCCGACTGCATGCTCGGCCCGTTCTTCGTGTAGACGGCCATGACGTAGTCGCGGCCGGCTCCGTGGACGTGCGCCAGGCTGGTGATCACCCAGCCGCTGGTGCGGGGCAGCCAGCCGTTCTTCAGTTCCACCGTGACCCCCGCCGGCACACCGCCGGTCAGGCCCCACCGTTGCGCCGGGATCACGGTCTTCAGCAGGCCGCTCACCGTGGCCCGCCCGGCGGCCGACAGGGTGCCCGGGTAGGAGATCGCCCGCAGCACCGCGAGCTGGTCCGCCCCGGTGGTCCGGGTCAACCCCCACTTGCCGCCCGGTCCCGCCGTCGTCGCGTGCATGCCAAGACGGGCGAAGAAGGCGTTCATCGCAGGCGCGCCGCCGACGTCGGCCCACAGGGCGCTCGCCGCCGCGTTGTCGCTGACCGAGATCATCCGCCGGGCCAGCGCCTGCTCATGGGCCGTGAGCCGCCCCGACGCGCCCGCCCGCTGCACGAGCGCCGTGAGGATGTCGAGCTTGACCGAACTCGCCGTCTCGTAGCCGGCGACGGCTGGATCGGTGTAGACGGCCGCGGTGCCGGCGACCGCGTCGTACATGGCGACGCTGACGTGACCCGGCCGGCCCGCGAGGTAGCTGCGCAACCGCGCCGCCAGTCCGGTCGAGGCCACACCGCGCGCCGCCGCGATCGGCTCGACCGTGGCGAGGCGGCCGACCCGCCCCGTCGCGACCGCGTCGCCCGTCACCGGCGTGTTCGGGATGGACGTGTTCGGGGTGGGGGGCGCGGGTCTGGCCACGCCGTCGGCGATCACGTACGACGGGGTGCGCGGCACGGCCGGCACGGCGCGCAGCCTGGGCACGGCAGGCACCGCTGGTCCCAGCGCCGCGCCGAGCACCGACGACGGTGCCTCCGGCCCGGTGGCCCCCGCGCGACGGCGCACCAGCGCCGGGCTGATCGGCCCCGGATCCCCCGCCTGCGCGGCCGACACCGTGGCCGGCGCGCCGGCGGCCATCCGACCGCCGAGCACCGCCGATCCAGGCGCCTCGCCGGCCGACCAGTACATCACGCCACCGGCCATACCGGTGACGGTCAGCAACACCACACTCGCGCCCCATCGGCGCACCACTCGCTCATGCACGCCGCTTGTCTAACCAAGGCAGACGAATTTAAGAAGAGTACGGAAGAAAACGACATCAATCTTTTACCGCCAGGACAAACGGGACCCACAGGAAAACAATGATGTTTCCTTGTCGATGAACAGTAAGCCGCTATAACGCGATATTAGACCCGACTCGGCAGGGTGACATCTTTGCGCCGAAACGCAGTGAGCCTTTCCCTGCAACGGGCCGTCACACTCCGCGTTCGATCACTATCTGTGACGGGCGGAGGGGGGTAGGCAGGGAAACGCGGGGCCTCGGTAGGAAGTAGTCCTTCCACAGAGCAACTTCCGAG
>NZ_JANEZT010000422.1 GCF_025403405.1 Frankia tisae
GAGACAGCAACGCCTCCTCGAACAGCTCCTGCGCCCCGCGGTAGTCACCGCTCGCCGACAGGCTGGCGGCCAGGCTGTGTGCCGAGGCCAGGGTGTCGGGATGGTCGTCGCCGAGCAGGCGCCGGCGCCGGGCCAGCACCTCCTCGGTGAGCCGTCGGGCGGACTGGAACTCGCCGAGATCGTCCAGGTTGGTCGCGAGCCGGCTGGCGAAGGCGAGGACGTCGGGATGGTCGTCGCCGAGTAATCGGCGTAGCCGGTCGAGCAGGTCCTCGTCGAGCGCGCGAGCGGTTCGGAACCGGCCGAGTCCTCGTAGGAGGGCGGCCAGATCGGCGGTCGTGTCGAGGGTCTCGGGGTGGTCGTCGCCGAGCAGGCGGCGTCGGCGGGCCAGCACGTCCTCGGTGAGAGCCTGCGCGTTCGCCAGGTCGCCGACGGCGCCGAGGCGCCCGGCGAGCTGGTGGGCGCGGGCGAGGGTGTCGGGGTGGTCCTCGCCGAGGGCCGCGCGGGACCGGGCGACGGTGTCGGCGTGCAGGCCGCGAGCGGCCTCGTGTTCACCCAGCTCCCACAGCACGATCGCCAGGTTGGCGGCGGTCGCGAGGGTGTCCGGATGGTTCTCGCCGAGGAAGTGGCCCCGCCGGGCCAACGTGTCCCGCTCCACCTCCTGCGCCGCCCGGCGCTGCCCGACCGCGAGCAGTGCGACGGCCAGGTTGTTCGCGCTGGCCAGCGTGTCGCGATTGTCCGGGCCGAATCGTTTGAGGTTCCGGCGATACAGGTCGCGGGCGAGGTACTCGGCTGCGGCGTAGGCACCCCGGGCGTACAGGTGGGAGCAGTGGACGTCCGCCCAGGCGTGGAGCTGGTGCGGGTCGTCGGGATCGTCGAGGGTGTCCAGGGCCGCCAGCAGGTGCGGGACGACAGGTGCCTGCGCGGACCAGACCGGGCGGTCTGTCGGGCTCTGCGGGTATGCCGCCGCGAGCAGCCGTCCGGCGAGGTCGCCGAGCTCGCGGCGCCGGCGCGGGGTCAGCCTCGCGGCGACCGCGTCGCGCACCAGAGCGTGCAGGACGATGCTGTCCCCGGCGCGCCGGGCCAGGCCATGGTCGACGGCGATCGCGACGATCCGGTGCAGGTCCCGTTCGCCGTCGTCGCCGTGGCGCTTGTGGTGGTGGTGCCCGATCCACCCTCGGCGCGGTGGCGGACTCGCCGCACGTAACAGAGACAGGGGCACCTGCGCCGGCGCGAGCAGGGAGCACAGTTCCAGCAGCCGCACGGTCGTCGGTGCCGACAGGGCGAACCGTTCCTGGAACAGCGACCAGCACAGCTCGACCGGGGTGCTGTTCAGGTTGTGGTCCTGACGGTCGGTGAGGAAGTCCCGCGGGTCGCGATCCTCCTGGGCGAGCAGCCGGGCGGCCAGAGCCACCGCCAGCGGCTGGTCGGCGAGTCGGGCGGCGACGGCATCGGCGACACCGGAGTCCAGGCCGGGTCGCCGGGCGGTCAGCAGGGCGACGGATTGCTCGCGGGGCAGGGGCCCGACCTCCACCGTCGGCACCGGGCCGGCGCGCCGCGCCCTCCCGTCGGCGTCGGCGTCGATCAGTAGCAGATGGCCCGAACGGGCCGGTAGCGACTGGTCCAACCACCGCCACAACCCCGGCGCGTCGTGGGCGTCGTCGAACACCAGCAGCCAGCGTTCACGCCGGTTCAGCTCGGCCAGGACGGCACCGACCGTCTCGTCGACGCCGGCGCCGGCGCCGGTCGGCAGCGCCAACAGCCCGGCGAGCGCGGCGATCTGCTGGCCGAGCAGCGGAAGCTGCCCCGCGTCCATCCACCGGACCAGGCCGTACTCCGGCGCGTGCCGGTGGGCGTACTCGACCGCGAGCTGGGTGCGTCCGCAGCCGGCGGTGCCGCGCAACACGACAGCCGGCACCGGGCCGCCGGTCAGGGCCCGGCGGACATCGCCCAGCAGCGTGGCGCGTTCGACGACCAGCCGGTCCCGGCCTGGCACATTCCACCCCGCGGGCAGCAGAGCAGGGAAGGAGGCGACCGGCGCGTCGGGATCGGGCCCCGCCGGGCGGGGGCCGCCGGGCGCGGCGACGGCGTCCAGGAGCCGCTGGGCGGCGGCGGCCGCGTCGACACCGAACAGGTCGACGCGGTGGACGGTCGCCAGCACCTCGGGGACCGGGTCGTCGGTCACCCGGATCAGGAGAGTGGGCCGCGCCGCCAGCGCCGCGACCCACTCCAAGGTGCACCAGGGGGCGTCGAAGAGGGCTGGGGAACAAACGACGAGGACGCGTTCCGCCCGCGCCGCCTCGGCGCTGATATCGGAAACGACGTACTGCCCGCCGGGCGATTCGGAAGGCTGCACCCGCACAGTGCGGCCGGCAGACTCGAGAATGTCGCTGATCCAGGTGACCCAGTTCTCATCCGGGCCGGCGTACGAAAGGAAAAAGTGGGTACCCGGCTGGGCGGTACCGGCCTCGTCGACCGCGAGCGGTCGGGTAGATCGCACGACAATAGAGCCTGCCAGAAAAGGACATGGCGCTTCATGCCCCGCCGCTGTGACCTACAGCGGCCGAGGGTCGGCTGGCACAACGGCGTAAAAACAAGCCCCTTCTCGCGGGGTGGCCGGCTGGCCGGCTGTGGGAAATTGGCTGGTGGGAAATGCGACGCGGGCGACGCTGCTTGGCAGCAGTCACCGGAAATCGGTGAAACCGTAACAGATCCCTAACTTTTCGGTCAGGTAGGGGCGGGAAGGGGCAGGCTACCCGCCTCACTCGTCTCGGCGGTGGACGGTGATCCGGGTCCAGGAACCGAGGTAGACGCGGTCGCCGTCGTCGAGTGCCACGGCGCCGCCCGGCGTCAGGCGGACCAGATGGCCCGGGTCCGGGCCGACCCAGGTGCCGTTCGACGAGCCCAGGTCGGTGATGCGCAGGGAGCCGTCCGCCGTCAGCTCCAGGGCGGCGTGGGAGCGGGAGACCCCGGGATCCCCCAGGTCGCCGGACAGGTCGAGGCCCGGCGGGGTGCGCTGACTGCGGCTGCGCCGGCCGATGACGGTCCGTGATGTGGTCAGCTCGACGGTCACCGGACGAGACCGCTCGGGGAAGGCGGGCGCGCCCGCGTCGTCTCCCCGTTCGAAGTCGTCTCCCCGTTCGAAGAACACCCGGTCGACGGAGATCCGCGCGTTCCAGCGCCCGGCCCGCAGGGGGACGGCCTTCGCCGGTAGCGGGCCGGTGCCGGTGTGGAAGTTGTGGTCGCAGGCCGGGCAGTGCGTCCCCACCCCGCGACGCGGGCGCCCGCAGAGCGGGCAGTTCTCCGGCCTCACCTCTTGGCGGGAACCGTCAGCGTCGAACCCGCGTCGAGATCCATCTCGTCGAGCTTCTCCACGTCGCGGCGCAGCCGGACCGAACCGGTCACCGGGTCGTCGATCTCGACGACCCTGCCGAGCCGGTCCAGCATCGCGCCGTCGTCGGCCGCGGCGGCGATGCGCGCGGCCCGTCCCAGCAGCGTCACGGCGCTGACCTCGTCCCCGGCGCGGCGCGCGGCGAGGCCGTCCTGCACCGCGCGGGCGAGTTCCGCCTGCCCGGTGTAGTGGGCGACGACGCCGTCGATGCGGGTCGACAGCTCGGCGTCCTCGGTCCACACGGCGCGGACACGGGCCTGCGAGACGACCTCGGTGCCGACGACCAGGCTCACCCGCGCGGCGAGCCGCTCGTCGCCGACGTCGGCCGGCGGCACGTCGACGCACAGGTGGTACTCGCGGGTGCCCGCCGCCCACGCGCCGGTCGGATGGTCCCGGGTGAACGGGTTCACCTCGACCGCGCGCGGCATCAGGTCGTCGACCTCGGGGGAGACCTGGCGCAGGAAGCGGGTGGTGGAACCCTTCGGCGTCCAGACCCGCAGCGCGACGTCGGCGACACCGCGGGCGAGCGCCTTGGCGATCAGCGCGCGGAAGTCGTCGGCCATCTGGGCGGGCTCGCGCAGCAGCGAGACGGTGCCGAGCAGGCGGGTGGAGATTTGGCGCAGCTCATCGACCCGCCAGTCGGCGCCCACCCCGCGGCAGTCGCACTGGAACGCGCCCTCGCACGCGGCCAGCGACGCCTCCAACGCCGCCGTGCTCTCGCCGTTCTGCCCGTCGGTGAGCAGGATGGCGTGGCCGATGGCGTCCGGGCGGGACGCCATGAGCTTCGCGGTCAGCCGCAGCCAGCGGCCCATCGAAGTGCCGCCGTGGGGACGCAGCCGGGCGACGGCGCGGCCCGCGGCCGCCCGCGTCTCGGCGGTCGCCGCCACCAGCACCGGGCGCTCCGGGTAGACGACCCGGGCCTGCTCGGTGCCTTCGACGACGGCGAACGCGACGCCGTCGGGCAACGTGTCGATCGCCGCCCGCGCCGCCCGCCGCGCCTCGATGATCTTCGACTGTGGGTACTCCATGGAGCCGGAGCAGTCCAGGATGATCACCTCGGCGGCGCCGGGAGCCTCGCCGGGAGCGGCGCCGGGAACCGTCCCGGCCGCCGCCCGCCCCCCGTCGCCGACGGCCTCCTCGCCGCGGGCGGACACGGTGATGACCGCGTGCACCTCGCCGACGCCTTCCGCGAGGAACTCGTTCTGGCTGACCTCACAGGTGAAGATGATCATCGTTGCCCCCGGGGATGTCGATGACTATCACAGTTATGTTGTCGCCCCCGCCGCGGGCGAGGGCGACGGCCGTCAGGTGGCGGGCGACCGCGAGTGGCGGCGCGTCCGCCGCCACCTCGGCGATCCGGTCGGCGAGGGCACCCGCCGCCGAGATGTAGTTCCACAGCCCGTCGCTGCACAGCACGACCCGTCCCGGCCCGCTCAGCGCCGACGCGGCGACGCGGGGGATCACGGACGTGCTGCCCGTGCCGATCCAGTGGGTGATCGTGTGGGCGCCCGGCCCCGTCTCGGCCCGTTCCGGTGGCAGCAGGCCGGCCCGCACCGACTCGGCGGCCAGCGTGTCGTCCGCGGTGAGCAGCCGCGCGCCGGACTGGTCGACCAGGTAGGCCCGGCTGTCGCCGAGCCAGCCGACCGCCAGCAGGCCCGGCGTCACGATCGCGGCGACGAAGGTGCACGCCGGCGCGTCGTCCGGGCCGCTGATCGACGCGACGGCGCTGCGTTGCGCGGTGGCAGCGGCGGCTCGCAGGGCGCTCGCCTGCCAGCGGGCGCTGTCCCCACCGGGGGCGGACGCCGCGCCGGGACGAGGACCGAGCGGACGGGTGGCACCGGTGTCGCGAGTGGTGCCGGTGCCGCGAGTGGTGTCGGTATCGCGAGTGGTGCCGGTGGTGGGC
>NZ_JANEZT010000423.1 GCF_025403405.1 Frankia tisae
TCGGATCCGTGGTGAAAGCATGCCTCGTGCTGCTCCACATGGAGCACCAGCGCACCACGTAGAGATCAACGTATGCACACAGCGTTGTTGCTACCAAAGGTGACGAAAGGTTACCGGGAAAGGTTCATTGGGTGCCCCCGATCGCCGCCGCCGGCCCGGCGACCGGTCGAGCGGCGTCGCGGGCGGCTGCGGTCGAATGCTGGTAGGTCTGTCTGAGCACGTCCCGTATCGGCGGGACTAGGTGGGCCTGATGCGTCCGACTGCACTATGCGTGACCGTCGGGCGTTCACCCGCTACACCCTGTGAACGGAGACGCTGATGAGCCAGGAGTTCCAGACGCTGAAGTTCGAGCGCGACGGCGGAGTGGCCCGGATCACCCTCAACCGTCCGGACGCCGCGAACGGCCTCAACCAGGAGATGTCCGCGGAGCTGGCCCGGGCGGCGGCCGCCTGCGACGGCGACCCGTCGGTCCGGGCTGTGCTGCTGACCGCTACCGGCCGCTTCTTCACCGCCGGCGGTGACGTGAAGGAGATGGCGGACCACGGCGATCGCATCGGCGTGGAAATCAAAAAACTTGCCGACGACCTGCACCGTGCCGTGTCGATCTTTACGCGGATGAACGCTCCGCTGATCGTCGCCGTCAATGGCGTCGCCGCGGGCGCGGGGGTCAGCATCGCGGCCGCGGGCGACCTGGTTCTCGCGGCTGATTCCGCCACCTTCACCATGGCCTACACCAATGTGGGGCTCAGCCCGGACGGCAGTTCCTCCTACACGCTGCCCCGGTTGATGGGGTTGCGCCGCACGCAGGAGTTCATGTTCACCAACCGTCGGCTGTCCGCCGCGGAGGCACTCGAATGGGGGCTGGTCACCCGGGTCGTGCCCGCGGGAGAGCTCGACGGCGAGGCGACGGCGCTGGCGCAGCGGATCGCGGCGGGTCCGGCCGATTCACACGGGGCGATCAAGCGGCTGCTGGTCCAGACCTTCACCAACGGCCTGGAAACGCAGATGGAGCTGGAGGCACGCGAGATCGCGCGCAGCGCCGTCGGTGACGGCCGGGAGGGCATCACGGCCTTCGTCGAGAAGCGCGCCCCGAAGTTCACCTGAGCGCCGCGCACCGCCCGTGCTCGCCCGAGTCGGCGCCGGCATACCGTGAGTGTGCACGTGGCTTGTACTGGAGGGTGTGACCTTGACTGACTTCGGGCTGATTCGGCCGCCGGTGCTGGCGGGTGCCGCCCTGCTGCGGGACGAGCTGTTGCGGCAGGACACCGGGCGGCAGAAGGAGGGCTGGGCCACCGCCCGGGTCGTCCTCGTCGACGAGGAGAGCCGCAGCCCCGTGGTGTGGCCGGCGCCCGGCGTCGAGGACGCGGACACCGGCCCCCGGCTGTGGACGCGGGCGGCGATCGAGGCCGCCGGCTCCCCGCCGCCGGACGCGCTGCTGCTCGGCGAGGTCGACGGGGTCGCGTACTGGGCGGTGCGCGGCGGCCCGGAGCAGGCTGCGGCCGGCGACGAGATCCGGTGGCTCAATCTGTTCTCGGTCGGCGCGGAGCTCAGTGATCGCGACGCGGCGCTGCTGGCTGCGGCGGTCGCCCTGTTGAACTGGCACGGCCGGGCCCTGTTCTGCGCCCGCGACGGCTCGCCGACCCGGCAGGCCAACGCCGGCTGGGCGCGCATCTGCGAGGCGCAGCACCACGAGGAGTACCCACGGACGGACCCGGCGGTGATCTGCCTGGTGCACGACGGCGCGGATCGGATGCTGCTCGGCCGCCACCGGGCCTGGCCGGCGGGCCGCTTCTCGGTGCTCGCCGGCTTCGTCGAGGCGGGCGAGTCGCTGGAGGCGTGCGTGGCGCGCGAGATCGGCGAGGAGGTCGGGCTCGACGTCACCGACATCCGCTACCTCGGCAGCCAGGGCTGGCCGTTCCCGCGGTCCCTGATGCTCGGCTTCCACGCGGTGGCCGATCCCGCCCAGCCGTTTCGCCTGGACGAGACCGAGATCAGCGAGGCGCTGTGGATCACCCGCGACGAGGTCCGCGAGGCGCTGGCCCGCGGCGACGACTGGGCCACCGCGGACGACTCGTCCGCGACCGCCACCCCGCCGATCCGCCTGCCCGGCCGGATGTCCATCGCCCGCATCATGATCGAATCCTGGTCCGCTGCCGGCTGACGCCGCGTCCGCGGTCCTAAGCGCCGACAGTCGGCCAGGACGGATCTGGCAGGGGCACTGTCATCACGGATCGGTGTACTTCTTCGACGTGAGCATCACCTGGCCGTCGGTGCTGATGACCGTTCCCGGCCCGGGGGCCTGCGCGATGACGTGCCAGTTGCGGTCCAAGACGAGCATGCGTCCCTGGCCGGTGCCGTCCTGCTCGGCGAGGTTGTAGAAACCGGCGGCCTGCAGAGTGTCCTGCGCGGTCTGGTGGTTCAGTCCGACGACGTTCGGAACCGCCCGGCGTGGGGCCGGGGTGGTCGACGCGACGGGGGCGACCGCACCGGCGGCGATGCTGCCACCGGCCGCCGGGGCGCCGCTGGTCACCGGAGGAACGCCGGTCACCGGAGGAACGCCGGTCACCGGAGGGGCGCTCGCCACCGGGGCAGGCACGACCGCGCTGGCGGTCGTCGTGGCGGTGGACCCACCGCCACCGAGTGCGGCCCCGATGCCCAGCAGGACCACCACCGCCGCGGAGCCGATGCCGATCTTCGCGTTGCGAGACAGACCGGTCTTCCCCGGCGGGGGCGGGGGCGGCGGCGCAGCCGGTCTCGCTGCGAATCCGCCGCGGTCGGGCGGCCCGGACCAGTAGTCGTCCGTTCTGCTGGGCCCCTCCCCGCCCCGCCCGCTGGGCGGGGAAGAGTGACCGTAGCCGGCATCGGGCCTGCGGTAATCCTGACCCGCTGGTCGCCCGTGGCCGCTGTCGTCCCAGCCGCGCTGCCAGTCGTCCCCCGTCGGGCGTCTGCCGCCGCCGTGGTCCGGCCAGCCTCCATGGTCATAGCTCATGATCCTCTTCCCCCCTGCCGATCGGATCACGCCAGGCCCGGGAGGCTAACGGTTGCTGGCTGGCAAAGACTTTCGGGGGACAACGCCCACCTGGATGGAGGACAGCCGCGGCGGGTCCGTCACTCGGGGCGTGGCACGTCCCGCTATGGGATCACCCGCGGGGGCGCATCAGGGCTTTCGGGCGATGGCGCCGTAGACGCTGACCTGCGCGTCGGTGAGATCCTCGGTGGTGGAGTCGGGGCGCCAGTGGTGGACGACCTGCACGCCGGGGTCGATGAGCTCCAGGCCGTCGAAGAAGCGCTCGACCTCGGTGCGGTTACGCAGCCGCATCGTGACGCCGCGGCGCCGGTAGGTTTCCGCGGCCGGTTCGAACGTCGGGTCGTGGTCGCCGGTCGCGTTCGTCAGCGCGAGGTAGCTGCCGGACGGCAGTTCGTCGACGAGCCGGCGGACGATGCCGTACGGGTCGTCAGCGTCGTCGATGAAGTGGAAGATCGCGATGAGGGAGAGCGCGACGGGCTTCGTCAGGTCGAGGGTGTCGCGCAGCTCGAGGGAGGCCAGGATGCGCTCGGGTTCGCGGATGTCGGCGTCGAGGTAGGCGGTGCGGCCCTGGGACGTGCTGGTCAGCAGCGCGCGGGCGTGGGTGAGGACGATCGGGTCGTTGTCCGCGTACACGACGCGGGTGTCCGGCGCGATGCCCTGCGCGACCTCGTGCAGGTTCGGCGAGGTGGGGATGCCGGTGCCGATGTCGAGGAACTGGCGGATGCCGACCTCGCCCACGAGGTGGCGCACGGCCCGGACCAGGAACGCGCGGTTCTGCCGGGCGGCGTTGCGGGTGTTCGGGAACGCGGCGATGGCCTGCTCGGCGGTCTCCCGGTCGGCGGGGAAGTTCTCCTTCTCACCGAGGTAGTAGTCGTACATCCGGGCCGGGTGCGGCACCCCGATGTTGAGATTCGCCGGGCTGACCTCCGCCGCCACCGGCGTGAACCAGGCCGCCCCGGTCGTGCCCGCCTCTGCCTCGGCCTCGCTCATCGTCACAGACCTCCTACGCATTCGGCGCGATCGTTTCGCATCACCCTAACGACCCGCATAGTGGAACAGGTCTATCGCCGCCGGACGAGTCCACGCCGCCGGACAACCGGTGGGGGACCTCGGCCTGGTACTCGGGCGGAGCAGCCACCGCGTGCGCCACAGGCGAGCTGGCATCGAGCTGACATCGAGCTGGAACGGGAGCGCGTCAGGCCCCGATCGGCCAGTGTGGTGGTCCGTCCCGACAGACAACCATCTTCTCGACCAACCATCTTCTCGATGTCAAGGAGGAACTGTGCCGACCGAGCCCGACGTCATCACCGGAGCCGACCTGGGCGCCGTCGAGCAGGCCGTCCGCTACGAGCTGGCCACGTTGCACTTCGGCCTGGCCGACGGCGGGCGGGCAGCCGCGGGTGTGCTGCCCTGGGTGGAGGGCGAGGGCGCGCGCGGTCGCCTGCTCGGCTGCTGGCAGACCGAGCACGGCCCGCTGGGCCGACTGTTCGTCCTACGGTCGTTCGACGACGACGGGGAGCTCGCCGCCGAGCGGGCCCGCGCCCGCCGGTCCAGCGCCCCGTTCGGTGCCGACCCCGGTGGGGCCGTCACCGACCTCTCCCTGGCGAGCTTCGCGCCGTTCCCCTACGTTCCCCCGGTCCGCCCCGGGGAGTTCGGCAAGGTCTACGAGATCCGCGACTACCACCTGCGCCCCGGCGGCCTGCCGCCGACCATCGAGGCCTGGCGTGGGGCGCTGCCCGCCCGCCACGTCATCGACCCGCTGACCGTCGTCATGTACGCGCTCGACGGCCCGGCGCGGATCGTCCACATCTGGCCGTTCTCCGGTCTCGACGAGCGGGTCGAGATCCGTCGCGACCTCGCCGCCCGTGGCATCTGGCCGCCGGCCGGCGCCCCGGAGCAGATCCTTGCCGCCCAGTCCAGCATGGCCTGGCCCACCGCCTTCTCCCCGCTGCACTAGATCCCGCCCCACCCGGCCGCCCCACAGTTCCGCACCGACGGTGGCGGGACGGGATAGATTCGGTCCCAGACCGTCACGTTGCGCAGCAGAATGGACGCGGGCATGGCGGGGATCCTGATTGGCCTGGCCGAGGGCAGTGGCGTGCCGACAGGTGGCGGTCCGCATGGGTGACGTGGGGGCGTGGCCGCGCGGCGACGGTCCGGACGCGCAGGCGCCCGGCGGCGACGGACCGAGCAGGCCCGCTGCGGCTGCGGCCGACGCGGCCGGCGGGGCCGGCGGGGCCGGCGGGGCCGG
>NZ_JANEZT010000424.1 GCF_025403405.1 Frankia tisae
ACGGTGAGGCGGGTGACGATCGAGGTGTGGCTGAGGCGGTCCTCGATTCGCCAGCGGTAGATCACGGCGACGGTCGCGGCGGGCGCGGGATCGATGATGAGGCGGACCCGGCGGCGCATCGTGCCGTCGACGTCGGGCACGGTGACGCGTTGGGCGCGGTAGCCGAACGGGGCGGGTCCGAGGTGGTAGCCGGCGCGAACGAGTGCGATCTGGGCCTGGCGGGCGCGTTCGGTGGTCTCGGCGTGGTGTTCGGCGAGCAGTCGGGCCGCGCGGGTGGCGCGCCGGTCCGCGAAGGGGTGCGTCCAGCGCCACCACAAGCCGGGTCGGGTCGGCGCCGCGGCGGGAGCGGGGGGCAACGTGGGAATGGGGTGGTCAGACACGATGGCTCCAGCCAGATGAAGGCGAGCAGCGAGATGCGGTCTGGCAGCCGTGGCATGGGAGACCCGGCCGACCAGCGGGAGTGATCTAGGCGGCCAGGCGGTCCGGCGTGGTGGTGTCGCGGACGGCCGGCGCGGGCGTGGCTGGCGGCGGGTCCGGTGTCGTCGGCGGCTGCGTCCGCCTGCCAGCAGCAGAACGGAAGACGATCACGTCCTGGTGGACCGGGTAGGCGCGTGCCCCTGCGCGCGGGCGGGCCGCGCTGAGCGTCTGGGTGTACGGGACGGCGGTGAGAGCGACGCAGCGCTGCACCGGGCGCAGTCCCACATCCCGGCCGGCCGTCACGACCCGGCTGGCCAGATCTATCCCGTCGATGGGGACTGGCTCGACGATGACGACGAGCAGGCCGTCGTCCCAGGGCAGCTCCGAGTAGGCGGCCAGCCGGGCACGGAGGCGGTCCGGTCCCGGCCGGTCGCGGGCCAGGCCGAAGCCGGCCTGGTCATCGGGGTCGGAATGGGGACCGATCGCGGTCAGGACCAGGTCGATCGGGCCGAGTCCGGTCCAGGTCCGCGGGTCGGGTGGGTTGTCGAGGATCATCCCGTCGCCCCGGGCGCCCCGTGCCTTCGCGAGGGTCACGGTGGTGCGGGCGTACTCCCACCAGCGGGGGTCGTGGGTGATGCCGATGGCGTGTCGGCCGGCGTGGGCGGCTTCGGCGACGACGGTCCCGGGTCCGCAGTCCGGGTCGCAGACCGTGTCCCCGGGCCGGCTGTAGGTGGCGATGGCGTAGGCGGCGACCGCCGGCGTGATCGCGTTGCCGTGATGCGACGAGGTGGGCTGGTGGCCGGAGGCCGCGACCTGGTTGGACGGTGCGTGGCGGCCGGTGGGCCAGACGGTGCACCAGCGGTCGGCGCGGGGCGCTCTGTCGGTGGTCACTGGTGCTGGCTCCAACCCGGCGTGGAGGTGCTGCTGATGGGGGTGAACAGCAGCAGGTCGGAGTGCACCCGCCAGGCCAGCTTTCCTGCGGGGAGGGGTGCGGTGGGCTGGTCGAGCTGGTCGAGGGGGATCTCCAGCAGGACGATGCGGTCGAGCAGGGCGAGCCCGTGGCGGCCGGTGGCGGTGGTGAGGTCGATGGTGGGGTCGATCAACCAGCCGGCGAGGCTGTCGCTGCGGGTGATGACGGCCAGGGTGCCGCCGGGGGCCACCAGCTGGTCCCAGGGGATGTGGGTGAACCAGCCGTGCCGGGTCGGGGAGACGACCGTGACGACCAGCGGGTGGCGGTCATCATCCGCTTCCTGACCGGTGGCGGGTCCGGGTCCGGACCCTGACCGCTGCATGGTTGGGTCGGCGGGCCCGGTCCGAAACCGGACGGGCCGGCCGAGTCGGGCGACGGCCCAGCCGGTCTCGGCGAGGCCGGTGATGGTGTCGTCGTCGCCGGCCGCGGTCGGCGACCCGTCCTCGTCCAGGGCCGGGGGGGTCAGTAGCAGGACGGGGTCGCCGGGACGGGTGGAGGCGACGACGAGCCGTTCCACGGCGGCGGTGAGCCAGCCGGCGGGCCACTGGTCGGGGTTGGTCGGCGGGCACGGCCAGACGGTCGCTGGCCGGCCGGCGGGGATGACGGGGCGGCCGTCGCGGTCGTGGTCGGATGCGGTGGGCATCGGTGGTCTTCCTTTCACGGCGAGCGTTTTCGCGGTCGTAAAAGGAGACCGTCTGCTGTGCAGTTTTTCGCCACCACCCCCGTGACTTTCTTCAAGATTTTTCCCGCTGGCAGGGGCCTAGCCCATCAGGACCATTGATCGCTGGCATATCACTGGAAGGGTCCCGGAGAATAATCCGGAAAATTTCTCAAGATTTTCTCGTGGGTGCCAGCGTGGGCCGGCTGGTGACCACTGGTGGCGCACCAGCGGAGGCCAGCAGCTTGCCAGCGGTGTCACAGCATCCCAGCTCAGCGGCCCACTGTGCGGTTCGGTCCTACTGCTGGCACGCGGTGGCGGGTGAGGCGGGCCCGAATCCCGGTGCGGGCTCGCTGTGATTGTGCTGGCTGCCAGCGATCTCCGCTGCGCATTCGCTGGCAGATCATGCTGGCTTTTCGCTGGCATTGATGTGGATTCCTTGGGGCTGTCCGATTCCGCGACACCCGAAGGACGGCAGAAAATGCCCGACGAAACGAGTTCCCTGCCTGTGCGAACAGCCGGCGCGAGCGCGCAGGGATTGCCTCTGGTGATACTCCGGGACTGCTTCGCGCTGCTGGTCGCCGGCCCCTCCCCGCTGGCCCTGGACGGCACACCGGTACCCGGCCTACCCGCCCGGCTGGTGGCGTTGGACGAGCTACGCGACCGGCTGCTGGCCGGCTCCTGCTCACAGGCCACCCGCGACGCCGCATGGGCAGTGGTGGTCCGCCGCTCCCGCGCCCGTGGCGGTGCGTGGACGGTCGGCGCCGCCGGGATGGCCCTGCCCGCACTGCGGGCGGTCGCAGCCCGGCTCGGCGGGCACAGCGACCTCGATACGGCCGACGTGCAGGCCGAGATCCTGACCGGGTTCCTCACCGCGCTCGTGACCGTCCGCCTGGACCTGCCGCGGATCGCGGTCCGGCTGCGGTGGAACGCCTACCGGGCCGGCCTGGACCTGCTGACTCAGAGCCTGGAAACCCCGCATCCCGACCCGGGCCTGTTCCACACCCGCACTGTCACCCACACGCAGGCGGACGGTCCGCATGAGGTCCTGGCCGACGCGGTCACAGACGGGGTCCTGACCGCCACTGAGGCCGCGGTCGTCGCCGCGACCCGGCTCGACGACGTCCCGGTCGCAGCCTGGGCGGCCCGCCACGCCACAGCACCGCGTACCGCCTACCGGCTGCGCGACCGTGCCGAACGACGGCTACTCGGCTACCTCACCGGTCCGGCCCGCACCAGTCGCGCACCGAAGGCGCCGGACAACGAGCCGCCGCCCCGGCCACAGCCTCCGGTAGCCACAGCCGACTCATCGCCCCGCCCCGCCCCGACATTCCCGGTCGCGGGGGTGACGGCATGAACCCGACCTCACACCCCGAGGTCCACTTCCCGCGCTCGGCCCGGCGGGCCCTGCTGCGCCGGCCGGTCCTGATCGCCGTCGTCGTCGCGGTACTCGTCGTCGCCAGCGGCGCGGCGGCCTTCGCGGGACAGTCGCCGGGCGCCCTGGGCCAGGCTGCTCCGGCGGCGCCAGTAGCGCCGGATCTGGAGACGGTCCTGAACAACGTCCGCAACTGGATCATGGGGATTCTGGCGCTGCTGGCGACGGTGTTCCTCTCGGTCGGCGGCGTGCGCTACCTGGTGGCCAACGGCGAGCCGGGCGAGGTCGGCAAGGCCAAGGACGCCTTCCGCAACGCCGGCTGGGGCTACGGGCTGGCCGCGCTCGCACCGGTGGCCGTCGAAATCCTCAAGCAGATCGTCGGGGGCTAGGCGTGAACGCCGCCGTCCCCGCACGTTGCACGCTTCTGCGCGGTGCGCGAAGCGGCCCCCTCGTCCAGGCGGTTGATCGGCCGGGTCATCGGCGGGGCCGCGGGCTGCTGCTGGCCGGGACGGCGGCCTTCGCGTTCCTCCTGCTGATCGTGTTCCCGGTGGTGGCGTCCGCCGCTCCCGCACCGCCCGCTCCCGCGCCCGCACCGTCCACCGAGACGCCCGGCTCGACTGGTCCCACTCCGAACCCGCAGCCCGGACCGTCCCCGATTCCCCCGGGACAAGCCCCACCAGATCCGCCGGCTCCCTCCGGCGGGGCTGCCACACCTGCGCCCGACGCACCCGACGCTCCGCCCGACGGTGTCGGAACCGAGGCTCCCGCGGAACCCTGCCCGGCGGACGACCCGGATTGCGCCACCGCGCCGGAGGTTCCCCCACCGCCGATGCCGCAGACGACCCCACCGGCACCGGACACCGGCGGTGACGGCCGTGGGGTCGCCGGGTGGATCACCGATGCCATCAACGACGCGATCAGCGGCTTCTTCCGAACTCTGGTGACCGCCGCGCTCAACCCGCTGCTGGATCTGCTGGGCCGTACTTTGCTGACCACCCCGGAACCGTCCGACCTTCCGGCGATCGGCGAAATGTGGTCGACATCGTGGGCCATCAGCGCCACCGCTTACAGCACGCTGATCATGTTCGGTGGGATTACGGTCATGTCACTGGGCACGGTCCAGTCCCGCATCTCGATCAAAGAGATCGCACCTCGAATCCCGATCGGATTCCTCGCCGCCGGACTGTCCCAGTTCCTGGCCACCAAAGCCATCCAGATCGCCAACCCGCTGCCCGGCGCGATCCTCGGCCAGGGGTTGAACCCGGACACTGCGTCCGGGCAACTGAAGAACATCATCATCGGGTCGATCGCGCCGATTCCCGGCGCCTACGGCGAGAGCATCTTCGTCATCTTTCTCGGGCTGTTCCTCGCCGGTTCGGTCGTGGCGCTGCTATGCACCTACATCGCCCGCATCGTCATCGAGGTGGCGCTCATCGGCGCCGCGCCGCTGGCGCTCGCCGGGCACGGCCACCCGCAGACCGAGAAGCTCGCGTTCTGGTGGTGGAAGGCGTTCTTCGGCTGCCTGGGAATCCAGATCGCCCAGTCGTTCGTCCTCATCGCATCTTTCAAGGTGTTCTTCACCCCGGGCGGCTTCACCGTGTTCGGCCCGACCCCGGACGGCGTCGTGAACCTGCTCGCCGCAATCACTCTCATCTACTTCCTGTTCAAGATTCCTTTCTGGATGATGCCGAAGATCGGCAATGGCGGTGGCATTCTCGGCCGGGTCGTGCGCGCCTACGTCATGGGCCGGGCCCTGGGTCTACTCGGGGGACGGTTCGGACGCGGCACCGGGCGCGCGGGTGCTCGGGCCGGCCGGGGCCGTGGTG
>NZ_JANEZT010000425.1 GCF_025403405.1 Frankia tisae
GGCCATCCGGATCACGGGGATCACCTCGGCCGCGAGCACGCAGATGACCGCGCTGGTCGGTGCGAGCAGGTCGTGCCGCTGCCGGACGATCACCTGCGCCGTCCAGGACGTCAGCGGACTGCTGGCCGGGGGGCCGGCCGGCTCAGGCCAGAGCAGGCCCGCATCGTCCGGGGACCAGTTCCGGTCGAGGGCGAGCGCCGCGAGGTAGAGCGCCTCGTGGACCGCTTCGTGGTCGGGATCGGTGGGGTCGTGCTCGCTCTGGCGCAGCTCGCGCAGGGCGCCCTTGGACCGGCCGGCGGCGAGGGCTGTCGCGGCGCGAACGAGGTGGCGCTCGGCCGGCGGCGGGAAGGGGTACCGCACGGGCACGCTGGCGGGCTCGACGCGATGTTGCTCGTGCAGCAGGAGCGCGATGAGAAGCCTTGCTGAGGAAAGCGGCATCGGTGCGGTCTTCCTTCACGGACGACGCGGAACCGGATCCGGTTCGGACTGTTCGGACCCGCCGGAAAATGCTGGCAGAGCCATGACAGTACCTATCATTCCGTCCTCGGCAAGCGTTTTGACGGTTCCGTGACGACCTAGTTGTGGCATCGAATGTACCTCGCGGAAACGGTCGTCGGTGTCGCGATGATATGGCCATCATTAAATAGAGAAATGATTTTGCTTTGCATTCTCACACGAGGTCGCAGGGAACGGCGTCGTACCGGCGGGCCAGCTCGGCGATGAGCGGCGTCGACCCGGCGAAGCGGTGGTCGTCGACGGCGGCCACGGCAGCGATCCCGCGGGAGTTCGTCACGAAGGCGGCCTCGAAGTGGCCGAGATCCGCCAGCAACACCGGCGCCCGCGAGCTGCCCGGCGACCGCTCCAGCAGGGCCATCGTCACGCCGTGCAGGGCCGGCGCGTCCGGCCAGACGATCGTGTCTGCGGCGAGGAAGCCGATGTTGGTCGTCGCGCCCTCGGTGATGATGCCGCCCGGCCCGGTGAGCAGCGCATCGTCGAAGCCGCGCCGGCGGGCGAGCCGACCGTACTGGAGCTGACCGAACGTGCCCAGGTGCTTGAGGTGCGGAAACGGCCGCGTGTACGGCACGGACATGAGCCGCTGCGGGGCCGCCGGCGGTTCGGCGGGCGCTCCGACCGCGACGATGAGCCGCGCCGGGCCGCCGTCCGCCGCGCCGGCGACGACGACCCGCACGGTGGCGTCGCGGGTCGAGGCGGCCAGTGCCGTCCGGATGCGGGCGCGCACCAGCTCGCCGTCGAGCGGTGCGTCGTAGAGCTCGCGGTTCGCCGCGTCGAGACGTTGCAGATGCAGGTCGAGACCGCGGGTCCGGCCGGCGCGGACCTGCATGACCGTGAAATGGCCGTGCGGAAGCAGGGCCAGGACAGGCGCATCGTCGAGGGGCACGGGACACCCGTCGATCTCGACGCGCAGGAATGCCGGGCTGATCACTCCGGTCAGGATAGCCAGCCGGAGCGGGGGGCCCGATCGGGCGCCCCGGGCGACGAAGATCGGCGGCGGGTTCGCTAGCGTGCTCGTGCCGCGCCCGTCGTCTGGCGGGCCGCCCGTAAACGAATGGAGTGGCCATGTCCGACCTTGCCGTCGACCCCACGGCCGACCCGGCCAAAATCGTCAGCGGTCTGTCCGCCCTGTCGGAGCGGGAGATCTCCGAACTGCTGGCGGGCCCGGCCGGGGAGGGCATCCTCGACGAGATCTTCCGCCAGATGCGCGACACGTTCCGGCCCGAGCAGGCGCAGGGCGAGAACGCGCTCATCCGTTTCGCCCTCACCGGCGGCTCCGGCGGTGGCACCCGTATCTACGAGCTGCACGTCGTCGACGGCACCTGCGCTTTGGCGATCGAGCCCCCCGCCGGTGCCGGCGCGGCGCCCGCCGACCGTGCGCTGACCATCACCACCGACCGGGTCCGCTTCGTCCGCGTGCTCATCGGCCAGGTCAGCGGCGCCAAGCTCTTCATCACCCGGAAAATCAAGATTGACGGCGACCTCAAGTTCGGCGGCAAGGTGATGTCCTGGTTCGGAATCAAGCAGGACGACTGAGTCACCCTGCGCCCGGTGCCGCTCGGCTCAGGGCGACGCACTCCGTGTGCGGAACGTATTACTGCCGGTTGATGCTGGCGACAGATGGCGAGGCGCGCGGCGGCCCCGCGGTTCCGGGAGGGCGGATGGTGCGGCTGGTGCTCGACGGCCGGGCGCACGATCTGCCCGCCGGGACCGACGCGGGGAGGAGCCGGTGAGGTGGCCGGGTGGGATGCCGGGGTGCGGTCTTCGGTCAGAGGGCGAACTCGGCCGGTTCCAGCCCGAGGGCGAGCGCCGCCTCCCGCACGACTGCCTGCTCGCTGGCGACGAACTCACCGTCGACCAGCCCGATGACCTGCCCGATCCGCACGACGGCGGCGGCCTGCGCCACCCGGCCGCGCACCTTGATGATTTCGGTCAGGGCCGCGCGGCGGCCGGCCGTGAAGTCCGCCGTCAGCCGGTCGAGGTGCGCCTCGAACAGGCGCACGGTGTCCTGTTCGGGGAACTGGGACAGCACCGGGTCGGTGGCGGCGAAGCCGAGCAGGCCTTCCCGCTCGGTCGGGTCGATGTGCCCGTCGGCGGCGGTGACCAGCGCGCACATCGCCACCGCCGCGTCCCGGAAGGCCAGGGTGCGCAGCTCCTCGCGGCGGGTGAACAGCTGGGCCCGCAGCGAGGCCAGCGACGGCAGCCGCCGGTTGCCCCCGGCGGGGTCCAGCCCGCGCCACAGCGGCCAGCCCTCGGTCAGCCAGCGGCGCACGACCTCCGCCATCGACAGCGGGCGCAGCCGCGTCGCAAGCAGGACGTCGATGTCCACCGGGACGAGGGTGTGCTCCCCCCAGCGGGACGGGGTCGGAATGCCGGCCGGCCAGACCCCGGCGAACAGCACGCTGAGCACATGGTCCGTCGCGGAGTTCGGGGAACGGCCGGTGATGGAGCCGTCGTGCTCGACCGCGCCGACGAACTGCCGGGAGACGACCCGCGGCCCGGCGAGCCGCCCCACCTGCCGCTCGAGCGCGTCGTCGGCGCTCTCGCCGCCGACCACCGGGCCACCGGGCAGCACGTGCCAGACGTCGTCCGGCGGTCGTGCCAGCAACACCCGGTCGTCGATCCGCAGCAGCAGCCGGACATCGAGCCGAACAGTGGCCTGCACTGGCATACCGACTCCACTCCCGAAGACGCACCGCACAAGATGGGTCACGCAATGACGGCATCATCCCCCAGATGACCCGAAGACCCGACCCGGTGGTTCGGCTGCGTCACCTTGCCAGGCGTGGTGTCCGGCTCCGGTGGCCAGTCGATACCCGATCTGCGCGGCGATGATCTCCACCGGCTGGCAGGTGGTCTCCTCGTCGAGGGAGCGGGCAGGAGGTCGGGGGCCCGGGCGGGAGCCCGATGGTGGCGCACGGTTCGTTTCCGCCGCCGCACGGGTGTTTTTGCGGGCATTTAAGTTATTTGTGCTGGTCTGACGCTTGGAGGGTGCGGACGGGCGGGTCCGCGGTCGCTGGCGCCAGCGGGGGTTGGCGAGAAGACGGCGATACCTGGCAATCCGGTCAGCGTGCCGGCGTCCCGGGGGTCGTAGCGTCGACGTCGTACCGTCCGGCCCTTCCCCCGGCTCCGCGATGTCCGCGGCTCGGCGATCCCCGCGGCTTGGTGATCTTCGTGGCTTCGCGGGCGGGCGGTGCCCGTTCCGGCGAGGTGTGTTGCGTGAACTGCTTGCTGTGCTCCCGGCCGCCGCGGCCGGCGCCCGAGGCGTCCCGCGAGGCGAAACCGTGACCAAGTTCCTGCTCAGCGTGCACGTCCTTGCCGCGATCGTCGCGATCGGACCGGTCACGGTGGCGGCGAGCATGTTCCCGTCGGCGGCTCGCGCGGCGTTGGCCCGTCCGGGCGACGAGCACTCCGCCGGGGTCGCGCGGGTGCTGTACCGGATCTGCGGGATCTACTCGGCACTCGGCCTGCTCGTGGTCGTGTTCGGGTTCTTCACCGCGCAGGGCCTCGACGTGCTCGGTCAGATCTGGCTCATGGTCGCGATCGCGCTGACCGGCCTCGCCGCGATCGTGCTCGCCTTCGCGATCCTGCCCGTGCAGCGCAACCTCATCGACGAGATCACCACCGCCGCGGCCGCCCGCGTCGCCGGCGCCGGCACCGGCACCGCCGGCACCGGTGGTGCCGAGGCCTCGTCCGAGGGCGCACCCGTCTCGGCGATGGACCTGCCGACCGCCGACATGCCGACCGCCAGCCTGCCCGCCTCGCGCGTGGCGGCGGCCCTGGACAGCGGTGCGGCGACCGGGAACGGCTTCGCGCTCGCCCGCACCAAGCGCCTCGCGATGACCGTCGGCATCTTCAACCTGCTCTGGGCCACCGTCACCGTTCTGATGATCATCCGTCCGGGCTCGACCACCGGCGTCTGAACCGGTGCACGCGCCCCCGCCCGATGGGACGATTCGTCCTGGGTGAGGTGACGGCAACGGAGGGGGAGGACGCCGGATGGGGGAGGCGCTGGACACGGTCAAGCGGGCGCTGGAGGCCTTCGACGCCGGTGACGAGGCGGCGGTCCGGTCACTGCTCGACGTCGACCTCGTCGTGGAGGCCCCCGGCGGGGTGCGCATCGAGGGCCGCGACGCCGGCGCCGGGTACAGCGCCGCGTTCCTCGCCGCGTTCGACGACGCGGACGTCGACACGCACATCCTCGCCGAGCAGGGCGAGCTCGTCGTCGAGGAGTACACCCTCACCGCCACGCACACCGGCGTCCTGCGCGATGCCGACGGCACCGAGCACCCCCCGACCGGGCGGCGCATCACCCTGCGGGTCGTCGAGGTCTACCGCGTCCAACATGGCCTGATCACCGAGAACCGCCTCTACTTCGACCAGGCCCTGCTGGGCCGCCAGCTCGACGCCGCAGAGCAGCCACCCCGCTGACGGCGCAGCCCCGCCGCCGACGGGATGCGGTGCGTTGTGCGCGTTTTCGGGGTGCGGACCGTGCAGAACGCACCGCAATGCTGCGCGCGGCGGCGGATGCCACGGGTCGATGTTCGACGGCCGACCGGCGCGGACATACTGCCTTGCGGAACCCGGCGAACCGGACAGGTCCGCGACCGGGACAGGGCGAAGGGCGGGACATGCAGTTCGACGACGAGTCGGTGGACGCCTCCGAGCTGGAGGACCAGCGCGGGGGCGGGGGGCTCGGCC
>NZ_JANEZT010000426.1 GCF_025403405.1 Frankia tisae
GGACGGGGACGCGGGACGGGCACGGAGCGGGTAACCGCCTACCGGGGCGGCTCCGGGGAGCGGGTGACCAGGGAGCTCGCGCTGCCGTGCAGGTATCCCGCCGTCGTGGCGGTGAGCCCGAGGACCACCGCCACCGCGGCCCGGCGCCGACCGGGTAGGCCCAGGTAGCGGCGGAATGCGGCCGGCAGGGTCCGGCGGACGTAGTCGCGTTCGGCGGCGAGTGCGGAATCCCGCCCGACCGTCCGCGAGATCGTCGCCTTCGAGATTCCCTCGGCGTAACAGCGGCGCCAGAAGTAGCCGGGCCGGGCCCGCGGCGGGGTGACCCGGTGGCGCACGACGGCGCTCGGCTGGTGGATGACGAGGGCGGCCGGGTCGGCCTGCCGCAGTCGGATACCGAACTCGGTCTCCTCGCAGCCCAGCGGGCGGGCGCCGACCCGGCCGACGCCCTCGGTAAAGCCGCCGACGAGCTCGAACGCGCCGCGGCGGAACGACATCGCCGCGCCGACCGGGTTACGCACCGGCTCGGCGACGGCGGGCAGCCCGGTGTGGGTGCAGCCGACCACCCAGTCGAACTCGGCGGGAAACCAGGCCGGGCGCCCGGGCGCGGGCCACATCGGCACCGCCGCGCCGCCGACGCCCTGCACGCGCGGATCGGCGTAGGGCTCGAGCAGCCGCTCCAGCCAGTCCGGCTCTCCGCGAGCATCATCGTCGAGGAAGACCAGGACGGCGCCCGTGGCCGCGGCGACGCCCGTGTTGCGAGCACCCGAGAGGCCGCGCCGGCCCGTGTTGGCCAGCACCCGGGCCGTCCCGCCGAAGACGTCGCGGGCCCGGGTGAGAAGGGCCTCGTTGTGGTCGATGACCACGATGAGTTCCTCCGGCGGGCGCCCCTGGCCGCGGACGCTGCCGACCGCGGCCAGCAGGTCGTTCCAGCGTTCCTCGGAGTAGGCGCAGATGATCACCGATGTCGGGCCGGTCAGCGGCCGTGTGGCGGGCGGTGGTGTGGTGGGCGGCGCGGCCCGCTCGTCGCCGGCCGGTCTCGTGTCTGGTGGGTGTGTCACGGTCGCCTTCCCGATCGTGGGCGGCCGAGGGTCAGCTCGGCGGGTTGTCCGAGAGCCGTCGCAGGACGGCGAAGAGCGGATCGTTGCCGGAGGGCAGCACGTCGTACCGTTCGGTGTCGACGACGTGGTTGAACTGCCAGATGAGGTAGCCGGACGCCCCGTTGCGGAACGCGGCGCGGACCTTCGCCGCCAGCAGGCCAGCCCGGCGCTCGCGGCCGGCGGCGTCACCGGCGGCGATGCCCGCCTCGCCGACGATCAGCGGTTTGCCGAGCCGCTGGGCGAGGGCGAAGGAGCAGGCGAGGGGAGCGCCCCGCACCGGCGCGCACTGCGGTGAGGTCGTGGCCGGCAGCGACCCGTCCTTGGCGCTGCCGGGCAGCGCCTCGGTATCCGAGCCCCAGGCCGTCCAGTCGTGGACCTCGGTGAAGTCGATGTTCGCCAGGCCGTAGACCGCGGCGAAGTCCGGTCCGCTCGCTCCCGGAGCCCCGTTGCTCTGGGAGCCGACGCTGACGAGATGGCGCGGGTCGGCGGACTTGATCATGCCGGCGATGTCGCCGGCGAAACCGACGAGCACCGAGCGGTTCTGGTCGTCGCGGGCGCTGGTCTCGGCCTCGTTCATCATCGTCCAGCCGAGGATCGTCGGCTCGTCGCGGTAGTGCGTGACGATCCGGCTCACGTAGTCCCGGTAGGACAGCGCCGCGTTGCCGAAGGGCACCCGGTAGCCCTGCCCGAACCAGGTGTCCCCCTGGTAGGCGGCCTTGCTGTCGGTGCGGGTGGGGGCCGTCGTGCAGTCCCCCCACTCGTTTTCGAGGACGGGCATGACCCGCATTCCGTTGGCCCGAGCGGCGCGGATCACCCGGTCCACCCCGGAGAAGTCCGTCCCGCCCTGGGTGTAGGTCTGGAAGGCCCAGAAGCGCACTA
The DNA here is from genome assembly GCF_025403405.1 of Frankia tisae. Classification (GTDB taxonomy): domain Bacteria; phylum Actinomycetota; class Actinomycetes; order Frankiales; family Frankiaceae; genus Frankia; species Frankia tisai. The sequence continues at coordinate 1,977 of NZ_JANEZT010000426.1, forward strand.
CGGTGGCGCCGCCCTGCTCGTGCAGGAAGCGGAAGTCCCGGTCGAGGTCCGCGTCGCTCGCCCGCGGCCACCAGGCGCAGGCGTAACGGTCCGTGGCCGCGGCGTCGAAGTAGTTGAACCCGACGAAGCGGAACGGCTGCCCCCCCAGTTTCAGCTGGGCGCCGGAGCGGGTCACGAACTGGTCGGCCAGCTCCGGTCGCTCGGGCCCGGGCCGGTGGGTGGGCGTGGCGGACCCGCCGGAGTGTCCGAACCAGGAACAGCCGGCCAGCAGACCGCCCATGATGATCAGCGTGACCCCGAGCGATCCGGCCCGGCGCCACTTACCTGGGGTCATCGGTCCTCCAGCCAAGCTCGGGATCGGGGCCGCTGCGCGGCCGGTGGCTGGACGGGCGGTTTTGGGACGGCCGGTGCTGGGGTGGGCGTGGTGGCGAGGCCGAAGGTGGTCCGCCGGCCGGCGGACAGGCTCCGGTAGAGGGCCTCCACCGCGCCGACGAAACCCTCGACCCCGCAGTGCGCCCGCAGGTCGTCCGGCGGGTGATCGGCGCGCAGGCCGGTGTCGAGCGCGGCGTCGACCGCCCGGGCCAGGGCCGCCTGCTCGGCGGTCCCGTCGAGCTCGGTGGGCAGCTCGATCGCCGTCGCCAGCGGCGTGGGGAACCCCTCGAGACCCGGGCACTCGCCGTAGACCGTCGGCAGCCCGTTGGCCAGGGCTTCCAGAATGGCCAGGCCGAACGTCTCGTCGCGGGACGGGCTGACGAACACGTCCAGCGCACTGAGCACCCGCGCCACGTCGGAACGCGCGCCGAGGAAGTGGACGGCGTCGCTGATCCCGTGCTCGGCGCACCGGCGGCGCAGCGCGCCCTCCTCGGGCCCCACGCCGACGAGGGCGAGCCGCGTGCCCCCCGTCGCCAGCCGGGGCGCGAGCGCGTCAATGAGCACGTCGAACCGCTTGACCGGGGCGAGGCGGCCGACGGCCCCGACGAGGCGCACGCCCCGCGCGACGCCGAGCTCCGCGCGCACCGCCGCCCGGTCGCCGGCCGAGAAGGCCATGGCGTCGATGTCGATCCCGTTGAGGATCACATTCACCCGGGCCGGGTTGATCCCCCAGGAGACCATCCGGCGGCCCGTCGCCGCGGAGACGGCGATGGAGTGCTGCGCCAGCTGTACCAGCAGGTAGTAGAGCAGCCGCAGCCGCCGGGTGATGGGGCGGCCTTCCATGCTCGTCGGCATCAGCGAGTGCTCGGTCGAGACGATGACCGGTACGCCGGCGAGCCGCGCGGCGGGCAGCCCCCACAGCTGGGCGGCAAGCAGGTGCGTGTGGACGACGTCCGGGCGCAGCCGGCGCAGGAGCCGGGCCAGCCGGACGGGGGCGGCGAAGCGCCGCCAGCCGGTCATCCCCAGGACGTGGACCCGGTGGCCGGCGGCGACCAGTTCGTCGGCGACGAGACCGCCACCGTAGAGGCAGACCACCGCGGCCTCGGCGCTGCCGCGTTCGACGAGGTGCTGAACCTGGCGTTCCGCCCCACCGGTCGTGAGCGCGGTGATGACGTGCACCACCTGGGCCGGCCGCTCACCGCCCCGGCCGCGTCGCCCGGTGTCCCGAGGGCGGTCGGCCGCGGAACCCGCCCGCCACTTCTCCCGCCCCTTTTCTCTCTCCTCCTCCTCGACGACCGAGCGGTAGACGCCAGCGAGCTCGTCGGCGCAGCTCTCCCAGGTAGGCAAGTCGACGGTCGCCGTCTGCCGCGTCCCCGCCGCGGCGAGCAGCGCGTCGGCGACCCGCTCGGCCGGCGTTCCCGGCGCCAGCCCGGTGACCAGGCCGTCGGCGACGAGATCCCCGGTGCCGGCCACGTCGTAGCCGACGACCGGCACACCCAGCGCGAGAGCCTCCATCACCCCGACCGGGTGGGCCTCGTAGTCCGACAGCGCCGCGACGACCGTCGCGCTGGCGAGCTCCCGGGCCATCGCGTCCCGGTCCCCCGGGGGGACGGCCCGGATGGTCACCGACTGGCCCACATCCAACCGGTCGGCGAGCGCGCGCAGATCCGGCTCGAACGGTCCGGCACCGAGGATCACCAGGTGCGCCTCGGGCTGGCGGAGCCGCGCGGCCGGGAGGGCCTCGATCACGCGGTGGTGGCCCTTGTACCGTTCCAGCCGCCCGCAGGAGACGATCCGGCCCGCGATGGGACGCACCTCGGCGGGGGCGGCGGGCAGGCCACCGCCGTTGCGGATGACCGTGAACCGGGCGGGGGCGATCCCGGTCGCCCGCTGGAACAGGTCCCGCTCGAACCGGCTCACGCCGATCAGCCGGCGCGCGTCCCGTAACAGCGGGCTCAGCGCCTTCCACTGCACCGACCGCATCGACGTCCGGGCCCCGGAGGAGTGCCCCCCGGTGTGGAAGGTGACGACATAGGGGATGCCGGCCCGCCGCGCGGCGAGCATGCCGAGGATCGGCACCGCGGTGTGGATGCCCTGCAGGTGCACCAGATCCCACCCGCCGCGGCGGATCACGTTCACCAGCCCCGGTGCGACGTGGTAATCGCTGCCGCGCGGCCAGGCCTGCCGGCGCAGCACGTCGAAACCCTCGGCCCGCTGCACGCGCGGGCGCCGGCCGGTCCGGTCGGTCGTCAGCACGGTGAGATCGAGGTCGTCGCGCCGGCCGAGACGACGCCCGACCTCATGCACGTGGGTCTCGGTGCCCCCGAGGTCGGGCAGGTAGCGCGCGGTGACCTGGAGCACCCGCAGGGGGCGCCGGCTGTCGCTCATCGGGATGGCTCCGTCCCCGGCGCGGGCCGTGCCGGATCGGCCTGGCGTGCCCCAAGGACGAGGCTGCGCAGGACGTGGTTGTCGGTCGGATCGGTGAGGGTCACCACGACCCGCCGCCCGCTCGGCGCCGGCACGGTCACGTACGTCTGCCCGCTGGTCACCGCCATCGACGGGCGTAGGAGCACGGGTCCCTGCCCGGCCTCGACGAACAACCGGTAGGGGCCGGCGGGCCGCGTCGCGGACACGGCGACCACCGCCGTGCCCGGCGCCGCCACCTGCCCGGAGTCGGGCGTGGCCACCGCCAGCGACAGCGGCGGCTGTTCGGCCCGCTGGGTGGCCCGCACGGACATCGTGAGCGCGACCGCCACGACGAGGGCCGCCGCGACGAACCAGCTTGTACCCAGCAGCCGCCGCGGGGTCAGCGCTCGCCCGCCGGCCCGGACCGACCGCCGCACGGCCCGCCCGACTCCGGCTC
>NZ_JANEZT010000427.1 GCF_025403405.1 Frankia tisae
GCCCGGGGCCCCTCGGCGACCGGCCCTGCCCCCGCCGGCCGCCGATCCGCCGGGCGGTGGCGCGCGGGCACCACGCTCCGTGCCGCCGTCCGGCGCTTCCGACCGACTCGCCGCCACTGCGGTGCCTACGGCCGCAACCGGCATTCCGCGGCTGCAGTGGCCGCTGCCGGGCCCGGTGGCGGTGAGTCGGACCTTCCTGCGCCCGGCGACGCCCTTCGGACCCGGCCACCGCGGTGTCGATCTGCGGGGGTCGCCGACCGGCCCGGTGCTCGCGGCCGCCGCCGGAACCGTCACCTTCGCGGGTCCGATAGCGGGACGGGGAGTGGTCACTGTCGATCATGGATCCGTCCGGACGACCTACGAACCGCTGCGTCCCGCCGTGCGGGTGGGCGCCGCCGTCCGGACTGGCGATCTGCTTGGTTGGCTCACAGCCGGCCACCCAGGTTGTCCCACGACGACGTGCCTGCACTGGGGGCTGCTGCGCGGCGTCGAATACCTCGACCCCCTGGCTTCCTTCCAGCGAGTTCCGCCTCGCCTGCTGCCACTGCGCCCGCGATGATCGGCCTCCGTCCGGAGCGGTTCAGGCGCGCGGGTGCGCCTGGTCGAAGGCCGCGCGAAGCCGCTCCGGGGTCACATGCGTGTAGATCTGCGTGGTGGCGAGGCTGGCATGACCGAGAAACTCCTGGACCGAACGCAGATCGGCGCCTCCCTCAAGCATGTGCGTCGCCGCCGAATGACGCAGTCCGTGCGGCGTGAGCCCCGCCGGGACGACACCCATCTCCACACAGCGCGCCAGAATCCGCCGCACCGTTCGCGGATCGAGCCGCCCACCGCGCCGCCCCAGCACCAGAGCCGCTCCACTGCGCGGTACGACGAGGAGCGAACGGCCCGAGGTCCGCCACGCACGCAACGCGCCGGCAGCGGGCACCCCGAACGGGACACTGCGCTCCCGTCCGCCCTTGCCGTGCACCCGCAGCAGCCGCCGCTCGTCGTCGACGTCTCCGAGGTCCAGTCCACACAGCTCGGACACCCTCACCCCGCTGCCGTAGAGCAGTTCGAGCACGAGCACGTCACGCAGTCCCAGTGCCCTCCGCACGGCTGGATCGTCATCGGCGCGCGGTTGTATCTCGGCGGACCGCCGTGCCTGCGCGGCGGCCGGATTCCCCTGTGCCGGGCCCACCCCGGCCACCGCATCCAGGAGCTGGCGCGCCGCGGGGGCAGTCAGGACCTGCGGCACCTGCCGGATCGCCCGGGCGCCGACCAGCCGTGCGGCCACATCGGTCGCCAGGAATCCGCGGCGGTTCGCATACGCCGAGAAGACCCGGGCAAGCGAGGCACGCCGCGCCAGTGTTGCCGGAGCGGCACCGGCGGCGCGCATGGTGGCCAACCAGCTGCGTAGAACCGTCAGATCCAGGTCGGCGAGGTCCGGGCACCCCTGCCGTTCCGCATGCGCCCGCAGGTTCGCGAGATCGGCGCCATAGGCACGAACCGTTTCCGGCGACCGGTCCAGCTCCGCGACAAGGTGGCGCCGGAAACCGGCAGTTGCCGCATCCCAACCCGCCTCCACGCCTTCGGCTGCTGCCTGTTCCGGGGCAGGCTGCGTGCTCGCCGTCCCGGCTTCCTTCAGGACGGGCACCACCCGGCCACGCCCGAGGCCACGACCACGATGCGATGCCATGCGAGGACCGTCTCCGGACCAGGTTGCCCCGTCAAGACCGTCGAAGGTGGACGGTGGGGAGCGAGACCGCGCCGGCAAGCCCCTGGCCCGGCTGCCCGGGCGGTTCCGGACGCAGACCCGCCGGGATCGGGCCAGCGTCCGGACGAGGTTTCGGCTCAGCCGCGGCGGGACCGGGACCGCGCGTTCGAGGGCGCCCGGCCAAGCGGAGTCAGCCGGTATCCGTCGGGGACGCTCTCGACCAGCCCCTCCACCGCAAGCGGCCCGAGCATGGCCAGCACCTCCTCCGGGCGCAGCCCGGTCCGCCGGGCCAGCACCGACACACCGACCGCAGCGCGGGATGGCATGGCGTCGAGCAGATCCCGCACCATTGCGGACAATGCGTCCCAAGGCGCGACGGCCGTCGGTGGGCGCACGGCAAACCGGCCCATGGCCGCAATCTCCTCGGCGATGTCCTCAGCCCCGGTGACCAGCACGGTCTGCTCCCGGTAGTCGCGGAGCAACCGGTGGCACCCGGCGCTCGTCGCGCTGGTCACCGGCCCGGGCATGGCCATCACCTGGCGGCCGAGCCGGCGGGCATGGGCGACGGTGTTGAGCGCACCGCTGCGCAGGCCGGCCTCGACCAGCACGGTCCCCCGGCACAGAGCGGCGATCAGTCGGTTCCGGGTCAGGAACCGCCGGCGGAAGGGCGGGGTACCCGGCGGGACCTCGCTGACGACGGCGCCTGTGCGGGCGATCTCGGCGAGCAACTCGACGTGGGCAGCCGGATACGGCACGTCAACACCGCCGGCAAGGACTGCAACGGTCGCCCCGGCCGCAGCCAGCGCACCACGGTGCGCCGCCGCATCGATCCCGAACGCCGCCCCCGACACGACCGCCCAGCCCTGCTCCGCCATCGCGAAGGCGATCTCGCCGGCGAGATGAAGACCGTAGCTCGTCGCGGCCCGGCAACCTACGACGGCGACGGCCCGCGAGGCGATCTCGCGCAGATCACCCGGGCCCCGCACCCACAGACACAGCGGGGCACCGACCATGGAGCCGTCGCCCTCGTCACGGAGACGATCCAGCGCATCGAGCTCGATCGGCCATTCGGAATCCTGCGGGCACAGCAGCCGGGCGCCGACCCGCGACGCGGCATCCAGGTCGCGCAAGGGATCCACCCCAGGATGCGCCGCCCGCAGCTCGGCCCATACACGCGCCGCACCGCGCCGCCCCACCTCGACGGCCACGCGCTGATGCTCGGGTCCGAACACCCGAGTCAAGGCGATCCGGGCGAGTCGCTCCGGATCCGTCTCCGCCACGCCAGCAGGCATCGCCACCACGGGGATGACGCCATCAGCCAGTCCCCCATCACCCGGCTCGGCCGGCCGGGTGACCGCCTCGGCCCCGCCCACCTCCGACTGCAGTGGGACGGTCGCCGTCGGTACGGAAGGGTCGGCCCCAGGCTCGGGCAGCTCGGAAGGCCGGATGGTCGCGCTCATGCCGCCCATCCGGGCAACCTCAGGTCCAGCGCGGCACCGAACTGCTCCGGCCCGGGCGACGCCCGCCCAGCGAGGTCGGCGAAGGTCCAGGCCAGACGGTGGACGCGATCAAGGCCACGAGCGGTGAGCAGGCCCGCGTCGAAGGCCCGCTCGGCCATCGCCGTGGCACTCGTGGGCAGCGGCCAGAGCCTGCGCAGCGCCGAGCCCGGTACCTCGGCGTTGACCCGCCACGGGGTTCCGGCCAGCCGGTTGCCGGACTGTGCCCTGGCTTCCGCCACCCGGGTGGCAACCTGGGCCGACGTGTCCGAGCGGCCGAGGTCGGCCTTGAGCTCTGCCCGGCTGGGAGCACTGAGTGCCACCTGGATGTCGATCCGGTCCAGCAACGGACCGGAGAGACGGGCGAGGTAGCGCCTACGCACCAGACTCGGGCACTCACAGCCCGTCGCCCGCGGCCCGCGTGCTTTCGCGCAGGGGCACGGGTTGGCGGCGAGGATCAGCTGGAACCGCGCCGGAAATCGGGCCGTCGCCCGGGCCCTGGCCACTTCGATCGTGCCGCTTTCCATCGGCTGGCGCAGCGCGTCGAGACTTTGCCGAGCGAACTCGGGGGCCTCGTCCAGGAAAAGAATCCCGCGATGAGCCTGGCTGGCCAGACCGGGGCGGATGACCGCCGACCCCGACCCGACCAGCGCGGCCGGGGTTGCACTGTGATGCGGGCTCCGGTAGGGGGGTCGGGTGACGAGAGGAGCATCGATCGGCAGGAGACCGGCCACCGAATGCACCGCAGTCACCTCCAGCGAAGCGTCGGTGTCGAGCATCGGCAGTAGGCCGGGCAGCCGGTCGGCAAGCATCGTCTTCCCACTGCCGGGCGGCCCCTGCATGAACAGGTGATGCCCGCCCGCCGCTGCGATCTCGACGGCAAGCCGGCCCCGGGCCTGGCCGGCCACGTCCGCCAGGTCCACACTCGTCTCACCGGTTGGCGCGGGTGCGACAGGCGCCGGCCCCGCCACCTCCGGCGGAGCCGCGTCTCCGCGCAGAACCGCCAGCACACCGGCCAGATCTATGGCCGGTTCGATTCGGGCGCCGGGCACCAGCGCCGCCTCGGCCGCGTTCGCTGCCGGGACCACCACGCGCTCGACGCCTGCGGCGGCCGCTTTGAGAACGGCCGGCAACACCCCCCTGACCGCGCGCACGCGGCCGTCCAGGGCCAGCTCCCCGATGAACACCCGGCGGAGCAGAGAGTCCGGCGGCACCACCGCGGCGGCGGCAAGCACGGCGACCGCCATCGCCAGGTCGAAGCCGCTGCCCGCCTTCGGCAGGGTGGCAGGAAACAGGCCGAGGGTGATCCGGCGGTTCGGCCAGCGCTGGCCGGAGTTGACCACCGCCGCATGGATTCGGTCACGCGACTCGTGCAGGACGGCATCGGGGAGGCCGATCAGGGTCAGCCGCGGCAGGCCGTCGGCAAGATCCGCCTCGACCTCGACCAGGTGCCCCTCAACCCCGAGGACCGCCACCGCCTGTGCTCGAGCGAGGGCCATCAGAACGCACCCCGCAGATGCCTGACGCGGACCGGACCGGCCGGCGGGCGGGACACCAGCACCACGTCGAAACGCACCGGGGAGGGCGCGTGCGGGTGCTCCGCGAGCCAGCGGGCGGCCAACCGGCGGATCCGGGCCGCCTTCGGGCCGACGACCGCCTCCGCTCCGGACCCGTAATGTGTCCCGGACCGGGTCTTGACCTCACAGAACACCAAATCGGGTCCGTCTTGGAGCACGAGATCGAGCTCGCCCTCCCGGCATCGCCAGTTGCGGTCGAGGATTGCCGCGCCACCCGCCGTCAGATGCCGGGACGCGACCTCCTCTCCGAATCGACCCAATGCGTCCTTCGCCCGCATCGCCATGCTCCCGTCCGCCGGGGGACGTGCGCCCGCCGGCCTCTTTCAGCGTCGGCGCGACGGATGGAAACGACCAGGACCCTTGATCAACATGTGGATAGCGGAATGTTATCCACAGGCGAGCGACAGGCAAACCGAGACGTCCGGGAGGGGCGGGAG
>NZ_JANEZT010000428.1 GCF_025403405.1 Frankia tisae
CCCCACCCGCCCGAACGCCGTATCCAACAACTCCCGAATACTATGCGTCACCCCCGTCGCCACCACATAGTCATCCGGGGTGTCCTGCTGCAACATCCGCCACATCGCCTCCACATAATCCCCCGCGAAACCCCAGTCCCGCCGCGACTCCAGGTTCCCCAGCGTCAACGAGTCCTGCAACCCCAACGAGATCCGCGCCACCGCCCGCGAAATCTTCCGCGTCACAAACTCGATCCCCCGCCGCGGCGACTCGTGATTAAACAGCAACCCCGAACACGCAAACGCCCCGTACGACTCCCGGTAGTTCACCGTCAAATAATGCCCGAACGTCTTCGCCACCCCATACGGCGACCGCGGATGAAAAGGCGTCGACTCCCGCTGCGGCGTCTCCCGCACCTTCCCGAACATCTCCGACGACGACGCCTGATAAAACCGCACACCCGACATGTCGTTACCACCCGCGATCCGCAACGCCTCCAACACCCGCAACACCCCCATCCCCGTCGTCTCCCCCGTCAACTCCGCCTGCTTCCACGACAGTCCGACGAACGAGATCGCCCCAAGGTTGTACACCTCGTCCGGCTGCGAGATCTCCACCGCACCGATCAACGAAGAAAGATCCGTCAGATCGCCCTCCAACAACACCACCCCCGGCACCACCCGCTCCACCACCGCCACCTTCGGGTTGGACTGCCCACGAACCAACCCGAACACCTCATAACCCTTCGCGGTCAACAACTCACCCAGATACAACCCGTCCTGGCCGGTAATCCCGGTAATCAGCGCACGCGGCACGTCGATCCTCCTGTAGACCACCCGGTGGTACTGGGCGGAAGGTTAGCGTCAGGTAAACCGGGCCGGTCAGCCGGGTCCCGTTCCCGCGGTCTGCGGGGCCGTGGCGTCGGCCGCCGACCCTCGGGCGATCCGAAGAAGCTGCGGAATGATCGCGGTCCCGATGCGCCGGGCGCCGCCATCCGAGATGTGCACTCCGTCGTCGTCTCGCAGCCGGACGCCGTCCAGCTCGTCGACGTACTTGTTGCCCGGAGTGAGAATGGAGGTGATGTCGATCATTCTCGTGCCCGGGTGGCGGGCCGCGGCCTCGCGCAGCAGCACGTTGAAGCGCTCGACCCGGCTGGCCTTCGTCTCCGGGTAGATGCTGCCGTCCGGAGCCTCGGTCGGCTTGAAGATCGGGGTGGTAAGAAGTACCACTTTTGCGCCTTTGGCTCCAAGCGTGGTGATCGCAAGATCCAGCTCGCGGCCGAGATAGGCGTCGAACGCCGGGTCACCGATGTGCGTCCAGCGGCCGTCGCGCAACTGGTCGGTGACCTCCCAGCGGCCGACGAGCAGCAGCGCGAGCGCCGGGTTGACCTCGTTGACGCGTTGGGCGAAGCGCTGCGGCCACTGGTCGCAGCCGTCGGTCGTCGGTCCGGCCTCGCCGAGGATGCGTCGCTCCATGCCGCGGGCCACCCCGCAGCCGAGCTTGGAGAAGTCGTGGATCTCGATGCCCTGTTCTGCGGCCATCGAGGAGAAGCCGCTGAAGCCCAGCGTGAGCGCCACCGAGTCGCCGCCCAGCAGCACCTTGATGGGCGCACCGCCGCCGGTGCGCACGGTGACGGCGGGCTGCGGGGAGGCGGCCGCCCGCTCGGCGAGCGCCGCCAGCTGGGCCGGGGTGCGCACCGACGACGAGGTGCCCGCCGTGGCTACCAGGATTACCGCGAGGACCCCGGCGAACGCGGCGGGCACGGTCAGCCGCGGCTTCGGCAGCCGGATCCGGCGGCGGCGGATCGGGTCCTCCACCAGGTGGAACGACGCGAGCGTGATGGCCAGCGTGGCGCCCAGTCGCAGCAGCAGCAGGACCGCGCCGTCAGTGCCGGTCCGGGTGGCGGTCAGGGTGAGGAAGACCGGCCAGTGCCACAGGTACAGGCCATAGGAGATCCGGCCGATGAAGGTCAGCGGGGCCCAGGCGAGCAGCTTCGACACCGGCCCCTTGGGCGCCTCGACGAGCGAGGCGACGAGCAGCATCACGACGATGGCGACCCCGAGGAACCCGCCGGCGTAGAGCGCACGGCTCTCCCCGCTCACCGTCGTCCAGATGACGATCATCGCCGCGCCCGCCAGGCAGCCGACGACCGACATGACCGACCGGGCCCGCGCCGAGATCGGCTTCGTCCGCTGCCCCCGCCACACCGCCAGCGCGGCTCCGACCAGCAGCGCCTGGGAGCGGCTGTCGGTGCCGTAATAGATCCGGGACGGATCGGTGCCGATCAGGAGCAGGGCGAGGCCGGCCAGCGCAGACGCCTCCGCGCCGAGCACGGCCACCGTCAACGCCAGCGACTGGGCCTTCTGGCGCTGGCGGCGCCAGCGATCGACTGTGCGTGCGCTGTGCCGCATGAGCAGGAACACGATCAGCGGCCACAGGACGTAGAACTGTTCCTCGACGGACAGCGACCAGGTGTGCAGCAGCGGAGAGGGCGCCGAGAAGTGGTTGAAGTAGCTCTGGTCGGACAGGGCGAAACGCCAGTTCGCGACGTACAGCAGCGTGGACAGGGCGTCCAGGCGCAGCGTGCCGACGTCGCCCGGGGCGGCGATCCACCGGGCGTACGCCGCCACCCCGATCAGCAGGACCAGCAGGGCCGGCATCAGGCGGCGGGACCGGCGGACCCAGAAGCTACGCAGGTCGATGCGCCGGGTGTTGCGGTACTCGGTGATGAGCAGCCCGGTGATCAGGAAGCCCGAGAGCACGAAGAAGGTGTCAACGCCGAGCAGGCCGCCGGGCATCCACGAGATGCCCGCGTGGTAGGCGATGACGGCCATGACGGCGAACGCGCGCAGCCCGTCGAGGGCGGGCAGGTGGCCCAGCGGAGCGAGGACCGGGCCGGTGGCATCGAGGTCGTCCTCGGGCCGGGTCGGCGGCCGCGTCGATGGCCGGGTCGATGGCCGGGCCGGCCCGCGGCCGGCTGCGGTGCGCTGCTGCGTCGCCAGCTGGAAGCGCGGCTCATTGCGGCGCAGGCGGGACTCGGGCCGCTGGGCGGGGGGCTCGGGCTGGCGCTCGGCCGCGGCCCGCTCGTGGCGCCCCGCGGGCTGATCCCGGCGCGACCGGCCGGTGCCGCTCCGGCCGTCACCAACGTGCTCCTCACGCTCCGTTGCCGAATGCCGAGGCGGCGGCCCACCGGCCGGGTTACGCGGCCCGCCCGTGCGGGTGCCGATCGGGGTGGTGTCGGCCTGCCGTGCGGGAGACGCCCGCCGCTGCCGATCCCCGGACGCCAGCGGGACGGTGTCGGCGTCGTTGCTGGTCAGCCTGGTCCCTCCTCGTCGTCGCCGGGGCGCCATCGGGCCGTGGAACCGGTGCGGCGGCTGCCGTGCGAACTCGGCCGGCTCCGTACCGGCTCCGCCTCCGCGGCTCGCCGACCCCGATCGCATCAGGACGTCCGAGCGGAAAGGCTAATCGCAACGGCGTCACGCCGTGCACGCGCGGTATGTTTGCGGCCTTGATGCCGGACGCGTTGTCTGCCCGGAACCGGCGCGTTGGTACCTTCCGCGCGTGTCTGAGACCACGGCGGGGCAGCCGCGGACGGTGGGGTTGGCGCCGGTGTCGCCGGAGGTTCCCGAGCCGGCCCCCGGTGCCATCGCGGCGCTGCCGTCCGTCGCGCAGCCCGCGCCCGGGTGGGTCGGGCGGCCGCGACGGTGGTACCTCGGGGTGGCGGCGATCTGCCTGCTGGGCCTCGGGATCCGGCTGTTCTACCTGTTCCACTGGCTGCACCTGGCGGCGGTGCAGGGCGATCCGTTCTACTACCACGAGGCGGCGAACCTCTTCGCCGACGGCCGGGGCTGGCCCGACCCGTACGAGCTGCGCCTGTCCGGGCGCTATGTCGCCGACGCCCAGCACCCGCCGCTGACCAGCCTCCTGCTGGCCGTCCCGTCGCTGCTGGGCTTCACCAGCTTCCTGTCCCATCAGGTTTTTTCCTGCCTGCTGGGGGTTGGCTCGATAGTGCTAGTAGCGCTCGCCGGGCGCCGGATCGCCGGCCCCGCCACCGGCCTGGTGGCCGCCGGGATCGCGGCGGTCTATCCCGGTATGTGGCTCAACGACCCACTGGTGATGTCCGAGACGACCGGCATTCTGACGTGCGCCTGGATCACCCTGGCCGCCTACCGCTTCGCCGACCGTCGGGGGTTCGCCGAGGCGGCCTGGCTCGGGCTGGCGCTGGCGGCGGTGATGCTCGCCCGAGCCGAACTGGCGCTGCTGGCCCTCGTACTCGTCGTGCCGCTCGTCACGATGGCCCGTGGCGTGCCCTGGCGACGCCGCGTCGGCCTGCTGGCCGTGGCGGCCGCGACGAGCATGGTCGCCGTGGCCCCCTGGGTGGGCTACAACCTGTCGCGGTTCCACGAGCCGGAGTACCTGTCCACCGGCCTCGGCTCCACCCTGGCCGTCACCCACTGCCCGGCGACGTACTCCGGGCGCGATCTCGGCTGGTGGTCGTTCGACTGCGTGTTGGCGCTGCCGTCGTCGCCCCAGGAACGCTCCGAGCGCGACGTCTTCTACCGGCGTGCGGCCTACGACTACATCCGAGACCATTCCGACCGGCTGCCCGCGGTGGCCGCCGCCCGCCTCGGCCGCACCTGGGGCGTCTATCGCCCGTGGCAGCAGGTTCACCTCGACACGATCGAGCTGCGGCCGCTGAGCCTGAGCCGGATCGGGATGGTCGCGCTGTGGGTGCTGGAGGTGGCCGCGGTCGGCGGCGTGGTCGTGCTGCGCCGCCGCCGGACCACGTTGCTGCCCCTGCTGGCGGTGCCCATCACGCTGAGTCTGGCGACGGTGGTCGTGTACGGCACCACCCGGTTCCGGGCCGCCGCCGAGCCGGCGGTGGTGCTGCTCGCCGCCGTCGCGATCACGGCGGCCGCCAGTCGGCTGGCCGGCCCGCTCCGCTCTCGGGCCACGTGGATCACGAACGGGCAACGGGTGCGATCAGATACCGACCCGGGTTACCCGACCTGACTACGCCAGCTGGTTGAAAAAGGCCGCTATGTGCGGGGTGTGCTAGCTCCTTAATCCACCGTGCTGGTACGTTTCGAGCGTGCCGGACATTGTGTATCCCGAGGGAAACTCGCGGTGACCGGCCCGGTCTACCCCCGTTCGGCTGCCGTCGTCCCGGATGCGCCGGTCGATGCCGCGCCGATCCCCGATCCGCGCCGTCCCCCCGC
>NZ_JANEZT010000429.1 GCF_025403405.1 Frankia tisae
CTCGGAAGTTGCTCTGTGGAAGGACTACTTCCTACCGAGGCCCCGCGTTTCCCTGCCTACCCCCCTCCGCCCGTCACAGATAGTGATCGAACGCGGAGTGTGACGGCCCGTTGCAGGGAAAGGCTCAGTACCGAGACTCCGGAACGCCGGCAGCCACGCCATCGCGACACACCCGCTCGGCATCCTCACAACGGCCCTGGTCACGCAATAGGACTGTCAGCCAATACCGGGGCCCACCCCCGCCACCGGCCGACTCGTCGAATCCGCCGGTGGCGATCGCCTCACGAAGCACGTTTTCGGCCTCATCAATTCGACCCTGTTTCTTGAGAACCTCCGCCAGGCCAAACCAGGCATCGGGATCAATTCCGGCCACTCCCTCCCGGAATACTTGTTCCGCCTCGTCGAGCCGGCCCAATTTCTCCAAAAGGCTACCAAGGCGGCTTCGTCCGTCGACCAGGCCTGCCGCGATCGCCTCACGGAGTAACTGTTCTGCTTCATCGAAGCGATCCCGGTCCGCCAATCTACCGGCTAGCCAGATCCGACTGTTCGGATCATCGATAGCCGTGATCGCCGCACGCCAGGAATCTTCTGCCTCAGAGTTCCGTCCGGCTTTGAACTGAAGAAGAGCCAAAGAAGGCAAGGCAACTGGGCCGACTGATCGGTAGAGGCGTTCCGCCTGATGGTACAATTTCCGGTCCTCAGCCGAATCTGCAACTGCCAGGCGATCTGCACTGTCTGAAAGGTGCTCGACGTAGGCAATCCACGCCGTTTCTGGCGGCACTGCGGATCTACGGGTTTGGAGGGCGTGCTGGTAAACATAATCTGCGACGGAGTATCCGGTAGGAGCACCCATTTCTTCTGCTACGGGTGCCAACACAGACGCGGCGCCGTGTAGTTCTGTGGTCGCATAGCTGAGAGCAGTCTCGAACCAGTTGATCGGCGCCTTGGCCCGTTCGGTTGGGGTGAGGTAGCCCGGGATTGAGGCGCGCAGCAGGTCTGCGGATAGGGGCGATCGCACGCCGACACGGCGGGCGTCTGTGGCGGCGGCAATCAATGCCCAGGTGTGACGGTTGGGAGCTGCCTCCCATCGGTGGATCAGTTCGGGAGCGGCGGACAGGGCCTGGGTCATGCCGTAGCTGGAATTGAGGGTGGCTGCCAGCCGCGGGTCAGTGGCAGCGGCGAGGACGGCGTGATCAAGTTCGGCGGTGGACAGTACCGGGCTGACGACCATGACGGTGGCTAGGCCGAGGACATCCCGCTGCCGAAAGAAAGGATCATCGTGTGCATCGAGTGGTGGTGGAGTTCCGAACGTATGGTAGGCATCAGGCCACAACGTGCCAACGATCAATATTGGCTGCCGGACGTTTCGTAGCGCTCGAACGGTGGACGAATTTAGTCCGGCGGCAAGGTATCGTTGAAGCTCGTCCAGCCAGACGACCGTGTGCGAGGTGGGCGCAGCAGCAAACGCATCCAAGTGGGCTAGGTCGGGTGGATGGAAGAGTAGCCAGTCGGGATGTTCGGCAAGCAGCGCCTCATAGGCGCAGCGTGTCTTTCCTACCGAGGACGATCCGATTAGCAGCAAGAAACCGGAGCCGATCCGGACAGCAGAGCGTAACCGTACGTCGATGTCGCGAGGTACGTATCTGGGCAGCTCGCCAACAGCGCCAGGAACGTCGATTGCGGCATGCACGCCTAAGCTGCGCGGGTTCGCATCGCGCACCCTGTAAAGACCCCTAAGAGGGTCGCCGGGCGCTCGAATCTTTCCGAGATCAACAATCCCCGACAAATTGGCCTTGTATTGTTGCATCGACCGTCGGTCGATATCACCCTTATCAAATCTGGTATGACAGTTTGGACACAACGCGATCAGGTTCTCGAACGTGTGCTCCCTCACCTTTTCCCACGGCACAATATGCGCGATCTCGGTGGTGGTTGCCTTGCAAGTAGGGATCGCGCAACGGTGTCCCGCTTCCACGAGGACCTCGCGCTTCATCCCCGCGGGCACCGCGGGCCGACCTTCGGGCACGTTCATGAGAGTACCGATATCTGCTGCCCATTGCTGCACCGATCATCCAGCCACCCAGTGGCGCCTCGTCAAGCTGGGCGCTCAGGTCACGACGCGCCGACGAGCATGGCGTGCCAGCGCCATGCTCAGCTGTCTCGCGGCGCAGCTCTTGCATCGACGGACGCTCGGCAGCGCTGGGAACTGGTCGATGAGAGGGGCCTGAAGTCGATGGGTTCAGAGGCGGTTCTCGTAGTACCCACAGTGATCGTCTCATTGCTCCGGACGCATCAGCGGTGACTGAGCGAAAGGCCAGGCGGCGCTCGTCGGTCAACGTCTTGCCGGTTCGGGCAGCGGGTCCCCGGCGTATATGTAGATCATCTGGTGGCCGATCTGGGACTGGCGTCACGATCGCGAACGGATCCAGGGACAACCCGCGCAACGTCCGTCTGCGGTGGGTCGCGGTACGCGGGCGGATGTAAGTGGAGCACACCCGACTTGCCACGACCGCCGACATCTACGTTGCCGTCCTGGATGACGTTCGGCGCGGGACGGCCAGCAGCATGCACGACATCCTCACCCGGCTTCAGACCCCGGCCGAAACTACAGAGAGTGAGGGCGAGAGGGACGCCGCTTGAGGTGTCCGGCAGTACTGCCGAGGCAATGGCAGTACAAATGGCAGTACTCGCGGTCTGGAAGCGGCAGAGCCCCGCACCTTGGATGGGGGTGCGGGGCTCCGGCCTGTCTCAACCGTGCGTGCGCTCGGAGGGAATCGAACCCCCAACCTTCTGATCCGTAGTCAGATGCTCTGTCCGTTGAGCTACGAGCGCGCGCCGGCCACCGTGGTGGCCGGCGGTGCCAGCTTACAGCACAGCGGCAGCGCCTCAGGAACCGCGTCGACCCGGGACCATCCGTAGTTCGTCCGATGCGACGAGTTGAGTGGCCGACGTGGGACGCCGCGTCCATCCGCGGCGTCATGGCAGACGCCACGACAGGCATCGGCTTGGTCGCTCCGCGCACCGTGGCGCGTACTATGAACAAGCTCTCGGGGGGAGAGATGCTTTCGCGTCCGCATGAACCCGGACGTAGCGGCACATCGGGACCTCACTTCGCCCCCGCGGGTAATGATCTTGCTGGCCCCTTGCGGACGGAACGAGGATGGCCACGCCACACGAAGACGACCTTCCGCCACAGCCGCCCGGCTTCGCGTACTCCCTGCCGGCCGCCGAGCCCGCCGGGGCGGACCAGAGCAGGACGAACTTCGTCCGGGTCATCGCGCCGCCGGTCATCGTCCTGCTGGAAGTGCCGGCGCCGTCGCGGACCGACATCGGCGAGCCCCTCCTGCGGGACCCGCGCACCCGCGGGGTGCGCCGGCTGCCCGCCACGCAGGCCCTGGGTCGGATCGCCGCCCTCCCCCTCCCGACAGCGTCCGCGCCCTCGGCCGGCGTCGGACCCATGGCCCCACGCAACGCCTTCCGTGCCAGCAACGCCTTCCGTGCCAGCAACGCCTTCCGTGCCAGCAACGCCTTCCGTACCAGCGACTACTCCCGCCCCGGCCCGGCGACCGCCGACGGCGGACGTGACGGCGACGGGTGGTGGCGTTCGATGGGCGAGCTGGTGGGCAGCCTCGGCGGGCAGACGAAACCCCCGCCCTCGGGATGGTCGCGTCGGGCGGTGGACGCATCGCGGCACGGGCGTCGGGCTTGGCCGCGCAGGTGCGGGGAGGCGGTCCGCGCGCTGCGGCGCGGGCGATCCGCCGGGCCGCGGACGTGGCGGAGGGTGGGCTCGCCGTGAGCCGGTTCCTGCTCTGGCTGTCCGGCGCGGACCAGGAGATCCTCGGCCGGCTGCGGCACGACCGGGCCAAGTACGTGGGCGTGGGCAGCGCAGTCCTCACGACGGCGGCGATGGCCACCGTCTCGTCCACGTTCGCGCTGCGGATGGCGCTGAAGCTGCCGATCGTGGTCTGCCTGCTCGTCGGGCTCGGCTGGGGCCTGGCGATCATGGCGCTGGACCGCTGGCTCGTCGCGTCCGTGCAGCGTCAGGACCGTTGGTATCTGAACGCGCTGCTCATGCTGCCGCGGTTGGTCCTGGCGATCCTCATCGGATTGGTCATCTCGACGCCACTCGTCCTGCGCATCTTCCAGCCGGAGATCGACACCGAGATCACCCAGATGCACGCCGAGGACGCGGCGGCGTTCGAGCAGCGGATCACCACCGACCCACGTAACCAGGAGCTGACCCAGCTGCGGGCCCAGCGCGACGCCCTGGTGAGGATCGGCACCACCGGCGTCGACGTGAGCGCCGACCCGGAGGTCGCGCCCCTGCAGAAGCAGATGGACGGGCTGCAGACCCGACTGGCCCAGGCGAACGCCGACGTGCTCTGCGAAAGCCTCGGCAACTGCCCGGGTCAGCAGAACAAGGCGGGCCAGGGCCAGCAGTACAACCTGAAGGTCTCCCTGCGCGACGGCGTCCAGACGCAGATCAACCAGTTGCAGCCGCGCCTGACCGCCGCCATCGACGCCGCGCGCGCCCGCCAGCAGGCCGGCCAGTCCAGTGCGACGGCGAACGCGAAGGATCAGCTTCCCGCGCTCACCTCCCAGATCACCGCGCTGGAGACTGGGCAGCGCAACGACCGGGCGGCGTTCAACCGCCAGAACGGCGACAACACCGGGCTGCTCATCCGGATGGAGGCGCTCGACCGCATCACCAGCGATCCCGACCACCGCACCCTCGCCAACGCGCACCTGGTGCTGCTGCTGTTCATCACGGCGATCGAATGCCTGCCGATCCTGGTCAAGTTCCTGATGTCGCTGGGCAAGCTCACCACCTACGAGCAGGTCGTCGCGATCGAGGAACGCAACCAGCTCATCGCCGAGGAGGAGATGTCGGCACGGCGGCGGGCGACCATGCTCCTCGACGACCAGGACTCCTACCTCGAGGCCCTGGTGACGAGGGACGAGAAGGACCCGGCGATCGAGCGGCTGGCCCGGCGGACCGTCGCGATCCAGGAGGAGGTCGCGAACGCGGCGTTGGACGCCTGGCGCGACCGCGAGCTCGGCCGGATCCACGACTCCCTCGACGACTATGTCGCCACGGCACCGCCGCCGCCCGCTCGACCCACCCGTCCCGATCTCGCCGTCCGGGTCCCTCCCTACGACGAGGAAGACGAGCCCACGCTCACCC
>NZ_JANEZT010000042.1 GCF_025403405.1 Frankia tisae
GGGTGGGTTCGGGCGGGAGGGCGTCGCCCTCGGTGAGCTCGCCGCGAATGATTCTCCGCCGCAGCTGGCTGGCGACGAGCTCGGCGGTCTTGGGGACGCGGACCCGGCGGCCCACCAGTACCTCGGCCGACGCCCGGCTGCCGGCCGGTGCGGATGGTGCCTGCGATGTGCCTGGGCGGGATGCCGCCGGAGCGGCTGGCCGGGCCATGAGCGGTCCTCCTGCAAAGGCGCGCGTCGATTGCCGAACGATGATCGTTAAACATCGGTGGACTGTGCGGGATGTTTATGTTAACAGACGCCTTTCGCCCGGATTGCCGACTGGCGGGCCGCCGTGCTGGTGGTCGACAGGAATGCGCCGGGCGGACTCATGAGCCCGGCTGTGGTATGTCTGGTTGCCATGGGCATCGTCTCGCCGGGCTTCCACGGCCGCCGGGGCTCGGCGCGTCCCCACCTTCCGCCAGGTCAGTACCTGGAAAAAGGGTTCCCGGTCCTCTCCGCGGGGCCAACTCCACGGGTGACGCGCGACCAGTGGGAGTTCGTGATCACGAATGAGGACGGGCGCAGGTATCGCTGGAGCTGGCAGGAGTTCATGGCCCTGCCGAGCGAGACACCCACCGTCGACATCCACTGCGTCACCCAGTGGTCCAAGCTCGCCACGGCGTGGCAGGGCGTCTCGCTGGATGTGTTGCTCGCCGAGGTCGAGACCTCCGCGGACTTCGCGCTCGCCTACTCCTACGGTGGCTACACCACCAATCTGCCGGTCGACGACCTGCTGGACGGGCGAGCCTGGGTCGTCCACCGGTTCGACGGAAGTGATCTTGATCCCGAGCATGGCGGCCCGGCCCGCCTGCTCGTGCCCCACCTGTATTTCTGGAAGTCGGCCAAGTGGGTGCGCGGCATCCGCCTGCTGGCCGAGGACGAGCCGGGCTTCTGGGAGGCCGGCGGATATCACGAGCGCGGTGACCCCTGGCTCGAGCAGAGGTACCGCGGCGACTGAACCATCTGGATGCGATGGCGGAGGGTGGGACGGGACGTGGCGGAGCCGCTGCGGGAGCCGGCGGCTCGGCCGACGGCGGCCGGACGGATGCCCTGGCACGTCGCTCGCCTGGCCGAGGTGCGCGACGAGACGCCGAGCGCGCGGACTCTTGTGCTCGAGGTGCCGCAGTGGCCGGGTCATCTCGCCGGCCAACGGGTCGACGTACGTCTCACCGCCGAGGACGGCTACACCGCACGCCGTAGCTACTCGCTCGCGGCCCCGGCCGACGGCGCTCGCGTCGTCCTGACGATTCAGCGCGTCGCGGACGGCGAGGTCTCGCCGTACCTGACTCAGGTTTTCGCCGTCGGCGACCCGGTGGAGATCCGCGGCCCGATCGGCGGCTGGTTCGTCTGGCGTCCGCAGGACCGAGCGCCGGTGCTCCTCGTCGCCGGCGGCTCGGGCATCGTGCCGCTGATGGCCATGGTGCGTGCCCGCGCCGCCGCGGCGAGCCGGGTGCCGTTCCGGCTGGCCTACTCGGTTCGCACGCCGGGCGACGGTTACTACTCGGCGGAGCTGCGGCTGCGCTCCCGCGCCGATCCTGGCCTCGACGTCACGCGGATCTACACCCGAGCGACGCCGCCGGACTGGTCGAGCCCGCCGCGTCGCCTCGGTCTCGCCGAGCTGTCCACGGTCGCGTGGCCCGCCGAGTTCGCGCCGGCGTGCTACGTCTGCGGGCCTAACGGCTTTGTCGAGTCCGTCGCGGACATGCTCGTCGCGCTCGGCCATGACCCGTCCCGGGTCAGGACCGAACGCTTCGGCCCGGGCGGGCGCTGAGGCCGAACTTCGGCGGTCGGCACCGGCGCGGATGTGGACCGCGAGAAGCACATTCATGTCGTCGTGCGACTATTTTTGCGAATCTCGCCGGAGATCTACCTGATTGTGGGGTCGGTCTTGCTTTCGGTATGCTTTCCCGTCGTATGGTCTACCGCATTCATGCTGGCCTCGCCGGGGGCCGGCCGGTTGGCGGCGTTGGCCACTGCGGGTCACGGTTGCGGCCTTCGCCGGGGCGGTTTCGTGGCCCACCGGGTCAGAACGGGGGAGCGGTGACGTGAGCGGCGATGCCGGATGCCGTATGGGGACGTGGTGCCGTATGGGGACGTCGTGGCGGGTGGGGACGGGATGAGTAGTGGTGACCGTGGTCGTAGGTCGCCCGACAGCGAACCCGCGGGGCGTGAACCGACGGGCGCTGACCGCCCGCGGCCACCGGTCTCTCGTCGACGGTTGTTCACCTGGTCCGCTTCGAGTGCGGCGGGCATCATTCTGCTCACCGCGTTCGATCCGGCGCGGGCGGATGAGGAGTCCCGCGCCGGCCAGCGGGCCGTCGACTCGGCGGCCCGGCCGGCCGGCACGGCCGGCGGCCGGTCCGGCGCGGTCCGGGGATCGGTGGGAGAGGCCGCGAGCGGCACGATCGGTACCGCGGCGGTGCCGGCTCCCACTGAGGTGCCGGCTCCTGCTGCGGTGCCGACCCCCACCGCACCCGCCTACCGGATCCACGAGGTGCGGCCGGATGCGCCGGCCAGTGCCATCGCGCTGACGATCGACGATGGTCCGCATCCGGTATGGACTCCCCGGCTACTCGAGGTCCTCCGCGTCAACCGGGTGGCTGCGACGTTCTCGGTGGTGGGCGCGCAGGCGGCGGCGAACCCGGAGCTGGTGCGCCGCATCGTCGCGGAGGGGCATACTCTCTGTAATCACACGATGACGCACCCGCAGCCGTTCAGTCGTCGCACACCGGACCAGATCCGGGTCGAGATGGCCCACGCGCAGTCGGCGATCGTGGACGCGGGCGCTGAGCCGCCCCGGTTGTTCCGTGCGCCGGGTGGGGACTGGTCCCCGGCCGTGCTCGAGGCCGCCTCCGGCCTGGGCATGACGTCCCTGGGGTGGGATGTGGACCCCCGGGACTGGGCGCGCCCGGGAACCGAGTCCATCCGGCAGTCCCTGGGCGGCGCCCGTCCCGGCGACATCCTGCTGTGCCATGACGGCGGCGGGAACCGCGCGCAGACCGTGGCCGCCCTGCAGCAGGTGCTACCCATGCTGCGGGCGCGGGGGCTCTCCTTCATTCCGCTCTGACCCGCTCTGATCGTGGCGGCTGCCGGTCGACCAGCGCTGGCGCGTAGCTCTGACCAGGTGGTTCGTAGACATCGTGCGGGGAACTCTCTCCTGCAGACAGGACAAGGAGAGGGAGCATTCGATGGCTGACGTCGTCAACGAGGGCGCCCGGGGGCTGGGCGCCTGGCACATTCCCCGCAGCCGTGGCGCTGTCAGCGGCCTGCTGCTGATGCTCCTGGGCATCTGGGGCGCGCTCATCCCCTTCGTCGGCCCGTACTTCGACTTCGCCTTCACCTCGAACAGCGCGTGGACCTGGACGTCCGCGCGGTTCTGGCTGGAGGTACTGCCGGGGATCGCGGCGTTCGCCGGCGGTCTGCTACTGCTGGCAAGTGCCAACAGGGGAACGGCCGCGCTCGGCGCCTGGTTGGCGATCGGTGCCGGAGCCTGGTTCATCATCGGTCCAACCCTCGCCGCACCGTGGCACCTCGGGTCGATCGGGGCACCGCTCGGCGGCTCCGCCCGGCAGGCTCTCGAGTGGATCAGCTTCTACTACGGTCTGGGCGCTGTGATCCTCTTCCTGGGCTCGACGGCCTGGGGCCGGCTGAGCGTGCGCGGAGTTCGTGATGTCGCCGCGGCCCGCCGGCACCGGGAGCGCACGGCACTGCGATCGCGCGGCGGCCGGGAGGAGACATGGGCGCCGCCCGTGTCCGAGCCGCAGGTGTACCCGAGCGACCGTCCCTCCTCGGCGCCCGCACCCGGGGCAGGAAGGCCGGCCGGGGTCGACTCGGCGGGATCAGACCTTCCGGCGGAGGGACGCGCGGGTGCCTACGGACGCCACCGGCGCCGCGACACCAGTCAGGACCGGCGAGCCTAGTCAGGACGGAGCATCTTCGCGGCGGCGCTCAGCGTCGCCGCGTCGAACGGGTGTGCTATTCCGATGGTCGTGGGAAGCCGGGTGGTGAAGCGGGATCTGGAAACACGGTGGTTGGCCGAGCCGTCGAAAGGTCCACTGCAGGCCACGCTACGCCATCTTCAAACGGCGTTTGTGAATTTCTGGGCGAAGCGGGCCGGGTATCCGTCGTTCAAGAAGAAGGGTCGGACCATCGATGCGGCGACCTACTTCCGTGGCTGTTTCACCTACCGGGACGGTCAGGTCAGGTTGGCGAAGCAGGGCCGGCCGTTGGACATCGTCTGGTCGAGGCCGTTGCCGGACGGGGCGGTGCCGTCGCAGGTGACGGTGTCGCGGAACAGCCGCGGCCAGTACCATCTGTCGATCCTGGTCGAGGAGACCATGGCCAGCCTGCCGTCGGTCGGCGCGCGGGTGGGGGTCGATGCGGGGATCACCGCGCTGGTCGCCCTGTCGACGGGGGAGAAGGTTACCAACCCGAAGCATGAGGAACGGGACCGTGTCCGGCTCGCCCGCGCCCAGCGGGAGCTGTCCCGTAAGGCGAAGGGTTCGAGGAACCGGGCGAAGGCCCGGGCGAGGGTCGCGAGAGTGCATGGTCGGATCGCCGATCGGCGCCGGGACTGTCTGCACACGCTGTCCACGAGGGTGATCTGTGAGAACCAAACGGTGGCCCTCGAGGACCTGCCCGTCCGTAACCTGCTCCGCAACCACACCCTGGCACGGTCGATTTCGGATGCGTCCTGGTCGGAGTTGCGGCGGATGGTGGAGTACAAGGCCGGCTGGTACGGCCGGACGGTGATCGCGGTTGACCGGTTCTACCCGTCGTCGAAGACCTGCTCGGCCTGTGGGGTGGTCGTCGCGGAGTTGCCGTTGCACGTCCGGGAGTGGGAGTGCGTCTGCGGGGCGGTTCATGATCGGGATGTGAACGCGGCGAAGAACGTTCTGGCCGCAGGGCTTGCGGTGTCTGCCTGTGGAGAGGGAGTGAGACCGCCTCGCTGGTGAAGCGGGGAGGCGTCCGTCGGTGAAGCAGGAACCCGTATCGCGAGATGCGGGAATCACCTCCCTTCGGGGAGGTGAGGATGTCAAATGTCGACGTCAGGTCCGCGATCGTGCTGGTATGAGAATCATGGTGACGCGTGACGACATATCCGAAGTGCGGGCCAGGGTGGCGGCGGCAGTGGCCGGCTTTCAGCCGCATCAACTGCCCACAGAGGGGCGCCGCCGTGCGGCGGTCGCGGTGGCACTTGGCGAGGACGCGCAGGGCCGGCCCAGTTTCCTGCTCACCCGCCGGGCTGCCCGCCTGCGGACGCACGCGGGGCAGTGGGCGCTGCCCGGCGGCCGGGCGGACGACGGCGAGGATGCCGCGGCAACCGCACGTCGCGAGCTGGCAGAAGAGGTCGGTATCGAGCTCCCGGCGGAGGAGGTTCTCGGCACCCTCGATGACTACGGGACCCGATCGGGCTTCGTGATGACCCCGGTGGTGCTGTGGGCGGGTTCACGATTGCAGGTCACCAGCCCGGAGGTTCGAGAGGTCGCCTCGGTTCACGTCGTACCGCTCGACGAGTTGGACTCGCGGCCACGTTTTCTCGCGATCCCCGAGTCGGACCGGCCCGTCATCCAGCTTCCGTTGCTCGGCAGCCTCATCCACGCCCCGACGGGCGCGATCCTCTACCAGTTCGCCGAGCTTGTGCTGAGGGGCCGGCACACCCGGGTCGCCGAGTTCGAACAGCCCGTCTTCGCCTGGCGCTGACCCGCCGGTGCGTCTCGGTGACCGATAGCGCCCAGGCGGTGCGGCGCCACGTTCGCCGAACATGCCGCCTCGCCTCTCGGCGAGGTCAGTCGTCGGGCCGGGCGTTCACGAGCCCGCGGGCCGGGCGGAATCGAAGGCGCTGGCCGGGTCGACACTGCGCGGCCAGCGGAAGATCCGCGGCCGCGACGACACCCAGGACGGGATAGCCGCCCGTGACCGGATGGTCCGCAAGAAAGATCATGGGCTGGCCACTCGGGGGAATCTGAATCCCGCCGGCGACAACCGCCTCGGACGGCAGCTCGGCGATGATCCGCCGAGGTATCGCGGGACCGCGCAGCCGGACGCCGACGCGGTCGCTGTCGGTCGTGACCTCGTAGGCCTTCGCGCACAGGTCCGCGAGGGCCGCCGCGCCGAACCAGTCCGCCCGCGGACCGGCCAGCACCCGCAGCTCCGGCTGATCGACGTAACGGGCCTGCGGCGCGAGATCGACCGTCGGCGGATCGGACATCTCTCGGCCGAGGGGGAGATGCGCGCCTGCCACCAGCGGTTCGGGCCCGATGCCGGCGAGGGTGTCCCGGGACCTGGAGCCGAGCACGACCGGTACGTCCACCCCACCGCGGATGCCCAGATACGTGCGCACGCCCTGGGCCGGAACACCGACTCGCAGCAGCGCGCCCGCCTGCACGTCGACCGGGGCGTACATCCCGATCTGGTGGCCCGAGAGCTCGAGCGGGCAGGGCGCACCGGTGACGGCGATCATTCCAGGGTGGCTGAACCGGACGATCAGACCCCCGTAGGTGACTTCGATGGCTGCCGCGCCGGGCAGGTTGCCCACCAGGCGGTTCGCCAGGCGCAGGCTGTGGCGGTCGACGGCGCCGGACCGGGTGATACCGAGGTGCGCGAGTCCGGGCCGGCCAAGATCCTGCACCGTGGTGAACGGCCCGGGGGCCGCGATCGTGATCTCACCGGACCGCCCCCCTCGCCCCGTCATGACCGCACAGCCCCGGCGGCGTCCACCGCGACGAAGCGCACCGCAGTGCCCGGCATGAGCAGGGCCGGCGGATCGCGCGTGAGGTCGAAGACGGTCAGGTCCGTCCGGCCGATCAGATGCCACCCGCCGGGCGACGCCCGGGGGTACACGCCGGTGAACTCGTCGGCGACCGCGATGGCGCCTGCCGGCACCCGCGTGCGGGGGCTGTCCCGGCGGGGAACACGCAGGCTCGGATCCAGGCCGGAGATGTAGGCGAAACCCGGCGCGAAGCCGCAGAACGCGACCCGGTGCCGACCGCGCAGGTGCCGTTGGATGATCTGCGCCGGGGTGAGCCCGGTGAGCCGCGCGAGGTCATCCAGGTCGGGCCCGTCGTAACGCACGGGAATGATCACGGTCGGTGGTGCAACCTTCGCCGCGGTGATGACCGGGTCGGCGGTGGGTTCGGAGCCGGTGGTGGCTTCCTGCAGCAGGGCCCGGAGCCGGGCCGAGCCGGTGGCTGCCGGATCGAACGCGACGAGGATGGTCCGCGCCGCCGGTACCAGGTCGGTGACGCCCGGCGGAGTGTCCCGCCGCAGCCGCCCGTATAGATCTTCGACTTCTTGCAGGTTCGAGACCTCGACGAGCAGTGCTTCGCCCCCGCAGGGCAGGATGCGCATCACGCTCCCTTCAGCAGAACGGCGACAGCGCGACACCGGCGGTCTGCAGGGCATGGCGCAGCCGCCTGACCACCTCGACGGCTCCGGGAGTGTCGCCGTGGACGCACAGGGACCGGGCGAGGATCCGCACCGGTGTGCCCTGTTCGCTGAGCACGGTTCCCTGCGTGGCCATCCGTACGCCTCGGGCGACCACGGCATCCGGATCGTCCAGCACGGCACCGGGGCGACGGCGGGAGACGAGCGTGCCCGCGGGCGTGTAGGCGCGATCCGCGAACGCCTCACCGACCGTCGTGAGACCTGCGGCGGCCGCCTGTCGCAACCAGACCGAGCCCGGTAGGCCGAGAACCGGCAGTGTCGCGTCGTAGCCGCGGACCGCCTCGACCACCGCCTGCGCCTGTTCGGCGTCGGTGACGATCGTGTTGTAGAGCGCCCCGTGCGGTTTGACGTAACGCACCCGATCGCCGGCGACCCGGGCGAAGGCGTCGAGCGCGCCGAGCTGGTAGGTGACATCGTCACGCAGGTCATCCGGATCCATGTCGATGCGCCGCCGGCCGAAGCCGGCCAGGTCCCGATAGCTGACCTGGGCGCCGATGCGCACCCCGAGGCGGACGGCGTGCTCGCAGGTCCGCCGCATGGTCGCCGGATCCCCGGCGTGAAAGCCGCAGGCCACGTTGGCGCTGGTCACCAGGCCGAGGAGCGCCTCGTCGTCGGTGAGCCGCCAGACGCCGAAGCCCTCACCGAGATCGGCGTTGAGATCCAGTGGACGCCCCCCGCGGTCCGGCGGACCGTCCCCGAGTCGATGGTCAGCTCCAGTGTCGGCCATGTCTCCGATTGTTCACCATACGCGGGTTGCTCGCCTTCCGGGCGGCCCGCTTATGCTTTCGATCCGATCCTGCTGATGGCCCGGGTGCTGAGGCTGCGAATGGCTTCGGGCCCGGCGCCCGCACCGATGATGATATGCACGTAGTTTTGGCCCTTCAGGAGAAAGGACTCCTGGACGTCGTACGGGCTCGTGTAGGTATAGCCGACGTATCCGGGACCGTGGAGAGACAGTCGAGGGCGGTAGCCGGGCACCACCGCGGAGGCTCGGTATGCTGCCTCGGCCGAGCGGACGGCGACGGTCACAAATCCTTTCGGCGAGCGGAAGAAGCAGAGGACGGTCTTGCCGCCGTCTCCTTCGGCAGGCGACGCCGTACCCGGGCGCACTGGCGCGCTGATGGCAGCGGAGATCTCGCTCGGCGTGAGCAGCGAGCACGGCGGCGCTGGTTCGGCTGCCGGCGTCGAGCCGCAGGCGGTGAACGTTGCGGCGGCGGTGAGGATGACGCTCGCCGGGTTTCTCCAGAGAATCATGGGAGTATTGTCGCCTGGCGGTGGCAGCTCGGAAGAACGATGTCTGCTTCGAGATATGCCGCAGGTCCCGGTGACCGGCCGAGAAGACGCACCCGGCCTGCCGCTCATCTCGTCCGTCCAGAAACGGGTTGGCCTACTTTCACGGAATCCCGGTACCCGGCCAGTGCCTTCAGCTTCTCACGCCATCCGACGTCCAGGTCGAGGGTGACGATCGTCGCGGCGGGCCGAGGGGCTCCGCCCGTGCGGATGCTTCCCGCCGACGCGTCCGCTCCGCCGTGTCGAGCAGGGGCCCACAGGCGAAGGTGGCCCGCGACACGTACTTCGGTGCCCGGTTCCTGGCCTGGCACCGCCTTCCGTGACGGGGCGGTGATAATTGAACCCATGGAGGACGCCTGTTCGCTCGGAGAAGCCGGCGGGCGCAGCCGGCCGTGGTCTCCCGCCGTCCGGGTCGGGCGCGCTGTACCGGCCGGCGTCGTACCGGCCGCAGTGTCGATCGATCCGTTCCGGCATTCCCGCGGGCCCGTGGACGCTCCGATCGTGGTCGTGGAGTACGCCGACTTCCAGTGTCCCTACTGCGCGCGCGCGGCACCCGTCCTGCACGAGTTCGCCGGGACGTCGGACGGGCAGGTTCGGCTCGTCTTCCGGCACTTCCCCGTCTTCGACATCCATCCCTACGCCCTCACCGCCGCGCTGGCCGCGGAGGCCGCCGGGGTGCAGGGTGGGTTCTGGGAGATGCACGACCTTCTCTTCGCCCGCCAGGTCCGGCTTGCCGACAGGTTTCTGCACGCCTACGCGGCCTCACTCGGCCTCGACGGAGATCTGGTCATCGGGGACGCGGCGCAGCCCTTCGGGGATGCCGTGGAGGCTGACTATGCGCGTGGGATCGAGCAGGGGGTGCGCGGCACGCCAACGATCTTCATCAACGGCGAACCCTACCGGGGGCGTACAGAGATCGCCCCCCTGCGCAAGGCGGCGAGTCTGTCACTTCGCCGGAACCGGCGCGCGCCATGGTCGCGGGGGTAGGTGAGGCACCGGTTCATCGGTGAGCGGCGAGCACAGCGGCATCCGCTCGCCGAGTACCCGGAGGATGACGGTTCCGGCGAGGGCGGCCACGAGCGAGCCGGCGAGAATGCCGATCTTGGCCTGGTCCCGCAGGGACTCGTCGGTGAAGGCCAGTTCCGTGATGAACAACGAGATGGTGAAGCCGATCCCCGCCAGGGTGGCCGCGCCGAGCAGATGTCCGTACCGCACTCGCCCCGGCAGCTGACCGAGACCCGTCCGGATTGCGATCAGGCTGGCCGCGGTGATTCCGCAGGCGTTGCCGATGATCAGGGACGCCGCCACACCGAGCGTGACCGATGATGTCGAAGCCGTGCGCAGGGCCGAGCTGTCGAGGTGAACGCCTGCATTCGCCAGACCGAACACGGGAACGACGACGAACGCGCTGACGGGGTGCAGTACACGCTGCAACCGGTCGTTTGCGGGCACCGTTGCCTTCGCTGCCGCCACCGTGAGGCCGACCCGGGTGGCGTTCGAGTCCTCCTGGAGGGCCCGGACGTAGACCGGCACCTCCTCGACCTGGTCCGGCCGGGGCGGGACGGCGGGAACCAGCAGACCTACGAGAACTCCCGCCAGTGTCGCATGAACACCGGAGACGTGGATCGCGCCCCAGAGCACAAGCGATGCGAGGACGTACGGGGGGAGCTGCCACACCCGTAGCCATCGCAGGGCGAGGATGACCAGCACCGTCGCGCCCGCGACGGCTAGACCGACCAGATTCACGTGATCCGTGTAGAAGATTCCCACCACGGTGATCGCCCCGATATCGTCCACGATCGCGAGGGTGAGCAGGAACAGCCGCAGTCGGTCCGGGCACCGGGGGCCGAACAGGGCGAGGATCCCGATGACGAACGCCGTGTCGGTGGACATCGGAATGCCCCAGCCGCTCGATTCCGGCCCGGATCGGTTACAGGCGAAATAGATTGCCGCCGGTAGTGTCAGCCCACCGATCGCGCCGAGAGCGGGTACGGCGATCGTGCGCCGGTCGCGTAGCTCGCCCGTGGTGAACTCGCGACTGATCTCCAGACCCACGACGGCAAAGAAGATTGCCATGGCGCCGTCGTTCACCCAGTGGTGCAACGTCATGTCGAACCCGGCGTCACCGAGACGAAGTTCCGCCGTGGTGCTCCAGAATCTGTCGTAGCCGCCCGACCATGGCGAGTTCGCCCAGATGAGGGCGGCGACCGCGGCGAGCAGGAGGAGAACGGCGCCGCCGGCCTCGGTCGCGAGGAACTCCCGCATCGACGGGGCGACCTGCGGCAGCCGGACCCGGAGCCCGGGGCCTGGCCGGGGCGGCGCAGTCACCTTCGGGATTCCCTACCCGGCAGGCCGCTCCGCGAGCCGCATGCGTTCACCCTCGTGCGTCCGCGGTCGGCCGACGCAGGGCGGCCTCCACCGCCGAGCCGTCGATGGTCTCCCGCTCGAGGAGCAGAGCGCTCAGCGCGTCGAGGGCATCGCGGTGGGTGGACAACAGGTCGACCGCTCGGACTTCGGCCTCGCGGAGGAGACGGGCGACCTCGGAGTCGATCAGGCGCTGAGTCTGCTCCGAGTACGGCCGGCTCACCAGTTCCTCCCCGCCGAGGTACTGCGGATTCTGACTGCCGTATCCGACCGGTCCGACGGCGCTGGACAGGCCGAATTCGCGCACCATCCGGGTGGCGAGCTGCGTCGCGCCCGCCAGGTCCGACGACGCGCCCGTGGAGCCGTGCCCGAACACGACCAGCTCGGCCGCGCGACCCCCCAACCGGACGGCGAGGCTGTCGAGGAGATAGCCCTCCGAGTAGAGATGCCGCTCAGCCTCGGGCAGTTGCTCGGTCACCCCAAGTGACATTCCGGCGGGCAGGATCGTCACCTTCGCCACCGGGTCCGCGTGCTCGCACAGCGCCGCGACCAGAGCGTGGCCGGACTCGTGCACGGCCACGGACTGCTTCTCGTCGGGTAGCAGCGCGTTCGAACCGTCGCGGCGGCCGAGCAGGATGCGGTCCCGAGCCGCCTCCAGGTCTTCGGCGGTGACGACCTGCCGGCCCTCCCGCACGGCATGGATGGCCGCCTCGTTGACGAGGCTCGCCAGGTCCGCTCCGGAAAATCCCGGGGTACCGCGGGCGATGCGGTTGAGGTCGGTGCCGGCGGCGAGAGACTTGCCGCGGGCGTGCACGCCAAGAATCGCCAGGCGTTCGGCCTGGGTGGGCAGCGGAACCGTCACCTGACGGTCGAAGCGGCCGGGGCGCAGCAGCGCGGCGTCGAGGGTTTCCGGTCGGTTCGTCGCGGCCAGCACCACGACACCCGAATCCTGCTCGAAACCGTCCATCTCCGCCAGCAGCTGGTTGAGGGTCTGCTCCCGTTCGTCGTTGCCGCCGATGGCGTTGCCGCCCCGCCGACCGCCGATCGCGTCGATCTCGTCGATGAACACAATCGAGGGGGCGCGCTTGCGGGCCTCGGCGAACAGGTCACGAACCCGGGAGGCCCCCACGCCGACGAACATCTCGACGAACCCGGAGCCGGTGATCGACAGAAACGGCACTTCCGCCTCTCCCGCGACGGCCCTGGCCAGCAGGGTCTTCCCGGTGCCGGGCGGGCCGACCATCAGTACCCCACGCGGTCCGTGCGCGCCGACGCGGCTGTAGTGCTCGGGATTGCGGAGGAAGTCGACGACCTCGGCGATCTCCTGCTTCGCTCCTTCGTAACCGGCGACGTCGGAAAATCGGGTCGTCGGCCTTTCCGTCTCGGTGATCTTTGCCTTGGATCGCCCGAACATACCGAGGCCACCGATGCCGCCGGCGCCACCGAGCCGGCGTGCCTGCCGGCCCGACCAGACGAAGAAGCCGATCAGGAAGATCAGCGGCAGGAAGCTCAGAACGACCGACCCGAACGAGGTCCCGGTCCGCGTCCCGGTGATCTGCACACCCTTTGCCCGCAACCGGCCCTCGAGATCGTCCGTGTTGAGAGCGGTCGGAATCTGGGTGGTGAAGTCCCCGCCGGTCTTCAGGGTGCCGTCGATCGCGCCGTGATCGTTCACGGAGACCGACCGGACCGCGGCCGCGTTCACTCGATCGAGGAACTCCGAGTACTTCAGGGTCGCCGGCCGGGCGGCGAAGAGGCTCGGCCCGAACAGCAGCAGGAGGGTGATGATGATGCCGAGCGGCAGGAGAATCCGGCGCCAGCTCGGCATCGGCGGCGGCGCGGGTTTGGGCGGGGTATCCTTCGGCGGTCCCGGCCGCGCCTGGGTGGAAGGATGGATGGTCCCGAGGCGGACCGGTGAGATCAACTGAAACTCCTGACGGAATCTAGGGTCCGGTGCGCGCGCCGATGTGTTCGCGTTCCCGGTATCGGCTCGCCCGGTAGACCCCGAGAATGCGGTGGTCCGCGTAGAACGAAAGTTCCTCGAACGCACGGGCGACGGCGGCGTCCTCGGGACTTCCCTCGATGTCGGCGAGAAACTGAGTGGCCACAAATTCTCCGCCGACCATGTAACTTTCCAGCTTCGTCATGTTGACGCCGTTGGTGGCAAACCCGCCGAGCGCCTTGTACAGCGCGGCCGGACGGTTGTGCACCTTGAAGACGAACGTGGTCACGATCGGTCCGATTCCGGACGCGGCACGCAGGTTCTCGCTGGAGAGGATGAGGAAGCGCGTCGTGTTGTGCTCCTCGTCCTCCAGGTCCGCACGCAGGATCTCGAGTCCGTACGACTCGGCCGCGAGCCGGGAGGCGATCGCCGCCCGGGAGGGATCGCCCGCCTCGCTGATTTCCCGCGCGGCGCCCGCGGTGTCGGCGGCGGCGACGGCGACGAGCCCCAGCCCGCGCAGCGCCTCGCGACACTGGGCGAGTGCCTGCGGGTGACTGTGCACCGTCTTCACGTCGTCGAGAGCCGCGCCGGGTATCCCGAGCAGCTGATGGCGGACGGGAAGAAAGTACTCGCCAATGATGCGCACCGCCGGCCTGGGCAGCAGGTGGTGGATGTCGGCGACCCGACCGGCGGTGGAGTTCTCGACCGGAATCATCGCGAGGTCCACCGCACCGTCCTCCAGCGCTTCGAAGCACTCGTCGAAGGTCTGGTAGGGGACCGCGTCGTAGTCCGGGTAGACATCCCGGCATGCGATGTGCGAGTTGGCTCCCCGCTCGCCCTGGAACGCGATCCTCTGTCGTGCGGTCATGCGTCGACCGTACCGGGCCCTCAGGTGCTGGCGGTAAACGCTTGCAGGAGTGTGCGTGACTCGGCCTCGGGCGGTAGCAGACGGATCCCCGCGTGCAGCAGCACCACGCCACGACGGCCGACGAGCACGGGGTCGAGCAGGATCTCGCCGATGGCCGGCAGCTCCTCCGCGATCCGGGCGACCCGGTGCAGGAGATCGGCCAGCGCTTCGGTGTCGGCGGCGGGCGCGCCCGACCCTCCGACCAGCAGCACGCTGCCACGGATCTGGTGGATCAGCTCCTCGGCGTCGCGGTCCGTCAGCGGCAGGGTGCGGGCCAGCGGATCGACGAGCAGGTCCGCGACGGCGCCGCCCAGCCGCAGCGAGAGCAGCGGGCCGACGGTCGGATCCTGCCGCAACCTCACGACGGTGGACACCCCGGCCGGAGCCATCGGTTGCACGAGCATGTCGCCGGGACCGACGGCGGCACGCACCGCCTCCCACGCACCGGAGAGCTCCTCCGGGTCACCCAGACCGAGTTGGACCGCTCCGACGTCGAGCCTGCTACGGAAGCGTTCGTCGGCGATCTTGAGGGCTACCGGCCAGCCGAGCGCCGCCGCCGCGGCCTGCGCCTGTGGCTCGTCGGTGACGCGAGCACTGGGCCACGTCCGCAACCCCACTCCGGCCAGCAACGTGGCCACGGCCGGTTCCGGCAGCCAGCTGCCGTTCTTCGGATGGCGCGCGATCTCCGCTCGGGCGCCGTCCAGGTCGATGTGATCCAGCGTCTGCACCCGGCCGTGATCCCGTGCACGCCAGGCGGCGTGGTCGGCGGCGCGGGACAGCGCCAGTGCCGCCGATTCCGGTGAGGAGTAGGACGGCACCGAACCTCGGCCAGCGGAGCCGGCCGCGTTCGCCACCGCCAGCGCGGCGGGCATGCCGTCCTGCCCGAGATAGGAGGCGAGCACCGGCAGGCCGCTGTCGGCGGCGACCTCCCGCACCGCGGCTCCGAGCCGGTCGACCTGGGCGTGCGGGGTGACAAGCGCGATGATCGCGTCGACGTCGCCCGAGGTCGCGACCAGGCGTAGCGCGGCGTCGAAGCGTTCGGGATCGGCCAGCGGGCCGAGATCGACCGGGTTGGTGGAGTACCGGTGGCCGAGGAGATCGGCGAGACCCGAGCAGGTCTCGTCGGACAGCGGGGGGACCTCGAGCCCGTAGGTACGGCAGGCGTCGGTGGCGAGCGCCGCGAGCGCGCTGCTTGTTCCCACGATGCCGACGCGTCGCCCGGCGGGCAGCGGCTGATGGGTCAGCAGCTGCACGGCGTCGAAGAGCTGGTTCAGGGTGTCGGCGCGGACCACTCCGGCGCTGGTGAACAACGCGTCCACGCCGGAGTCCGCGGACTCCTGGCCGCTCTTCAACGCCACGACGGGCTTGTGCCGACCGAGTTGGCGAGCGATCCGCGCGAAGCGCCTCGGATTGCCGAAGCTCTGCAGGTGAAGCATGATCACGTCAGTCCGTGGATCAGTCTGCCAGTACTCCAGGAGATCGTTCGTCGAGACGTCGGATCGGTCTCCGGCCGAGACGAAGGTGGACAGTCCCACAGCGCGCCGGGCCGCGTCGGTGAGGAACGTGCCGGCCAACGCGCCGGACTGGGTGAACACTCCGACTCGGCCGGCCGGAGGATCCCCGACGGCGAAGGTGGCATGCAGCCGGGTGGTCGGCGCGGTGTTGATGACGCCCATCGCATTCGGGCCGATCAGGCGCATGCCGCCGTCGCGGGCGATCCGGATGGCATCGGCAAGCAGGGCGCGGCCCTCGTCCCCGCCGTCCGCGAAGCCGGCCGACACGACGATGACACCGCGAACCCGCTTCCGCGCGCAGGCCCGCAGAACGTCGGTCACCCGCTGCGCGGGCACCGCCACGACGGCAAGATCGATCTCGGCGGGCACCTCGCGCAGATCCCGGTAGGCATAGACCGAGGCGACATGGGTGGCCGCGGCGTTGACGGGATACACCGCTCCGGTGAACCCGCTGCGGAGCAGCCGGCGGAAGACCTCATGGCCGACCGTTCCGGGCTCGCGGCTCGCCCCGATCACGGCGACCGCCCGGGGGTGCAGCAGCCGGTCGATGCTGCGGGATCCGTTCGGATGGTCCGGGCTGCCGCCGACCCGTCCCCGCCGCGCCGGGGTACCGCTCGGGGAGTCGTCCCCCGGTTCCACCGGGTAGCTCACGCGGATCTGGTTGCCGTCCGCGGGCGTGAGGTCGAAACCGACCGAACGCAGAACCTCCAGAACCCGCCGGCTGCTCGCTGGCACGTCCGTGACCAGGCGGCGCACCCCACCTGCCCCGGCGGTGTCGATGAGCGTGTCGATGAGCAGCGTGCCGAGTCCTCGCCCCTGATGCGCGTTCTCGACCAGGATCCCGAACCGCGCGTCGTCGCCACTGCCGATCTTGCTGTACTCGACCATCCCGACGACTTCATCGCCGACGAGGGCACCGAGCACCGCGGATGTCCGGCTGTCGGGCGAGATGACCCGCTCGGCGACCAGTGCAGGATCCGCCGTGGCGCTGGCCAGATCCGGGTCATGCGGATTCGCCTCGCGAAGGCGCAGCTGGAAGGCGCTCAGCCGGCCGGTGTCCGCGGGGCGCAGCGGCCGCACCGTGACCGAGCCTCCATCGGCGAGCACGACATCCGTAGATGCCGCGGGCTCACGGGCGGGTGGGAAAACCTGTGCCGACCGGTCCGGCCGGGAAGCTGCCATGGTGCGTCCTCCCGGGGCTCAACGCCCCCCGTCGCCAGGCGGTGTCGTCTGGCCGCGCGCGGCGGGGGCCTCGCATCGCCAGGTCGGACCGCGAGGATCGGCGGCGGCCACCCGCCCCACTGCATGATCTTCTTTACGCCCTAATCGTAGTACCGGCTCGTGACGGCGGGGTCTGGTCGTGTGCCCAGAGCGGCGGGAACGCCGCGGGAAATTGTGACGGCGACGGCATTCCAGGAGATTCGAGCCGGCAAGCGTGAGCTTTTCAATCACATTGTTTAAGTTTCCGTCACGTTGTTCACGTTTTCGTGGTCTCGGATCGGATCCATACGTTGCGTGGCGGCTTGCCTTCGGGGTGGGCGACGCCAGCTTCTTGATGTGACGATTGTCACGCAAGCGTTCGCTCCCTCTCCGCCCACCCGCGTGGACCCGGTGCACCTGATCGAGGTGGCCCGAACGGACGGGTCGCGTCAAGCTCGTCGACCAGGGTGACACCGGTTACCCGGAGGCGTTCACGCCGGCGCGCCGGTGATCCGGACCCGGTCGAATCCCGGCGCGGGGGCGCGGGACAATGTGCAACCGGACCGGTCGGATGATCCGGACAGGGTGGTGACGTGCAGAGGTTCGACGACCACTGGGTCGTCTCCGCGGGCGATCTCGTGGACGACGTCGAGTGCGGGCACCGCGTCGGGCTCACCCACGCGCTTGCCACCGGCGCCACCGCCGCCCGGGCCGTGCCCGAGGGCGCGGCGGGAGGGCTGCCTGGACGGCTGCGGATCAGCGCCCCGGACCCGACCGCGGTCCGCCATGGAGAGGCCCACGAAAGGCGTCTGCTGGCGCATCTGCGGCGGTGTTTCGGTGCCGGCGGGGTGGTGGAGATCCCTCGTCCGGCGGCGACCCTCGACGCTCTCGCCGAAGCCAGCGAGCGGACGCGTCGCGCGCTCGCCGCGGGTACGCCGGTGGTCTACCAGGGCGTGCTGTTCGACGGCTCCTTCCAGGGCCGTCCGGACTTCCTGATCGCGGCGCATCTCGACCCGAGGACCGGCGCGCACAGTGGGCCCGCCGCGCCGGGTCACTACGAGCCCTACGATGCCAAGCTTGCCCGGCAGGCCCGGCCGGGGGCGGTGCTGCAGCTCGCCGCGTACGCGGCGGCGCTACCGTCGGTCGGCGTGGCAGTGCCGCGGATGATGCACCTGCTGCATCCCGCGCGTGGAGCCGGCATGACAGCCACCGGCGCCCCGCCGGAGCCGGGCTCCGCCGTCGCCGTGGTGCGTTCGTTCCGGGTCGATGATGTTGCGCCGATGGTCCGCCATGCTCGTGGTCGCCTCGAGGCCCGGCTGGCTGCGCCGGCGGCTGTTCCCGACCCGTCGTGGGCGCCGCCCCGTCCGGAGTGCGCAAGCTGCGCCTTCGCCGAGCACTGCAGCGCGGGCCGGGCGGCGGCCCGCGATCTGTCCCTGGTCGCGGGGCTGCGAACCGAACAGCGTCGGGTGCTGCGCGGCGTGGATATCACGTCTGTGGAGGAGCTCGCTGCCGCGCGCGACGAGCAACGGCCGGCGGCGATGTCCGCTGCCGCGTTCGCCGGGCTGCGACTGCAGGCCGAACTGCAGGCGGCGCAGGATGCGACCCGCAGCGCGGACGACCCGCTGGGAACGGTGACCGCGCGGATGGTCGATTCCGCGGGCCTCGCGTCGCTGCCCGTGGCGGACCCGGCCGACATCTACTTCGACATGGAAGGCGATCCGTACGCGTTGGACGCCGCCGGCCTGGAGTACCTCTTCGGGGCCGTCACGCTGGCCGAGCCCGCGGGCGGGCGGGCCGTGGGCGAGGCCCCGGCGGAGGTCTTCCGGGCGTTCTGGGCGCACGACCGCCCCGGCGAGCGGCTGGCGTTCGAGTCCTTCGTCGACTGGGCCGTGGCGCGGTTGCGCGAGCATCCCGGCGCCCACGTCTACCACTACGCCCCCTACGAGCTCAACGCGCTGCGGCGGCTCGCGGCTCGGCACGGCACGAGGGAACGGCAGATCGACGAGCTGCTCGCCGGCAACCGGTTGATCGATCTCTACGCGGTGGTCCGGCGCAGCCTGCGGATCTCCCAGCCGTCCTATTCGATCAAGTATCTCGAGCCCCTGTTCTTCCCGGGCGCGCGGCAGGCGGCGGTGAAGAACGCCGCCGACAGCATCGTGGCGTACGAGTCCTTCCTGGCGCACCGGGACGCGGGGGAGCCGGCCGAGGCCGATCGGATACTTGCCGAGATCGCCGAATACAACCGGGTCGACTGTGTGTCGACCCACCGACTGCACCGCTGGCTACTCGGGTTGGCCCAGGCCGAGGGGGTCGCGCTGCGGGAGAGCGCCGCGGTGGATCCCGCCGCGGTGGGAGCCGATCTTCCCGGCGTTTCTGATCCGGCGTCGCCGGCCGGTGCCGATGAGGCGGATGCCCTCGTCGACGCGCTGGTCGCGGGGCTGCACCCAGAGCCGGCGTCCTGGTCGGCCGAGGAGCGGGCGCGGGCCCTGCTCGCCGCGGCCGTGGGCTATCACCGGCGAGAGAACAAACCAGCCTGGTGGACCTATTTTGCGGCGTTGACCGCCGACCAGACGAGCCTCGAGTCGGCCGACGACTGCGCCGTGCCGACCGGGTGGGCCGTGATCGAGGACTGGGAGGAACCTTCGGGGCGACGCCGGCGCAGCCGCCGGCTACTGCAGGCGCGCGTCGACCCGAACCGCCCGCATTCCTTCGACCGGGGCGAGTCCGTGCGGCTGCTCTACCCGGGTCGGCCGGGCGCCGTCGCAGCGACCGCCGACGCCGTCGTCGAACGGGCCGCGCCGCACGAACTGCTCCTGCGCGAGAGCGCGGCACCGGACGCGGTCAGCCCCGCGCTGCCGACGGCCGTGCTGCCCGGCCCGCCCGTGCGGCCCGAACCGAAGCCCACCGCGGTCCGTGAACTTGCCCGCCGGGCCGTCGCCGCGCTGCCCGGGCGCCTACCCGCGGAATCGGCGACGGACCTGCTGCGTCGTGAACCGCCCAGGCTGGCAGGCCGGCGCGGCGGCCTGCCAGCTCCCGCCGAGCACGGCGACGACCAGGTCGCCGCCGTGCTGGCGGCGGTCAGTGCGCTCGACGGCTCCTACCTGGCGGTGCAGGGACCGCCAGGAGCCGGCAAGACGTACCTGGCCGGCCGGCTCATCCACCATCTGGTCGCGCAGGGGAAGTCGGTGGGAATCTGCTCGACCAGCCACAAGGCGATCGAGAACGCCATGCTCGCCGCTACCGGCCACCCCCCCGCGCCCGTCGCCCACGCCGGGCCGGATGATCCCGGCGGCACCGGCAAGGCCGAGGGCACCGACGGTGCACCGCCATGGCGCCCGATGGTCGCCGCGGCCAAGAAGCAGCGCTCGGGCGCACCGGCCGACCCGGCCCACCGCCCACCCTGGGACACGCCGCGCGATCTGCGGGCCCTGTCAGCATGGCGGCAGGCCCATCCGGACGGTCATCTCGTCGGCGACACCGCCTGGGCCTTCGCCAACCCGGCGCTCGCGGCCGTGCCGTTCGATGTCCTGATCGTCGACGAGGCCGGCCAGTTCGCGCTCGCCGACACCCTCGCGGTGGCCGGCGCAGCCCACAACCTGGTCCTGCTCGGAGATCCGCAGCAGCTACCGCAGGTCGTGACGGGAATCCACCCCGAGGGCGCGGACGCCTCCGCGCTGTCGCACCTGCTGGGCGATGCCGAGGTGATCCCACCCGAGCTCGGCTACTTCCTCGACCGGACCCGCCGGCTGCACCCGGCCGTGTGCGCGCCGGTGTCCGCGCTCGCCTACCGCGGCCTGCTGCGGTCCCACCCGATTGCCGCGACCCGTGTCGTCGCCGGCGTGCCGGCCGGGTTGTACCTGCACGACGTGGTCCATCGCGACAACGGCACCCGCTCCGACGAGGAGGTGTCCGCGGCGAGTGCGATCGTCCGGCACCTGATGGGGCGGATGATCATTGATGGTGCGGGTTCCCGCCCGCTGGCCGGGTCGGATGTCCTCGTGGTCGCCCCGTACAACCGTCAGGTCCGAGCGATCGAACATGCGCTCGAGGCGGCCGGCCTGACCGGTGTACGGGTCGGCACGGTGGACCGGTTCCAGGGCCAGGAGGCGGCCGTGGTAGTCACGTCGTTGACGACCTCCAGCGCCGCCGAGTCGCCGCGTGGGCTCGACTTCCTGCTCTCCCGTAACCGGCTCAACGTCGCGCTGTCCCGGGCCCAGGTGGCGGCGGTCCTGGTGATGTCGCCGGCGCTGCTCGACAGCTCCCCCCGCAGCGTCGCGGAGCTCCACCTGCTCGCCGGGCTGGCCCGGCTGCGGGCGATGGCACGCACCGACCTGTTCGCGGCGCCGGCTCCCCGTACCGGCGAGCCGGTGACCGAGGGTGCCCGCGTCTGTGGTGGGCCGTCCACGCAGCTGGGTCTGCCCTTCTCCTGAGGTCGGGTTCGGGTCGGCAAACGCAGTTACGCCCGAACCTACACCGACTCTCGGACAACATTCGGCGTCATGCCGTTTGTGCACTTATTTGTGCTTATCGTAAAACGGATGCTACGATTCTCAACGTCTTCTACAGGTCGGGGAAGGGGACGCTCGTGACAGTGGACGTGTCGGCCCCCAGTCGCGTGCAGATAGTCCTGCCGCGGGCGATCGCCCGGCTGCGCGCTTCATCGGGAGCCCATCTCACATTCGGTGGAATAGTCACACCACATTCCGGTCGTTTGACCGTCACCAACGTGGACGGACCCGTGCCGAGCGGACTGCTCGGTCACTCCGTTCCACCCGGGACGGGAATCGGCGGGCAGGTGGTGCGGCATAGCCGCCCGGTCGTCATCAACGACCCGGCTGCAGCGAGAAGAGTTCTTCGCTCCACTGCGCCAACGATCGACAGCAGTGAGTTGGGAGCGATTCTCGCGGTGCCGGTCTGCATGGACAGCGTGGTGGTCGCCGTGCTGTACGGAGCCATGCGAACCGAGGTGCCGTTCACCGAGGCCGCTATTCATGCGGCCATCGCCACGGCTCGACTGATGGAACGCGAGCTGGGCGCAGTCGCCACGCGTACGGAGCCGCTGTCGGCGGTGGTGCCTCCAGGGCACCGCGCGTCGCCTACCAGAGCGGTGGGCGCCGTGCCTCTGCCGCGTTCGCCCGGCCAGCCACAGGAGAGTCTGCGGCTGGCCTACCGGGAGCTTCAGGAGGTCACCGAACATGTGTCCGACCCGTTGCTACGTGGCCGGATCGGGGGCGTATCGGAGCTGCTGCGCGGTCTGCTTGATCAGGAGGCGAAGGTCGGCGGCCGGTTGGCGCTGACCCCGCGTGAGCTCGAGGTACTGGCGCAGGTCGCACTCGGCCTGTCCAATGTCGAGACCGCGCGGCGCCTGACTGTTTCACCGGAGACGGTGAAGGCGTATCTGCGCAGCATCATGCGCAAGCTCGGGGTCCGTAACCGGACCGCCGCTGTGCATGCCGCTCGCCAGCTGGGCATGCTTCCCTGACCCGGTGGCCGCTCCCGGGCTCCGTCCGGGAGGGCCGCCGGTCCGGCGAAGCCGCCCGCCAGGATGCGGCACGCATCCTGGCACCATTGCTGTGAAGTCGGCCTGGCTCCCGCTCGGGGTCGCGCCTCATCCTGCACCGGCGGATCCGGCCCCACCGGATCCGCCGGCGCAGGATGCGTCGACGGTCGTGCGCCGGGTACGGGGGCCACGGTGGTGCGCCGAAACCAGTGATTCCCCGGTCCAGACCATGGACCGGAATAACCGCCGTCTGCCCAGGCCTGTCGCCGGGCGGGATGTCGTGGTCCCCTCAGGCCTGCCGGCTCCACCTGGGCAGTCCTGATGGCAGGCCCGGCGGACCGGGCCGAACGGCACGAGCCGGCGATCGGCCGGCCGCCGCCAGGTTGATCAGCGTGGCCGCCCTCCCTGACGTCCCGAGACCGTCGGTGGCGCCGGAGGGATCCGCAGACCTGGGAACGACGGGCCGACCGGTCCGACAGACGCGTGACCTGTGGTCCCGGCATCGACGCCTGAATCGGACTGCTCTCACGTGCGCGGCCCGATGGTGCCCGAACAGTCGGGACCGGACCGGCCGCGGTCGAGACCGTCCCCGGTGCATCCATCTGTGGCTGAACCTGGAGGTCCCCGGCGGATCGAGCTCGTGGGGCCGGGCTGCCCGGTGTTGGTTGCCGACCGGCGGCGTCGGCGACCGTCCGTCGGTCCGTTGAAGTGGCTGGACGGAACCCGTAGCGTCGGCGTCCGTCCGCGAGGTTTCACGCGGGCATGCGCGGGGCCGGTGCGGCCCGCTCCGCCGCACCGGCCCCGCTTCGTCCATCCGCCGCACCGACCAGGGAGATGCGGCGGAATGGACGTCCTGTTGTCAGCCGATCATCGGATGGTCATCGGCTGACAAGTCCCAAGGAGGCCTTGAAGCGCTCGGCGTAGATGTCCGCCTGGCGCTGCCCGGACAGTTCCTGGATGGACTTCATGATCTGCTCGGTTGCCGCCCGCTGCGCCAGTGCGGTGCGTCCGTCGGTCATGCGCGGGAAGGTCAGCGGCTGGCCGAACCGCATCTGGACGCGGCCGGAGCGGGGTAGCCGCCGGTCCATCGGTAGGACCTGGAAGGTGCCGACCAGCCCCACCGGGATGACGGGCACGCCGGTCTCCAGTGCCAGCCGCGCCACGCCGTGCTTGCCGCGGTACAGCCGACCGTCCGGCGATCGGGTCCCCTCCGGAAAGATCGCCAGCAGGCCGCCCCGGCTCAGCACACCCGCGCCGGCCTGCAGCGCAGCGGTTGCCTTACGGCGGTTATTGCGGTCCACGGAGATCTGGCCGGTCGCGGCGACGAACATCTTCCCGGCCATGCCTTTCAGGCCCGGCGTGGTGAAGTACTCGCTCTTCGCCAGGAAGGTGATCCGCCGGTCGGATGCCACTGCGAGGAACGCCGCGTCGAGCGCCGAGAGATGGTT
Source organism: Frankia tisae (assembly GCF_025403405.1). Taxonomy (GTDB): domain Bacteria; phylum Actinomycetota; class Actinomycetes; order Frankiales; family Frankiaceae; genus Frankia; species Frankia tisai. The sequence continues at coordinate 23,651 of NZ_JANEZT010000042.1, forward strand.
GCTGGCTATAATGGCAGGACCATCAGTCGGAATGTTCTCGAGACCTTCGACCAGTGGATGCCAGAAAGCCTGGCATATCGGACTCAGTACCTTCTTCATGCAGACGTACGAGATTCTCGACCAGGCGTCGGCCCGGTGTGTCACCGAGGCCGCGATCGTGCTGCCGCGCTGTGCGGGCACGAGTTGCGGAACCGCGGTGTCGACCTGTCCAACCAAGGTCTGAACCTGTGGCATTGCCGTACCACCTTCGAGATTGGCCCCCCGGCATTCCCTCCCATCAGTGGTACGCCGCCGGAGCCGATCCCCCTCACGCGATCCGCTCGACCATCGCCCGGGATTCCGGGCACTGAATGCCGCCACGTCGGCGACCACACTTTTCCCTACCCCCATACGGGGGTATTTCGGAATCGACGACCGCGGGGAGGTCTAGTTTTGAGGTAGCGACCCGGGACGTCCTCGCCGTGCTGCACGTCCGACCCTGCGGCCATCTCGGCGCCGTCGTGCGATCACCGGGCTGCCGGGAGATCCACCGTTGCGGGGGATCCTCGAAGGGAGCGTCATGCCGTCGTTCGCCGATTCGGCGCAGGAACGCGAATCCCGAACTGATCGGGTGGCGTATGCCGCGCTGCCACGCGAACGCGACGAGGAAGACGAATGGGTGGGCCATCTACCTGCGGAAACAGGAACCGGTGGCGCCAGCCCACCACGAGTGTCGCGCCGGGTTATGGCCTCGGTGGCCTCCATGGCCGGCGTCCCGGCGCCGCCGCGTTCCCTGTTCACGGTGGCGGCGGACGTGGCGGTGCTGCACCGTGGCCGACTGCTCGCGGCCGCCTGCCTGCTTGTGGTGGTGCTGCTGCCGTGGAACGCCGGGATCTACCATCAGCTCGCCACCGGCGGCTTCTACGCGCCGGGGGACGCGTCGACCCAGGCTGAGCAGCTACTCGACGCCGAATTTCCCGACGCACCGCCGAACGTCGCCGTCATGCTCACCTCGGATGAGGGGATCGACGGCCCGACGCCGCTGCATCTCGGCCGCGAGCTCACCAGGCAGCTGGCGGCAGAGTCCGGGGTGACCTCCGTCCTGTCGTACTGGCTGAACGGCTCCCAGGCCGGCAATCCGCTGCTGCGTGCGAAGGACGGCCACTCGGCGCTCATCGTGTTCCGGCTCACCGGATCCGAGGATCACATCCAGGATCGGCTCGGCACGCTGCACAAGCGCTACTCCCACGTGGGGCCGGGCGTGCAGGTCCGCTTCGGCGGCGCCCCCGCGGTCATGCGCGACGTGACCGAACGCAGTCGGGTTGACCTTGAACGCGGGGAGATGACCGCCGCCCCGCTGGTCTTCCTCGTTCTGCTCTTCGCTTTCGGGACGGTGGCGGCCGCCCTTCTACCAGTGCTGGTCGGCGTGGTGTCGGTGGTGACAAGCCTGGCGCTGCTGCGGCTGGCCGCGACACTCACCGACGTCTCCGTCTTTTCGGTGAACCTGACCACTGCGCTGGGTTTCGGCCTCGCGGTTGACTACAGTCTGTTCATTCTCCGACGGTTCCGGGAGGAGCAGGACCGTGGGTTGTTCCCGGGCGCGGCGCTACGTCGGACGCTGGAGACGGCCGGGCGGACGGTCTTCTTCTCCGGGGTGACCGTCGCGCTGTCGCTGACGGCCGCGCTCGTCTTCCCGCTCTACTACCTTCGCTCGTTCGCCTTCGCCGGCATCATCGTCGTCGTGACCTCGGAGATCGCGGCGCTGCTCGTGCTCCCCGCGGCGCTGATGGCCCTGGGGGACCGGCTCGATCGTGGGGATATCCGTGCTGCGCTGTCCCGGTGGCGAGGTGGCGGGGGGCGCCAGCCGGCCGGTGCCCGTCGCGCGGGTGGGCATCGCTCGCGTGAGGTCTCCGCCGCCGGGCGCGGCTGGACGGCGCTGGCCCGCCGGGTCATGCGGCGGCCGCTACTGTACGGTGGCGCGGCCGTCGCCGTCCTGCTGATCTGCGCCGCGCCGCTTCAACACCTCAATCTGGCGCTGGCCGACGACACGGTGCTGCCGGCCGCCGCGGAATCCCATATCGTGAACGACGCGATGCGTGACGATTTCATCGTCTGCCTGCCCTGCCAGATTCCCATCGTCGTGCCAGGGGTGGACGCGCGCGACCCGGTCAACGCCGCCAAACTGAGCGACTATGCGACTCGGTTGTCCGCGCTTCCGGGCATTGCCCGCATCGACACCGTGACCGGCAGCTTCACGCAGGGAAAGCGGATCGGTGAGGTACCGAAGGCGCCGACCGGATTCGTGGGCACCCATGGCGGCGCCTGGCTGTCGGTCTGGCAGGGCGACACCTCGCCGGTGTCCGAGCAGGCGAAGGACCTGGTCCGGGAGCTGAAAGCGACCCCGGCGCCGTTCGATGTCCGCATGGGTGGTCTCGCCCCCCATTTTCTGGACACCTCGCGCACCATCCTGCGTAGCCTCCCACCTGCCTTCGCAATTGTGCTGACCGCCACCTTCATCCTGTTGTTCCTGTTCACCGGAAGCGTGCTGCTCCCCCTCAAGGCGATGTTCCTGAACACGCTCAACCTCGCCGCGACGATCGGTCTGCTCGTCTTCGTCTTCCAGGAGGGCCACCTGCACGGCCTGGTCGGGGACTTCCAGGTCTCGGGAACGCTCGAGATGACGAGTCCGGTGCTGATGTTCTTCATCGCGTTCGGGCTGAGTATGGACTACGAGATCTTCCTGCTCGCCCGGATCCGCGAGGAATATCAGCGCACCGGTGACAACAAGGAATCCGTGGCCATCGGGCTGGGAGTGACGGGGCCGCTGATCACCAGCGTGGCGCTTGCCCTTGTGGTGGTCATGGTTGCCTTGTCCACCTCCCACATCAGCATGATCAAACTTGTCGGGGTGGGCCTGACCATTGCGATCACACTCGACGTAACCGTCGTACGGGCGATTCTTGTGCCGGCGTTCATGGCCTTGGCCGGCAAGTACAACTGGTGGGCCCCGGCGCCGCTGCGACGTCTGCACGACCGCTTCGGCCTGCGCGAGGACTCCGGTGAGACGGCGGTCGTCACGGGTCCAGGCAGCGGTCCGCAGGCGGCGCCGGGGCTGGCCGAGATGAACACGCCGACTGGCCGCGGGGGCCGGTACGGCGTGTTGGCCTCCGGTCTGCCCAGCACCGGCTCGACGGGGCAGGCGCGTCTCGGCACGGGGCCGCGGCGCGAGAGGCAACTGCCCGTCGGCAGGACCGATCGGACGAACGGTGTCGCCGGTCGAGAGGACGACGACCGCCAGCTGCCGGCGCTACCGTCGTATGCGGCATACCTGACCAACGGCGGCCCGGCCGTGGGCGGACAGCCCGACCCAGAGCTCCGGATGACTACCAAAATCACCTATCAGCGAGGTCGTGCGGAAGCCGCCCGGTGGGAGAGACCCGCCCCCGCGCAGACTCCAACCTGGCATTACTTCCTGCGCAACAGGTGGCAGGCCGACGGCGGCGCCCCGCCGGTCGTGACCGGCACTCGCGGGTTCGTCATCGATGGCATCGAGGTGGGCGGTCCCACGGTGCTCGACGCCGACGCGCACCAGTGATCCGCCGATAGCCCGCCCAGGCTGGACCGGGGCCTTCGCCATGCCGGTCGGGATAGTTCCCGCAGACCACACGGCCCGGTCGGCCCGGTCGAACCGGTCGGCACGTAGATACGTAGGGTAATACTCCGATGCCGTAGGGTGCCTGCTGACCCGACCATGTGAGCACGGAGGACGCCATGCCCGCCGCCGACC
>NZ_JANEZT010000430.1 GCF_025403405.1 Frankia tisae
GCCGACCAACCCCGCCCGCGCTCCCAGCCAAGGCATGGATCAACCAGCCCCCAGCGATCATCGAGACCCAGGAGACGCTACCCACGAACCAAGCCGCCTGATGTCTCACCGGGATTGACAGGCTCCGCTCGCCCGCGCACCAATTTCGCCCGCACGGTATCGACAGTCCGTGGGCGTCTGGGCCCGATTCGTCCTGTCTCCGCGTGTGAGGGCGATACAGGTGACCCTCGCGCCGGACGTCGATCGGCGGATGGGTCATCTCGGTTCCCCGCGCCCGTCCCCTGGGCCGCCCCGCCGTCGCCTCCACCTGCCTGGCGGAGGGCTGTCGGCGGCGCGGCATCGAGCCTGGCCCCGGGCCGTCAGGTGTCCCAGCGTCGTCGCAGCTCCTCCAACTCGTCCGCGACGAACCTCCGCAGGCCCAGCATCCGGACGATATTCGCCGACTGCACCGCCCAGCAACGCAGGCCGGGGCCGTGCGGACGAACTTTGGTAAGCAGGAGCCCGACCACGGACCTGCCGGCTCTCGCACCAAAGGCCGCGAACAACCCGCATGCTGGTCCGGTCCCAGCCGCGGCGACTACCGACAGGAGTCGACTGCTACAGAGCCAAAGGAGGCTCGAACCACCTGCCCGGCCCGCCGACCTGCAGTTTCGGCGGGCACGAGCACGTCCACAACGTGCGAACCAACCTGTTTCTGCAGGTCAGGCGGTTCGTCACGCTGCGGGGTGGACCGCGGGGGGCTCGAACCTCGCTGGACCTAACACACCGCAATAAGAACCGTCTGATCTTGGTTCAGGGTCCTGAAATCAGTATCCGCCCGGTCTCGCCACGACTCCCGACCAGGGATGATGTCCGGTGAACGGCGAGCCGACAACATCATCCACTAGTTCGAACACACGTTCCGCACATCTGGCGGGTCCGGACGCTTCGGTCCGCCTGGTGACCACGGTCGTAGGGATCGTCGTCGGGTTGACATTCCTGTTCGGCTTCGGCAACGTCGCGACACTCGGTGTCCGCCTCGGACGCACACCACGCCACCGACCTGCGGCTCACCCAGCACTGAACTCCCGCCGGGTAGTGAGACCCGTTTGAATGGCAACATACTGTTGCCGTACTGCTGAGCCTGCTGGGATCGGAGACTCGAAGAGTGTTGTGGGCGGCCCCGCGGAAGTCTGCTGACCGTCCGTTCCTCCGCCTCAGGACCGTTACGCTGTTGATCTCCCTGGCTGCCGTGGCGGTCGTCAGCCACGCGTCCCTGGCGGGCGCTTGGAGGTTCTTCCCTCTGGCCACTATCGGCTGCCTCGTGACCTCGATCGGGTTGATCGGAACCGGCGTGGGACTGATCGGCCATTCCCGCGGGCGTCTCGCGGGGTGGGGTCTGGTGGCCACGGGGATGATCTGGCCATCGAACCTATCTGCCATCGGCGACGCAGGCCTCGGCCCCTTCATCAGCTGGAACTCATCCGGGGTCTGCTGGGGACTGCTCGCCGTGATTATCGTGAGCTATCCGTCCGACCTGCGGCCAACCAGGATGTCCCGGTTCTTCATGGGTCTGGCGGTCCTGGACTTCATCGTCTTCAACCTCCTGCACACGTTCATCTCAGAGCCCGAATGGGCTGGCTTCAGCGCCGAGGCCTGGTGGCCGACGCTCTGGCCGAACCACGACGTAAGTGTGTCCGTCGCGCGCTGGTACGGCTTCCTCGATCTCGGCATCGCTGCTATCGGGGTACAGGTCCTCCTGCAGCGGATCCGGTCGGCCTCGGGCGCGGATCGCGCCACCCTGGAACCGGTAGCCATCGGGGTGTCCCTCGCCGCTCTCATTGCCGGCGGAGCTTCGGTCGGGCAGCAACTGACGTCGACCGAGACCGCTCTCGCCTGGACAGTCTTTGTCCAGGGCCTGGGTTTGCTGGCGATCCCCGGTGCCGCGATCGCCTCCGTCCACCGCAGCCAGCGAATCCGCGGCGATATCGCCAACCTGGTCATGGACCTCTCCGTTGCCGCGGATATACAGGACATGCGCGACGCCCTTCGCCGCGCGTTGAAGGACGACGAGCTCGAGGTCCTCTACCACCAGGGGTCCAACGACGGGCTCTACCTCGACCCCTCTGACCGGCCGGTCCCGCTACCCGACCCCGCCTCGAGACTCCTCCTGGACCTGAAAACCGGGCTTGTCGACGAAGGGCCAGGCGCGGGTGGACTACCCCACGTGCTCGTGAGCCTGGACCCCAGGCTTGTGGCCCACCAGGAGATGGTCCGCTCAGCCCTGTCGGCCACCCAGCTCGCGGTCGACAGGACACAGCTGCAGAACGATTTACGCGACCGCCTGGCCGAGCTGGAGGCTTCTCAGCGTCGCCTCGCGCAAGCGGGTGTCGTGGAACGCCGCCGTATTGAGCGCAACCTGCACGACGGCGCGCAGCAGAGGCTGGTCACACTGCGCGTGAAGCTCGAACATCTGCGCTCACAGGTCAGGGAGGAGGACGTCCGCGCCTCTCTACTGAGAGTCAAGGACGAGGTGGATCAAACCCTCGAGGCAATCCGACAACTGGCCCGCGGTATCCATCCTCCCCTACTCACTGAGGGCGGGCTCGATGCGGTGCTTCCACCTCTGCTGCAAGGCCTGGAGACGGAGCTGGTGCTCCAGCTGCCCGACGAGCGACCTGACGCCACCACGGAGGCCGAGGTCTACTTCATGATCTCCGAGGCGTTGGCCAACGTGTCCAAGCACGCCAACGCCACGGTGGTTGAAGTGCTGGTCAACCGCGAAGGTGACCTGTTGCGCGTCGAGGTGAACGACGACGGCACCGGAGGCGCCGACACGCTCGGAGGATCGGGGCTGGCCGGGATGGAGGACCGGGTCCGGGCCTTGGGCGGGACGATGGTCCTGATCAGTGAACCCGGCCGGGGGACGAGCGTGCGGATCTCACTGCCGTGGCGCGATGCTCAGTCGCCGCTCCCGGGGGACGGAGCTGGCCCGTAGCCACTCCAGGGCGGCGAGCACCCGACGATTGCCCAGCCGGTCGTCGGCCAGGCCCAGCTTGAGAAAGAGGGCCCGGGTGGTTCCCTCGACTGTCTTTTCTGCGATGTTGAGCTGCTGGGCGATTCCGTAGTTGGACCGACCCTCGGCCAGGAGCATCAGCACTTCCCGCTGGCGAGGAGTCAACTCCTCGACCGCGCTGGCCCTCCGCGTCTTCTGCCGAAAGGCATCCATCACCACAGCCTGGTCCGCCACCGTGCCGCCGCCGGCCACCCGCTCAAGCGCCTCGATGAGCATCTCCACGTCGTCGACCCGGTCCTTGGACAATGCCCCAAGACCGGACTCCCCGTCCTTGAAGAGCTGGACGATGTGCATCGCGTCCAGGTGGGCGGAGAGAATCAGGATTCCCACCCGAGGCCACCTCACGCGTATCTGCTCGGCCAGGGCCAGACCGTCCGGCGCCTTCTGCGCCAGCTGAAGGTCCAGGATCACCACGTCGGGTTGGCCAACCGCCAGGCGGCTGAGCATCTCGCCAGCCGAAGCAGCCTGCACACACACCGTGACACCGGCGCGCTCGAGCATGTCGCTCAGAGCTTCACGCCACATCGGGGCGTCGTCACAAATGCCAACCCGCACAGCGGCTCCTCTTAGGGTCACGGCTACCTGAAGGCTGCTCATCCTCCCCGGCCACGATGCACTCTCGTCGACTGGGCGGCTACAGGGCTACCCCTCGATCCAGTCTCGGAGAATCCTCACCCCGGTCGGGTGCTGGTCCCGGTTCTCCGATGTCCGGAAGGGCCCACGATTCGAGGCGGGTCCTCTGCCCAGCCGACAGACACGGAGCAAGAGCATGCACCTGACCCCACGGATGATCGCCCTCGCCACCCCCGTCGCGCTGACACTGGTGCGCGAGGGAGACCTACGGTGCAGGGCCTCGGCAAGGTAACTCACTGTGTTGATCCGTTGCAGGCGGTAGTGAGGAGCGTGAGTGCTCGGTAGCAGTCGGCAGCAACGTGTTCCAGGGTTTCTTTTATCTTCCGGATGTGGTTGAGGCAGATTACTCCGAGGGTCAGGATTACTCTCTATTTAAGAATATATTTGTATAATTTGCAAATATGTTATATATAAATAGTCCACTTCTACCGAAAGGGACGATTCACTAATGCGTGCTAGAGACAGATCTACCGTACTAGTTGCAATCTTGGTTGCACTAGTAGGTATGTTCGGCGTAAACCTGGCAACCGCCGGCTCGGCATCAGCCTCCAGCCTACAGTTCCAGCTCGACCCGGGCGACAGCCTCGGTCCCAATGAGTCGATCTGGTCGGACAACAACGCTTTTGTGAGCTGGATGAGTGCGGACGGTAACTTCATTACCGCAGCCTCCGGCGGGCCCATTTTCGCCTCGACCTCTACGGGCGGCCACCCCGGTGCCATCCTGAAGATGCAGACCGACGGCAACCTAGTAGTCATTGCACCGGGTAACGTTCCCATCTGGGACTCTGGCACCGCAGGCCACCCCGGAACGGTGCTACAGCTTCAGTTCGATGGCGGACTGGTGCTCTACGCTCCCGGCCACATCGCGCTCAAGGTAGTCGTACCTCGGTTGTTCGACCCCAATAACTCAGTGCCGACACCGCGACTGCAGCCCAACCCCGAAGCCGATTCGGAGCCATCCCTACTTAGGGAGACAGCCGTTGATGGTGGTAAACTCACCTTCTGCTCGGGAGCCGGCAAGGTTATCGAGGCAACCGATAAGGTTCCTCACGGCAAAATTGCCGGAATTGTCGCCGAGCAGGCCTGCGCCAGCGCAGCCAAGGGTGAAACCCCTAAGGCAAATGGCTACAGCCTGACAGTGCTCGCAACCAGCGTCTTGCTCGGCCCAGTCGGCCCTGCTTTCGCGCTTTTCTTCGACGACCCGGAGGCGGCCGGCTGATCCATGCATCACCTGGCACATCTTGCTAGCATGATGGCCTGATTTCGAAAGTAGTGGTTATGATGGTGGATCTTGGTAGCGTATCGACATCGTCGACACGTCCAGGATCCACCGGCCACCACAGAACTTATTATTGAGGGGCGGATTCAAGCGGTCATAGCGACGCATGCTTCGCCAGCAAATCGTTGAAGACTTCGACCGGCTTCGCCCAGCCCAACGTCTGCCGCGGCCTTCCGTTCAGCTGTTCGGCCACCTTATCAAGCTCG
>NZ_JANEZT010000431.1 GCF_025403405.1 Frankia tisae
GGCGGTGACTGGTCCGGACCGCCGGGGACGCGGATGGTCACCGGCTCGGGATCGACCTCGGACGAGGTGTGCACCTCGCCGGCCTGGTCGGGGACCGCGGGGAGGGGCCCGACGGGTCCTCAGGCTCACGGTCGCTGGATGGATCGATGCCGGAGGGTCTGGCTGATGACACGAATCACCGGCTTAGGGGCAGGGTGGACGAAATGTGTGACCACCTCACATCATGGCGTGACTCTGTGGATCGCTCGGTGGCCGGTCGTCCCGGCGACACCGTCGGCAGGCTCCGGCCGTCATCGATCGCCCTCGGTCGCCGAGACCCAGACCGGCGGTCGGGGTGGCGCCGCTCGGTGCCCGGCGGGTGGTGTCGGGCGAGTCCAGCGTCGTCGGCGACGAATCGCCGAACGATCTGTCGCCGGGCCCGCCTCGCCGCCGAACGGGTCGTACTGGCCCGAACGTGCCGTCCAGAAGCCGTTCTTGGGCTACTACGGGGGGGCCTGCCTGCTGGTGTCGTTGCTGATCCACGTATCGATGGAGGAGACCTCACGAATCGGGGCTTGAAGATCGGGGCTGACAATGCGTGTGTTGCTGGTCGAGGACGACCACGGCGTCGGCGGCGCGATCAAGGACGTGCTGGACGCGCGCGGCCACCCGGTCGAATGGGTCACCCGGGGCGCGGACGCCCTGCTCCGCCATCGCAACGCTGACCTGCTGCTTCTTGACCTCGGGCTGCCGGACATCAGCGGGCTGGAGGTTCTGCGCCGACTGCGCCGGCTTGCCGCCACTCCGGTCCTTGTCCTGACCGCGATGGGCACGCACGAGCGCGACATCGTGCGCGGCCTGCGCCTCGGCGCCGACGACTACCTGATCAAGCCGGTACGGATGGACGAGCTACTCGCCAGAATGGAGGCCATTCTGCGCCGCACCGAGCGCAGCAGTGCCACCCCGGTTGGGCGGGTCCAGGTGAATGACATCGCCATCGACCTGGACACCCATCTGGTGACGGTCGCCGGTGAGGAGGTCGTGCTGACGCGGATCGAGTTCGAGATCCTGGCCGTGCTCGCCCGCAAGGCGGGGGCGGCGGTCAGCCGCGAGCAGCTGCTCGACGAGGTGTGGGGCGACGCCTACGTGGCGGTGTCGCGGACGTTCGACGTGCACCTGTCGAAGCTGCGCAAGAAGCTCGGCCGGCCGAGCCCGCTGCACAACATTCGCGGTTTCGGCTACCGGCTGGGCGACTGAGGTGCGCCGGCGGCTACTGATCGTGCTCATCGTGGCCGGTATCGGCGCGCTCGCCGCGTTCGCCGTCCCGCTGCTCTACACCACCTCCGCGGAGCGCACCGACCAGTTCGTCAGCCGGCGCACCGCCGACATCAACCGGTTCGCCGAGCTCGCGCTCACCGGCTCCGACCAGCTTGAACCGGAGATCGACGCGCACGCCGACCTCTACGGCGACGCCGTGGCCGTCGTCGACGCGGCGGGCCGGCCGATCGTCTCGCGCGGCGACCTCGGCGGCGGCGGGGACGTCGCGCAGGCGATCGACGCGGCGCTGCGCAACCAGCGCCAGGCCGGCCTGGCCGACATCCGGCCCTGGTCGTCCGGGCGGGTCCTGTTCGCCCGCCCGGTGGGCAACGGCGTCGAGGTCAGCGGCGCGGTGGTGCTGGTGTCGAGCCGGGGCCGGGCCGCGGCGGACGTCGGGCGGGTGTGGGGGCATGTCCTGCTCGGTGTGCTCGCCGTCGCCGCGCTGTCGGTGACGGTGATCCTACTGATCGTCCGCTGGGTGCTGCGGCCCATCACCCAGCTCGAGCACGGCCTGCGGGCGGTCGGCAAGGGGGTGCTCGCGGCGCATGTGCCGCCGCAGCAGGGGCCGTCGGAGGTGCGCACGCTGCTCGCCTCGTTCAATCGCATGTCGGACGCGGTCGCCGACTCGGCGCGCCGCCAGCGGGCGCTCATCGACGACACCTCCCACCAGCTGCGCAACCCGCTGATGGCGATGCGGTTGCGGATGGACATGCTGGCCGGCTCGCTGCCCGACGAGGCGCGCGACACCTACGCCTCCATGGTCGCCCAGGCCGGGCGGCTGCAGGTCCTGCTCGACGGCATGCGCGCACTCGCCGTCGCGGACGCGGCGGCCACCGAACTCGCCGCCCATCCCGCGACCCCGTCGGCCTGCGACGCGAGCGCGACGGTGCTCGAGCGGATCGACTTCTGGCTGCCCGCCGCCACCGCCCGCGACGTGACGTTGGTCGATCGCGTCCCGGCGGAACCCATCCCGCTGCTATGCGCCGACACGGACCTGGAGCAGATCGTCGACGTGCTGATCGACAACGCCATCAAGTACGCCCCGGGCAGCACGGTGACCGTGACGGTGACCGCCCGCTGGCCCTCGGGCCGAGGCCGGGTGACCGTGACCGACGACGGCGCCGGCGTGGCGCCCGGCGAGCTGCCGCGCCTGACCGAACGGTTCCACCGCGGCAACCACGATCTCGACGGGTCCGGGCTGGGCCTGGCGATCGCCGAGCGGCTGGTGACCAACAACGGCGGGCGGCTCATCCTGGAGACGGTGACACCGCACGGGCTGTCCGTCTCCGCCGAGTTGCCCACCGGGGAACGGCCCACCCCGCCGGTGGGCACCGTGCCCGCGGGCACGCCGGCCGACGGCGGGCGCGGCTCGGGGCTCCCCGGCCTGACACGACCGGGCCGGACCGACACGACGCCGACGGTCATGCTGCCCGGATACCGGCGGCGTCTGGCCCGGCGCCGCGATGATCCGGCGCGGGCCCCGATCCGCGGAGCCTCCCAGTGACCGCCTCCCGCCGCGCCGTGCTGCTCGGCGCCCTGGCGGTCGGGGCCACGGCCGTCACCGCCGCCGCCGGCGGCTGCTCGCAGGACGACCCCACGGTCTCGATCGCGGCCGGGGAGCCCGACGGCTTCTACATCGAGTTCGCGAACCTGCTCCGACCGCTGCTGCACGCCCAGGTGGTCCCCACGCTCGGCAGCGTGCAGAACATCCGCAGCGTCTCGGCCGGCACGGCGGACCTCGGGCTCGCCCTCGCAGACGCCCTCGACGCGGCGCAGAAGGGCTCGCCCGCCTTCGGCCAGGCCGTGCAGCTCTACGCGCTCGGCCGGGTCTACGAGAACTACATGCAGCTCGTCGTGCGGGCGGACAGCCCCGTGCACGGCGTGGCGGACCTGGTCGGCCGGGCCGTGTCGTTGGGCGCGAACGGTTCCGGCGCCGCGCTGTTCGGTGAGCGCCTGTTCGCCACCGCGGGGGTGACGCTCGGCCAGGCTCGCCACCTGTCTCTCAAGGACGCCGTGGGCGCACTGCGCGACGACATGATCGACGCCATGCTCTGGTCGGGCGGGGTCCCGACGGAGGTGCTGGCCCAGGCGGACCGGGAGTGGGGCATCCGGCTGCTGGAGCTCGGTGCCTACGTCCCCGAACTGCGCCGCCGCTACGGCCGCTACTACAACGAGGTCGCCCTGCCCGCCGGCACCTACCGGGCGGCGGGCGCCGTGCACACGGTGGGCGTCCCGAACCTGCTGGTCGCCGGGGCGGACTGCCCGGATCGGGTGGTCCGCAACACCGTCCGGGTGCTGGTCGAGCACGCCGGGCAGCTCGTGCCGAAACAAGCCCGCGGCACCCAGTACCTCGACGTCGGCAACCTCATCAACACCGAGCCCCTGCCACTGCACCCGGCCGCCGTCGACGCCTACCGAGCACTGCGCGGCTAGCTCGCGGCTAGCTCGCGGCTAGCTCCGGCGGTTGAACAGCATGCCCGAGGCCACGACCGACGCCGCGATGATGCCGAGGCTCCACAGCACCGCGTGCCAGGCGACGGAACCGACCGGCCCGCCGGTGAGCGCGGCGCGGGTCGTCTCCACCACGGTGTTCACCGGCTGGTCGCGGGCGAAGCCCCGCAGCCAGGACGGCATCGTGTCCACGGGGACGAACGCGCTGCTCGGATATGCCAGGAAGCTGACGAAGAAGGTGAACCCGTTCGCCGCCTCCGGCGAACCGGCGATGATCCCGATCGTCGCCGACAGCCAGGACAGCGCCAGCACGAACAGCGCCAGCACACCCACGGCCACCAGCCAGCCGCCGACGCCCGCGGACGGCCGGAAGCCGATCGCGAGGGCCACGCGGGCTATGTCCTTTACGCCGTTCCGGCGGAAGATCTTGAGCTCCTCGCCGTCCTCCTCGACGACCGTCCGGGAGACGTGCGAGGTGGCGGGCATGACCCCCTCGTCGAGCTCGACGCTGTCCGCCTTGGTGCGGCCGATCACCTGTTCCTGCTGTTCGACGGGTTCTCCGTGCCGTCGACGAACCCGGTCAGGTCACGGTCGTACTGGTACAGCCAGCCAGTGACCTCGGTGGCGACGGTCGCTATCTCGGCCAGCGCGTCGACGGCGTCCCGCGCGTTGTTGAAGACCGCCGTGCGGTTACCGCCAGCGATCCAGAGCCAGGCGTCATGCTGGGCCGCGGGCATCGTGAAACCGTCAGCCCAGCCCAGCCCAGCCCGTCCTGCTGTCACGTTCCGTGACGTCTGACGGTGTGGCTGAGGCGGGTCGCGACGTGGGCGATGGCTTGTGCGTCGGCGGTGGATGCAGGGGAGAGCGCCTACCTGTTCCCATGCACAACCTCCTCCTCGCGGGGCGGGGTGGCGGCGCTGGTGGGCCGTCCGGAGACGAGGCGGGCGCCGTCTGACATCACATCCCCTCACCGGGCATCGGAAAGGAACCGATGAGCGGCTGCACTAGCAGGGTGACGGCGAGTTGTCCGGCTGCCACTCGGGCCGTGTCTATTTCTGGCTCCAGTGAACGGTGAAATGGTACCACCCGCGTTCCATCGAGATCCGATCGGCATCGATCGCGAGATGTTCCGTGGGCTGCGCGGCGCGCCAGAACAACGTAAAGGCCGTGATGACCGGCACGGCGGCCGAGAGCAGATGCCACGGATCCCAGTCGGCACCTCCGGCGCGACGAATCCGGGCACACCGAGAACTCCGGCGGTGACCTGTTGACCGGTCCTGCGCACCGCCGCCCCGAAGCCGGTCGGCCGAGCCGAGCCGTCCGTGCCCAGCAGGATGTTCGCCGGGGTGACGTCGCGGTGCACGACGTCCGCCGCGTGCGGGGCC
>NZ_JANEZT010000432.1 GCF_025403405.1 Frankia tisae
GGGCATGAGTGGGCGGGAACGGGCCGCGATCGTGGGGATCGGCTGGTCGGAGCTGGCGCGTGACAGCGGCGTGGGGCCGGGCAGCCTCGTCGCCCGGGCCGCCCGGGCGGCGGTCCTCGACAGCGGGGTCGCGCGGGACGCGATCGACGGGGTCGTCGGCGTCTACGGCACGGACTCCCCGACGCTGTGGCCCGGGTACGTCGTCGACGCGCTGGGGCTGCCCGACGTCCGTTGGTGGGACACGGCGCAGCCGCCGTCGGTCACGGCGCTGTCCACGGCGGCGAACGCGGTGCTCACCGGCAACTGCGACTACGCGCTGTGCTATCACGGCAAGTACCGGTGGGCGAACACCTCGGTTGTCGGCCGCGGTGACCCGCTGCGCCAGGCGCCGGCGCACGAGTTCGACCCCGGCCTCGACCATGCGCTGGTCGAACACGGCGGTTCGATGCTGTGGGCGGCGCGGGTCATGCGCGAGCACATGGCGCTGCATGGCAGCACCCGGGAGGACTTCGCCCGGATCTCCGTCAACAACCGGACGAACGCCGCCCGCAACCCTCGGGCGGTCTTCCGCGTCCCGATGACCCTCGACGACTACCTCGCCGCTCCGATGATCGACGATCCGATGTGCCTGCTCGACATGGACGCGCCGATCGACGGCGCGCTCGCCGTCGTGGTCACCACCGAGCGCCGCGCCCGCGACCTGCCGCACCCGGCCGTGCTCGTCGAGGCGTTCGGCAGCGCGCTGCCGGCACGCAACGACGGGCTGCTGTGGCCCGAGGCGGACGGGATCGCCGCCCGCCGGGCCGTCGGCAACCTGTTCGCCCGCAGCGACCTGACCCCCGCCGACATCGACCTCGCCTACCCGTACGACGGGTTCACGATCCTCGCCCTGCTGTGGCTGGAGGCCCTGTACACCAAGCCGGGGGAGGGCCCGGCGCTGCTGCGCGAGTCGTGGTCCGACGCCGAGCAGCGGCTGCGGCTGTTCGGCCGGGTACCGGTGTGCACGCACGGGGGCAACCTGAGCGAGGGTCGCGCCACACAGGGGTTCGGCTCCGTGATCGAGGCGGTGCAGCAGTTACGCGGCGACGCGGGGGAGCGCCAGGTCGACGCCGCCCGCAGCGCCGTGATCACCGGGGGCATGGCGGGCACGAACCGCTCGACGATCCTCGTCGCCGGCTGAGCGCTGAGCGGCCGAACAGCGAACGGCCGAACGGCCGAGCGGCCGCCCGGCCGCCCGGTGGCCCGGGTCAGGCCGACAGGTGCCGGCTCGGGAGCGGGGCGCCGCCGCCGTCGACGACGAGCGTCTGGCCGGTGAGGTAGGATGCCGCGTCGGAGCACAGGAACAGCACGACGGTCGCGATCTCGTCGGCGCTCGCCCAGCGCCGCAGCGGGATGCCGGCCGCCGTCGCCCGGCGAAACCGCTGGTAGCCCTCCTCGCCGAGGGCCGCTGCCAACGGGCGCCAGATGTCGGTGTCGACGAAGCCGGGCGCGACGGCGTTGACCCGCACCCCCCGATCGCCCCAGGCGGTGGCCAGGTTCTGGGTCAGGGTGTTCAGGCCGCCCTTGGTTGCCGCGTAGACGGCCTGTTCGACGTCCCCGCCGTAGGCCGCCGCCGACGACATGGTGACCACGCATCCCCGCTGCCGCAGCAGGGACGGCGCGAGCCACGAGGTCAGCAGGATGACGTTGCGCAGGTTGAGGTCGAGCTGCAGGTCCAGCGGCTTCGCGGTGATGGCCTCCGGCGGCTGGTGCCAGCCGAGCCCGGCGTTGTTCACCAGGATGTCGACGTCACCGAGCTCCTCGAGAGCCTGGTCGGCCACCCGCCGGACGTCGGCCTCGACGGTGAGGTCGGCGCTGATCGTGACCGGCTTGTTGGCGAGCCCGTCGGCCACGGCGGCCAGGCCCGCGCTGCCGCGGGCGACGACGGCGACCCGCGCGCCCGCGGCGTCGAGGGCCCGTGCGCACGCCGCGCCGATGCCCCGGCTGGCGCCGGTGACCACGGCGGCGCGGCCGGACAGATCAAAGGTGAAACCGGGCATCGTGCGCTCCTGGGGATCGGGCGGGGAATCGTCCTGGGAATCGTGGTCGGGCTGCGTGGGGTCCGGCGGCCGGCCAGGGGGTGCGCCCGGCCGCCGGTGAGGCGGCTACGTCCAGCCCGCCGTGGCACCCTGGATCATCGTGAACGGTCCGACCGGCCAGCGGAAGCAGTCGACCAGCAGCTGGTCGACGTCGCGTTCGGTGCTGACCCCCTCGGCGACGATCCGGCGCGCCTCGGCCACCGCCGCCCAGTACACCCGGTTGGCGACGTAGCCCCAGGACATCGGGGCGTCGCGCACGACGACCGGGTTCTTGCCCAGCCCGCGGGCGAGCCGGGTCACCGTCTCGACGGCGTCCGGGTCGGTGTGCTCGGTCACGACGATCTCGGCGAAGCGCATGATCTGCGCGGGCGACGACCAGTGCCAGCCGAGGACCCGGGCGGCCCGGTCGGTCGCCGCGGCCAGCGCCCCGATCGGGAAGCCGCTGGAGTTGGTGGCGAGGACGGCGCCGGCAGCGGCGACCCGGTCGAGTGCGCGGAACAGCCGGACCTTCAGCGCCAGGTCCTCGGGCACGGCCTCGATGACCACCGCCGCGCCGGCGACGGCCGACAGCTCGGACTCCCAGGCGATCCGCGCGGACACCCGGTCGACGCCCGCGGCGTCCAACTTCCCGCGTTCGACGGCGGCCCGCAGCCCGAAGCGGCCCTCGACGAGCTGGCGGCGGGCGCGCTCGCGGGCCGTGGCACTGGTGTCGACGCAGACCACCGCGCAGCCGGCCATCGCCGCCGCCTGCGCGATCCCCGCGCCCATCACCCCCGCGCCGATCACCCCCACGGTCCCCACGGCTGCGACGGCTGCGACGGTCGTTGCGGCTCCCGCGGCTCCCGCGGCTCCCGCGGCTCCCGCGGCTCCCGAGATCCCCGGCGTCGCCGAAGTCCCGGCGGCGTCGGCCTGGTTGTCGCCGGCGGTCATGCCGCGGCCGCCAGCCGGGAGGCCAGCGCCGAGACCTCGGCGCCCGCCTCGGCCAACGGCCCCTCGGCCGGTCCGGCCGCGCCGACCGGCGGCCACGCCCGCCGGTCGGCGACGATCCACAGCTCCTTCGACCCGGTCGGACCGGAACGCGACGCCCCGTGCCAGGTGCCCTCCTGCTGGAGCCGGAAGCCGAGCCGGCCGAGCTCGACGCCGCCCGTCCGCCCGCCGAAGCCCTCCGCCGAGCCGTCGGCTTCCGGATCGCCGATCCGGCAGGATCCCTCGACCACGAGCCGGACCAGGTCGGCGCCCAGCCGGAAGGCGGGCAGCGCAGCGGCGCCCGGTGGCCGGTCCCAGCACAGCAGGAGCACCCCGGACTCCCGGTGGCCCAGCGCGATGGCGGCCAGGCGGCTGCCGTCGGAGAGCACCGACCATCCCGTCGTGTCGGTGAAGCCGGCGTCGAAGTGGCTCGGGCGCAGGGCGGCGCCGAAGCTGTTGGCGATGGCGTGCGGGACGTCGGCGTCGCGGGGGAGCATCGCCACTCCCTCGAGGCTGACGTCGTCGGCGAGGGCGGTGTCGGCGAGCCGTTGGAGCTGCGAGTCGGTCAGGTAGGGCTTGAGCCCGCGCCGGTCGGCCATCAACAGGAGCTGGTTGGTGCCGACCTCGTCGGACCAGTACTCCGGTCCGTAGAAGGCGTCGGCCCGCTGAAGGCGGAACTCGCCGTGGGCGTAGCTGGCGCCGCCCACCCGGATCGGCTCGCCCAGCGCCATCCGGAAACTGTCGCTCTTGTGCAGGTGCACGGGGGCCTTGCGGGGAAAGATCCGGCCCTCGATGGACATCGCGACGACGGGGCCCGCGCCGGGGTCGCCCATTCGCAGGATGGCTCCGCTCAGCAGGCCGTCGTCGGGCACCGGGCGGCGAATGTCCCGGATGACGCCGTCGACGTGGCCGCTGTGCCAGGTCGCGGATTCGAGAAGAGTGATCACGAGGAGCCCCCTGGGGATGCATGTTTCTTCGACTCGTGGGTTGACAATAATACGGCGGGGCTCCTACGGTCTGCGGGTCGCCGCCGCGAGGATCGAGGGATGACATGCCGATCAGCTCCATCGCCGACCTGATCCGAACCCATGGCACCGAGCGGGGCGGCCAGCCCGCGCTCACCGCAGACGGCCGCACCGTCACCTTCGCCCAGCTCGACGCCCGCTCCAACCAGGTGGCCCAGGCCCTCGCCGGCGAGGGGGTCGGCGCCGGCGACCGGGTCGCCTACCTCGACGCCAACGCCGCGCAGTACTACGAGCTGCTGTTCGGCGGGGCGAAGCTGGGGGCGGTGAACGTCGCGGTGAGCTGGCGGCTGGCGCCGGCCGAGATCGCCGCGATCATCACCGACGCGCAGGCCCGGGTCCTCGTCGTCGGCGCGGCGTTCGCGACGACCGTCGAGGCGGTCGAGGCGGAGCTGCCCGGCGTCAAGAAGGTCATCGTGGTCGACGGCTCGGCCCGCCACCAGGACTACGACGAGTGGGTCGCCGCCGCGCCCGCGCTCGATCCCGGGGTTTGTGCGAAGCCCGACGACGTGCGGATCCAGCTCTACACCTCGGGCACCACCGGCCTGCCGAAGGGCGTGATGCTGACCGAGCACAACCTGCTGTCGCTGCTGCGGATGGGCGGGGAGACGCTCGAGCTCGGGCCCGACACCGTCAACCTGGTCGCCATGCCGCTGTTCCACATCTCCGGCAGCGGCTACTCGCTCAGCGGCTTCCACGCTGGCTGCCACACGGTGCTGCTGCGCGAAGCCCACCCCGGCGCGATCCTGCGCGCGGTGGCCGAGCACGGGGTGACGAACCTGTTCGCCGTGCCCGCCGTGCTGCGCACGATGCTCGGCGTGCCGGGCATCGCCGAGCTGGATCTGTCGTCGTTGCGCACGATCGCCTACGGCGCCTCGCCGATCTCGCTGGACGTGCTGGTCCGGGCGATCGAGACGTTCCGCTGCGACTTCGTGCAAGTCTACGGGCTGAGTGAGACCGCGGGCACCGTCACCATGCTGACGCCGGAGGATCATCGCCGGGCCCTCGAGGTCGCCGGGACGGGCGCGGGCGGGACGGTGGGCGCGGGCGGGAC
>NZ_JANEZT010000433.1 GCF_025403405.1 Frankia tisae
GGCGGTTACGCTCGGCGGGGCGAGCGGTGCCCGGTGCCCGGGTGCGCATCGTCCCGCCGCACACCGGGGCCGACGCCGAGCCCGGGGAGGTCGGCGAGATCTGGATTTTCTCGCCGCAGAACACCCCCGGCTACTGGCACAACCCCCGCGAGACCGCGGCGCTGCTCGAGGACGGCTGGCTGCGCACCGGGGACGCCGGCTATCTCGACCACGACGGCTACCTGTTCATCCACGACCGGGTCAAGGACATGATCATAACCGGGGCGGAGAACGTCTACCCGGCCGAGGTCGAGAACGTTCTGATGTCCCATCCCGACATCGCCGACGTCGCGGTGATCGGGGTGCCGAGCGAGCGCTGGGGCGAGACGGTCAAGGCCGTCGTCGTCGCCGAGGCGGGCCGGACCCCGACGACCGCCGACGTCGTGTCCTTCGCCCGTGCCCGGCTGGCCGGCTACAAGTGCCCGACTTCGATCGACCTGGTCGAGGCGCTGCCCCGCAACGCCGCGGGGAAGGTACTCAAGCGTGAGCTGCGTAACCCTTACTGGTCCGGACGCGAGCGGTCCGTAAGCTAGACCTCGCCGACGGGCAATCTACCTGCTGGTCGGATGGTCGATATCGTCTCGGGCGTGCGGAGCCCTGCGGAGGAACGCTTGACATCCTCCTCCGCGTGAACGCGGAGGATTCCAACATCTACCCATCCACCGGGAGAGGAGGTGTGCAGTGTTGAGGTTCGCGGTTCGCAGGCCGCCTGTTGGCGTCGCCTCCCCGCGCAGTCACCCACGTGGTTGCCCACTGATGCCCCAGGGCGATGTTGCGTGCCGCGTTCACATCGGCGTTCGCCTGCTGCCCGCAGGCCCGGCAACCGAAGACGGCTTGGCTCTCGCGCGCCTGGCGATCCCGGGTTCCGCAGGTGTTGCAGGTCTGCGACGTCCACGCGGGGTTGATCTTCTCGACCCGGCCGGGGGCCTTCTGTTCCAACCGGGCGACGAGCAGTCCCCAGCCGTGGGAGAGAATGCTCCGGTTCAGCCCGGCTTTCTGCCGCATGTTCCGCCCCGGTTCGGCGAGGGTGCCCCGCGCCGAGCGGGTCATGTGCCCGATCCGCAGATCCTCGACGCGGATCAGGTCGTAGCGGCGGGCAAGGCTGGTGCTGGTCTTCTCGACCCAGTCCTTGCGCCGGTCGACCTCCCGGGCCTTCACTCGGCCGATCTGCGCTTTCAAGCGGGTCCGCCGGTTCGATCCGCGTTTCGCTCGGGCGAGCCGGCGTTGCAGGCGGAGCAGCCGAGCCTGTTCCCCTGGTCGCAACCCGGGACAGTGCAGCAACGCGCCCGTCGACAGCGCGGCCGACACGGCCACGCCCCGATCCACCCCGACAATCGTGCCAGTGCCAGTGCCAGTGCCAGTGCCTGGGATCGGGTCGGGCACGGCCGCGAACGCCACCTGCCGGTGGCCCGCCGACCAGCGAAGGTTCAGAACACGCACATCGGTGGGTTTCACCGCGACGATCCGGAAACCCGCCGACCGGCCACGTTTGCGCCACGACGGCCGGCGATGCGAACCCCGAAAAAAGCTCGCCATGGCCGTGGCGAAATCCCGCAACGCCTGCTGCTGAACAGTCTGCGAACCCGCGGCCAGCCACGGATTCTCCCGGCGCGCCTCGGTCAACTGGCGGGACTGCTCGTGGTAGCTCGGTGCCGGGCCGCAACGCGGATTCCACCAGGACTGCTGTTCTACGGCGAGGTTCCACACGTACCGTGCGTGCCCGCAATGGCCTTCCATCGCAGCCGCCTGTTCGACGGGCGGATAAAGCCGGTAGCGGGACATTTCTCCATTCTACAGAAGGGATATCGACCGATGAATAAGATGAGGCGGCGTTTCCTCCCTGCCGTGAACGGCGGGGTCTCCACGCCGCAATCCCGATGAACACGACTCAGTCCGACTCGCCGCGCAAGCGTGGCCGCCCCCGCAACCTCGAGCCCAGCCAGGAGTACCGCGATCGGCTGGAGAACATCGTGCGGGTGGCGGCGGATGTCTTCCAGGCCCACGGGTACGAGGCCGGCTCGCTCGACGACGTGGCCGCCGCGATGGGCCTGCGCAAGGCCAGCCTCTACTACTACGTCAAGCGCAAGAGCGACCTGCTCCGCCTGGTCTTCGAACGCGCCATCACGGTCGCCCTGACCGAGGTCGAGACGCTGGCCCACCTCGCCGACCCGCGCGACCGGCTCGCTGCGCTCATCCGCCACCAGGCGCTGCTCGTCACGCGCGATCCAGCCCTGTTCGCCGTGTTCTTCGACCAGCGGGCCGGCCTGGAGCACGCCGACCTCGCCGACGTCGGCCGCAAGGAGCACCTCTACCTACGCCAGTTCATCCTCGCCGTCGAGGCCGCGATGGCAGCCGGGGTGATCGGACCGGGTGACCCCAGGCTCGTGGCCAACGCGATCATCGGCATGACGAGCTGGTCGTACAAGTGGTTCGACACCCGGCGCGACTCGCCGGAGGCGTTCGCCGACACCTGCGTGGCCCTCGTCCTGCGCTGAGCCGGGCGGGGCCCGTCCGCGCGCCTGCGCCTGCGCCTGCGTCAGCGCCGCTACCCGAGTCCGCGTCCGTGTGACGCAGATTAATTTCTACTCACGGGTTGACAGAAATCTGCGGCCCGAATACCTTGCTCCTACCTCGCAGGCCGCAGTGGTCGGCGGCCTCTCCGGGAACGCGATCGGCGTCCCGGGAGGCGGTCGGTTCCGGCGGTCACGGATGGCCGTCGACGCGCCTGCGGGCCCGCACGCGGGGCCGGCGGAGTCCACCGGCCCGCCCGCGCACCGCCGCGGCGCACCGCCACCGGTGACCGGGGCCTGCCAGCCCGCCGGGAACAGGAGCTTGGACACATGAAGCGACCCCGAACTCCCTCCGCACGATTACGCACGGGCGTTCCCGCCCTCGTGGTGGTGGCCATCCTCGCGGTGATCCTCGCCAAGGGGGACTACCGGGCCAACTTCTTCTCCGGCGGCGGGTTCGCCCTGGGGGCGCTGGTCGCGGCGATCGCCCTCGGCGTGGTCGTCACCTACCGCGGGTCCGGGGTGGTCAACCTGGCGGGGGCGGCCGTGGCGATGTACGCCGCCTACGTCTACGCCGACCTGCGGGCCCGCGGCGACCTCTTCCTCCCCCCGCTGCCCAACCCGCTCGCGCCCATCGAGGGCATCGTGCACCGGGCGGGTAACGACTCCTTCACGGTGCCGCACTGGCCCACCTCGGTGTCCTTCGGCGGCGCGATGGGGTTCTGGCCGGCCCTCGTGCTCGCCCTGGTGTTCTGCGCGCTGTTCGGCCTGGTGCTGCACGTCGCGGTGTTCCGGCCGCTGCGGCACGCCCCCGTCCTGGCCAAGGTGGTCGCCTCGGTCGGCGTGCTGCTGTTCCTGCAGGCCGTCGTCGTCCGGCGGTTCTCCACGACGACCCAGGTCGTCGGGCCGCTGCCGTTCGTCGACAAGACGCAGGTCGACCTCGGCCTGTTCAAGATCACCCAGGAGCAGCTGTTCGTCGTCTGCCTGGTGCTCGTGCTCGCCGTGGCGCTGTGGGCGCTGTTCCAGCGCAGCCGCTTCGGCCTCGCCGTGCGGGCCGCCGCCGAGAACGAGAAGGGCGCCACGGTCCTCGGGTTCTCCGCCGACCGGCTCGCCGCGGCGACCTGGGTGCTGTCCACCGTCGTCACCGGGCTGCTCGGCATCTTCGTCGCCTCGGTGAACTCCTCCGTCGACCCGAACACGATGCCGGCGCTGATCGTCCCGGCCGTCACCGCAGCGCTGGTCGGCGGCTTCACCTCCTTCGGGTGGACGACGCTGGCCGCCTTCGGCCTCGGCATGCAGGTCTCGCTGGTGACCTTCCTCGGCGCGAACGAAAGCTGGTTCCCGAAGGCCGGCGGGCTGCCCGTGCCCGGGGTCGACCTGCTCGTGCCGCTCGTCGTCATCGTCGCGGTGCTGGCCCTGCGCGGGCAGTCGCTGCCGACCCGCGGGGTGCTGGGGCCCGGCCGGCTGCCGTTCTCGCCGACGGCGCGGCCCTGGTCGCTGCGCTACGGCGGGCCGGGGCTGGCCGTCGTCGCGCTGATCCCCGGGGTGTTCTTCCTGTCGCCGGCGATGCGCGACGGGCTGACGAACACGCTGACCGGCATCGTCATCTGCCTGTCCATCGTCGTCCTCACCGGCTTCATCGGGCAGATCTCGCTGGCCCAGACCAGCTTCGCCGGCCTGTCGGCCTACACCGTCGCGAGCCTGTCGACGCACCACGGCTGGCCGTTCCCGCTGCCGATCCTCGCCGGCGCCGCAGTCGCGGTCGTCGCCGGCGTGCTCGTGGCGCTGCCCGCGCTGCGGGTGCGCGGGGTGCACCTCGCGATCGCCACGCTCGCCTTCGCCGTCGCCGTCGACAAGGTCGTGTTCGCCAACTCCTGGATCAACGGCGGTTTCGACGGCGCGACCGTGACGACACCGGCGCTCATCCGCTCCCAGGACACCGACACCCACCACGTCCTCGGCGTCACGATCGGGGACGGCACCCAACCCAACCCACTGACCCTGGTGTTCTGCCTGGTCGTCGTGGTCGCACTCGGCTACCTCGTCGCCAACCTGCGCCGGTCGCTGACCGGGCGCCAGATGCTGGCCATCCGCTCGAACGAGCGGGCCGCCGCCGCCGCGGGAGTCAACGTGGCCGCCGTCAAGGTGCTGGCGTTCGGGGTCTCGGCGTTCATCGCCGGGGTCGGCGGCGCGGTCATCGCCTACCGCACTGGCAACGTCACCCCCGACAAGTTCCTCTACGACAAGTCGCTGATGTTTTTCGCGTTCGCCTACCTCGGCGGGATCGCGAGCGTCAGCGGCGCGGTCACCGGCGGCCTACTCGTCGGCGGCGGGCTCGGCTTCACGATCCTGAACCGGGTGTTCGGGCTGCCCGACGAGTTCGTGCTGCTGCTCGGCGGCCTCGGCCTGGTCGTCACCGCCGTGCTGAACCCCGAGGGTGTCGCCGGGAAGGCCCGCACCGACCTGCTGGCCCTGCGCCGAAGATTCCGACCTCCCACCC
>NZ_JANEZT010000434.1 GCF_025403405.1 Frankia tisae
CGGCACGGCCGGCGAGCCCCACCAGCATCCGCCGGGGCAGCAGGCGCCCGGAGCGGGCCAGCAGCGCGTTGCGCCGCCCGTCGACGACGACCGGCCGCCCCCGGTCCAACGCACGCAACGCGGCGGCCACCACCTGCTCGGGCGTACGCATCGCGCCGACGACGGAGTCGCGGGTACCGACGACGTCGAAGAACGGCGTCTCGGTCGCACCCGGGCACAGCGCCAGCACCCGCACCCCCGCCGGGCGCACCTCCGCCCACAGCGCCTCGCTGAACGACAGCACGAACGCCTTGGAAGCCCCGTAGACGGCCATGTGCGGCAGCGGCTGGAACGCCGCGGTACTGGCCACGTTCACCACCGCGCCCTGCCCGCGGGCCACCATCGCGGGCAGGAAACGGGCGGTCAGCGCGACCACGGCGACACAGTTGAGCCGCACCTGGTCGGCGAGGCGGACCGGGTCGGCCCCGACCAGGTCGCCGTGGGTGCCGAAACCGGCGTTGTTGACCAGCAGGTCCACCCGGCCGCCGGCCGCGGCGACCCGCTCGGCGACGACGTCGACGGCGCCCGGGTCGCACAGGTCGACGGCGACCACCTCGGCGCGCACCGGGTACCGGGCGGCGATCTCCTCGGCCACCTTCTGCAACCGGTCGGTACTCCGGGCGACGAGGACGACGTCGGCACCACGCGCCGCGAGCTCGCGGGCGAACACCGCGCCGATGCCCGTCGACGCCCCGGTGATCACAGCGGTCTGTCCCTGCAGGTCCATCAGCCTCTCCCTGCCATCTGATCGGTCTGTTCCCCGGGCGGCGCCGGGCCCACGCCGGCACGGCCGCCGCACAACGCCAGGTCGAGGAGGTCGACCAGCGCCCCCGCCCGCTCGGCGAAGCGGGCCGAGGCCCGCGGGCCGTCGAGGACGTCGGTGAGCGACTTCAACCCGTCGAACGCGGCGACGAGCACCGCGGCGAGGGCGTCGGCGTCGACGTGGGCGCGCAGGTCACCCTCGGCCTGCGCGCGGCGCACGACCCCGGCGACGAGCGCCACCCAGGCCGCCATCGACGCACGGACCCGCGCGGTGAGCTGCGGTTCGCCGGCCAGCTCCCGGGCCAGGCGGGTGACGCTCCACGCCGCCGGGTCGCTCTCGATCAGCTCGACCATCACCGGGACCATCGCGAGCAGCTCGTCAACGGCCCGCTCCCGGCCCGCCAGCGCCGCCACGACCCGGTCGAGGAAACGGGTCTTCTGCTCGCCGAGCACGGCGAGCGCCAGCTCGGCCTTGGACCGGAAGTAGAAGTAGAACGCACCCTTGGTCAACCCGCTGGCATCGATGAGCTGTGCCATCGTCGTCGCGGCGTAGCCCTGCTCGGCGAACACCACCGCCGCGGTGCGCAGCAGGTGGGCGCGGGTCGCCTCACCCTTGGCCGTCGCCGGGACCATCGGCGCCGCATCACCCATACATCCCATATTAAACCGACCGGGCGGTATGTAAAGCGTCGGCGGCCCCTGCCTCTACCACCGGCGGCGGCCACCGGCGGGTGACCCCCACCCGGGGGGCATGCGGACGGCCCGGCGACACCGGTATGCCCACCCGGCCCGGGCCGACCCGAACCGGGCCCGCCACGGTGAGCAGCGTCACCGCCGTCGACACCGTCCGCCCGGACCCGCCGCGCCGGCGCCGGCCCTGACCAGGCCCGCGGGCCTGGGCACCCGGCCCGGTCGGGCCACCGCGCCCCCCCTTACACGCCGCCTCCGCCGCCGACAAGAGGCGGAATGTCCCCTCTGGACAACCCGGGGGCGGTGTGGAGTTCGTCGAACCTCTGTACAGACCCCCCGGGGGGCGCGGTAGCGTGCCCACCGTCGCATCGTCCGCCGGTCCGACCAACCGCCGGGAGAACCATCGCCGTGCACGCGACGCCGACGGCCCGAGGTCGAAGCCCAGCTCCGGCACCCGCAGCGGCCCCACCGAGTCGGGGCGGCCACGGCGGGCACCGGCCACGGACACCCGCCGGTCACGCGACGCGACGGACAGGCCCGGGTACCGCCCGCGGCCCGCGCCGCCGCGGCACGCCAGCCGCGCCACCCGGCACACCCGGGCCGCGGTACGGCCCGGGTGTGGCGCCCCGGGCCCGGGCCCTGGCCCGATGAGCAGTCGGGCGGCGTGCACGCCCGGCCGGGAGGTGGAGGGGATGCAGGGCATGGACGCGGTGGAGTTGGCGGGCACGCAGGCGCCGGACAGGTTCGCCCTGCCCGCCGCCGCCCGCGCCGCAGCGATGATCTCCAGGGAGATCGCCTACGCCGACCCCGACCCGCTGGCACTGAGCGAGTTCGACGACCGCCTCTACCGCTACGCCACCACCCTGCTCAGCACGCCCCACACCAGCCTGCTCGGACCGATCATCGGCGACTGGCGCCGCGTGCAGGCCGCCCTGGCCCGGCGGCTGTCACCCGCGGTGCACATCGAGCTGACCCGCGTCGCCGGCTACCTGTCGTTCTACCTGGGCGTGCTGTCCGCCGACACCGGCGCGAACACCTCCGCGCGGCGCTTCGCCACCCTCACCGAGCAGTTCGCCGCCCAGCTCGACGACCGGCTGCTCACCGGCACCTCCCGCAGCCTGGACGCCGCCATCGCCTTCGCCGACGGCCGCCTCGACGCCGCCCGCGCCGCCGCCGCCCGCGCCGCCGCCGTCGAAGATCCCTACCTGCACGGCTGGGCCGCCGCCGCCGAGGTCACCCTCGCCGCGGCCGCCGGGGACTCTCCCGGCGTCGACGCCGCGCTGGCCCGCCTGCGCAACCGCCCGGTCGTGCGCGGCCTGCGCCATCCGGGCTGGCCCGCCTTCGACGACGTCCGCGAGGCCTGCGTCGTCGCCGACGCGATGGCCCGGCTGTCCGTGCCCGGTGCCCGTTCCGCGGGGTACCGCGCCGTGTCGATCACCACCCCGGGTACCCTCGAACGCGGCTGGGCGCTGGGGGCGCTGGCCACCACGCTGGTCAACCACGACCCGGCCACCGCCGGCGGTGTCCTCGACGAGATGGTCGCCATCCTCGACGTGCGCCCCTCGCGGCTGCTGTCCACCCGGGTGCACGAGATCCTGCTGCTGATCTCCTCGCCCCCGGTCGACCGTGCCCCCCGCACCGCCGGCGCCACCTGACCCCCGCCCAGCGGCGGCTCAGTCCGCGACATCGGCAAGGGCAACGACCTGGGCGGGGGACAAGCGAGTCCTGCAGGCTCACCTTTCCTATCGTTCTGTCACCGCATGCACACAGATCAAGGTGGCCGGCCCGTCAGGCCGAGACCCGGCACACCCCCTCGGTGGACCGGGCCGGAGCCAGGGCGGTCGGACGCGCGGCGGCCGGATCACCCAAGGCCGCACCGGGGCGGCTGGACCAGCGGCCCCGGCGGACAGTCACGTGCGGGCGGCGACCCGCGCCACGCTCGGGGGCAGCATGGGCGCCCCACCCGGCCATCCGGCCGGAGCGGGGACCATGATCCGGGCGGGAGGCGTCGTCGAGCCCGCGCGGGAGGCGAGGATCGCCTCGACGAGGCGGGCGGCGTCGGGGCGCTGCCCGACCATCGGGCGCCGCCCGGTGCTGCTCCTGGATCGTCCGCGCGGCGAAAATGCTGGAGGTTATGGGCAGCTCCGAGGCGTTCGAACTGCCTACAACCTCCAGCAACTCCTGACCGCCGCCGAGCCCTGTGGAAGAGACAGGTAGCCGGCAACGGACTACTCCGCCAGGAGATCACGTGACGGTGGGTCAACCCCGACCGCGCGCAGCGCCTGCTCGATGAAGGCTGTCTTGGCGTTGGTGTAGGCGTTGCGGTTGTCGCGATGCGCCGCAGCGACGCGTCGTTTGAGCTGCGCGTACCGCTCACGGAGGTCCGCATCGGCGCGCAGGGCGTCGCGGAAGGCAAGCAGCGCACCGGCGTGCGGGTCGCCGTGGGCGATCACGTGCAGGTGGTGAGTACGCGCGGCCGGGTGGGGGCGCAGCAACCACAGCCGGTAGTGCCCGGCGGGATCGTCCGGCCAATCCAGCCAACCGTCCTCGGCCAGCGCCGGCAGCGCGCCGCGCGCGGTATCCAGGCTGTGCACCGGGGCAAGGATGTCGACGACGGGTTTGGCGGGCAGGCCCGCCACCGCGGTGGAGCCGATGTGCTCCACCGCGCCGGCGAGCAGATCCCCCAGGATGGCCATGAGCCGGTCGCGCTGCTCGCCGAACCGGCCGGCCCACGCCGGGTCGTGGGCGACGATCCGCACCGGCTGGTCCGCCACAATCACGCCCTCCGCGTTCCCACCGTGTTCCCACCGCCCCACCGTGTTCCCACCGCGCGCCCTGCCTGGCGACGCGAGGAGCGTACTAGCTCCTGCACCGACGGCGTCCGAACCCGCTCAGCGGCGCCAGGGGGAGCGGGAGGTGTTGCGCGGTAGCGGTTCGGTGGCCGCCCAGATGCGCCGCCAGCGCGCCGTCGGGGTATCCGGGGCGCCGCGCAGCCGCGCAGAAATCGACACCGGACCGGCGCCAGTCCGCGGCACGGCACGGGGACGGTGCCGGCCAAGGGTACGCGCCTCGCTGACGGCCGCCGAGGTCGCGGACCCACCGGGGGACAGCCCGTCAGGGGAGGAGGTGCCGGCGCCGTCGCGGTCGGCGGCGGTCGCCTGGCGCGGCGCGGCACCGGCCGCGTTCGCCGCACCGCCGGGGGAACCTGCGTCCACCGAACCGGCATCACCGGTGGCGGCGTCCGTATCACCGGTGGCCGCCTCCGAGGTCGCGGGCCCGGCGCCGCGCGCGGCCGGGGAGGCGGCGGGCTGCTCGGCGAGCGCGGCACGGGTGGCATCCCACCAGCTCGTCGCATCCTCGGCGCACAACCGGTCGACCTCCGCGGCCAGCCGCGCGGTGAACGTGCGCACATCCTCACCCGGCGCCGCCCGCAGCGGCCGGCCGAAACGCACCGTCACCTGCGGGCGGCCCGGCACCGGCCACGACCGGCCCCGCGGCATCGCCGCATACGCCC
>NZ_JANEZT010000435.1 GCF_025403405.1 Frankia tisae
CCCCTCCCCTGCACACCACCCGCGAACCCGGTGCCGCGGCCGCCTGCCTGCGAGATCGCGGCGAGATCTGGTCACGGTTCGGGGATGAAGCCGACCCCCGTTGCCGGGTTGTAGGCGGGCGGTCCGGCCGGAGACAGGCCGGTGGCGGGGATCGAGGAACTCCCACGAACCACACCCTGATCCCAACGCGACTCGCATCCTAGCCCCGGAGAGTGACGAGGCTCGCCCCCCCTCAAACCCCGCCCGAGTTCCTCCGTGATCCGCATATCTTCCCAAACTTTGTGACAGATGCCGAGGAAGCGGCATATCTTCACGCCTGAGTCCGCATCCGCGGAGCTCGGTGCAACGGAGCACCCCATGCTTACTCACGGAAGTCGGTCACTTCCTGTGCATGAGGTTCCACTCATCCCTGCCGTACGGCCAGGGTCGGCGCGCGGTCCCGCGCCAGGCCCGAGCAGCCGACAGCGTCCAGGCGATCCCGGGCCAGGGGCCGTCGCCGTCGTCGTCGCCGTCGTCGTCCCCGGGGTGAAACCGCCCGCCGAGCTCCTGGATACGGCCACGCGGGATGCGGTCAGTTGGGACAGCCGCACCCCGCCGCGCCAAGCAGATCGCGGTCGCGCGCCCCGGACCAACGGAACGCCGGGTGCCCGCCATTCATCCGCGTCCTCCCATCGGACAACTGTTATGGGGACCACCGAACACATGCCAGCGACACACCCGTCACCCAGACGCCCGTTCGCCGCCCTGCTCGCGGCGCTGCTCGCAGCCCTGGTCGCGCTCGTCACGCTCACCGCCTGCGGCAGTGACTCCGACGGCGGCTCCGGCAAGCCCGCCGCGGCGGCCACGTCGGCCGCGCCGACGACCCATGAGGTCGTCGACATGTCCGGCCGGCACGTCACCGTGCCGACGCATCCGAACCGGATCGTCACCAACTATCCGGCGGTCACCCAGATCATCTTCATGCTCGGCGGGATCGAGCGGGTCGCCGGCGTGCCGCTGAGCAACCTCACGACCCTGCCGCTGTTCAAGAAGATCTACCCGCCGCTCGCGCAGAAGAAGGCGGTGTTCGGCGCCGACACCACCACCGTCAACACCGAGACCCTGCTGGCCCAGAAGCCGGACCTGGTGGTGCTGAGCTCCGGCAACGCGTCGCTGGTGAAGAAGATCACCGATCTGGGTGTGCCGGTGGTCCAGATCGCCTCGTTCCCGAACTACTCCAAGCTCAACGACGGCGTCACCTTCCTCGCCGACGTGCTCGGCGGCGACTCCCCCAAGCGGGCCCAGCAGTACGTCGAGTACGTCGACGGCAACGTCGCCCAGATCAACAAGGGCCTCGCGAGCCTGCCGGCGACCGACCGGCCGAAGCTCTACTACACCGCCAACAACCCGCTGAACACCGAGGGTGGCGGCTCGATCATCGACAACTGGTCGACGCTCGCCGGGGGCACGAACGTCGCCACCGTGAACGGCGTTCAGGGCACCATGAAGGACGTCTCGATCGAGTCGATCGTCAAGTGGGACCCGGAGTACGTCTTCTGCCGGGACGCCTCGTCCTGCACGAAGATCCAGGCGGACCCGCGCTGGTCCTCCGTCGCCGCGGTACGCGACAAGCACCTGATCGTCAACCCGCGGGGCGTGTTCGTCTGGGCCGCGCGCAGCGCCGAAGAGGCCCTCCAGCCGATCTTCGTCGCCAAGACCCTGCACCCCGCGCAATTCACCGACGTCAGCGTCGAGCAGGAGATCAAGGACTTCTACAAGGCCTTCTACTCCTACAACCTGACCGACGCCGAGGTCACGGGCATCCTCCACCCGACAACCCCCTGACCCGTCCCGACGCCCTGGCGCCCCTCTGACTCGTCGACCCTCTGACCCACCGGTTCGTGACCATCCGCTAACGTCACGAACCGGTGGCGGTGGCTTCGGGGGGAGCGCACATGGTCGGTAGTCGGCGGTACGTCGGATTCCTGGCGGGACGCGGGGGCAGGATCGGCCTCGGTGTGCTCGGCGCTCTCGTCGCCGTCGTCATCGTGGCCGGGATCTTCGGCGGCTCGTCGAAGCCCGCGAACCTGGTCGATGCCTCCGCCCGAGTCGCGGACTCGACGCCACCACCCGCCGCGGGGTCGACGCCCCTGTCCGCCCTGTCGCCGTCGGACACCGGGTCGCCGTCGGGAGTGCCGTCGGACGCCGGGTCGCCGTCGCCCGGCGGCGCGCGGCTCGGGCTGCCGTACTCGGCCGCCCTGGCAGGGGCGCCCGGCACCGACTCCGCGCACGACACAACGACAGGCAGCGGCACGGCCGGCACCGGAACTGCCAGCGGCGGGACCGCCGGCGACGCGACTGCCAGCGGCGGACCTGCCGCCCCCGGAACTACCGGCGGCGGGGATGCACTGGCGCCCGCGGCGACCGGCGGCCCCACTCAGGCGTCCGGGTCGGCTCACTACGACAACTGCACGGCGGCCCGCGACGCCGGCGTCGCCCCTCTGCACCGCGGCGACCCCGGCTACCGCGCCGGACTCGACGCGGACGGCGACGGCATCGCCTGCGAGACGTCGACGGGACCGACGACCACGCGCGGCGTGGCGCCGACCACCATGTCCGGATCGACGGACTACGCGAACTGCACGGCGGCCCGTAACGCCGGCGTCGCGCCCCTGTACCGCGGCGACCCCGGCTACCGGGCTGGACTCGACGCGGACGGCGACGGCATCGCCTGCGAGACGTCGACGTCAACGGTGCAACAGCAGCCGCCGGCGGCGCCCCCCGCGGCCCAGGCCGCCGCAACCTCCGCCGCACCTACCGCCGCCGCCCCGCCTGCGGCGCCCAGCCTGGCTCAGGACGCGCCCCCTCCCGCGCCCCGGCCAGCACCGGCCACCGAGCCGGCGTCGCAGGAACCCGCGCCCGTCCCCACGACCGCGCCGGTGTCCGTCGGCGGCCAGGCGGCCGTCTACGCCAACTGCGCGGCCGCCCGCGCCGCCGGTGCCGCTCCTCTGCACAGCGGCGACGCCGGCTACAGCTCCGATCTCGACCGGGATGGCGACGGCATCGCCTGCGAGTGACCATCCGCGAGTGACCGCGTCCACGGCAGGACGCCCACGCCTCGCGAGACCGCGTCCGGCATCGGACAACTGACGATGTGCGCCGACCGAGTGGTGCGCCGCCCTTACGTTGGGGCACCGCGTGCCGGATGATCGGGATCGATCGTCGTTGATGCGGGCGCCAGGACGGGTCGGACGCTTGCCGCGATCGGCAGGCGGGCCCCGGGTGCGCGGCTGATCGCCATCGATCTCGACGGGGAGAAGCTGACGTCGGCGATGTCCACCGTTGCGAATCTCACCGCAATCCGCGCCGACCTCGCCGGGCCGTTGCCGATCGCCAGGTCGATGTCGTCGTCTCGACGAACACGTTGGAGTGCCTGGTCGATCTGCCCGTCCCGTACCTCTACATGCAGGCGACCGACGCCCAACTGGGTCGGCACCTGTCCGGCCTCGTCCGGCGCGGGCCGCTGCGCCACCACGCGGTCCAGGCCCACACGACGGTCGTGTCATCGCTGGCCGAGGCCGCGGACCTTCGCCTTCGTGAGGTCGCGACCGCCGTCCGCTCCAGCGCCGCGCGAGGCCTCGGCGACGTCACGCCGGCCGACGCCGGCCGCTGGTGGAACGACCCGGAAGCGGTCGACGCGGCCGACGAATTCCTCTTCAGCGAGACCACCTACATGGTCACCGCGTACGCCAACAGGTAAGAGCCTGTCCGAGGCGAAGCAGGCGTGTCGACGCCATCACTCGTCGACGTGATGCACTTAGAGTGATTATCCGACATCTGAACGTGGCTAGTCGCCTGGATAGTGGTCGGGCGCCTTTCTGGGAGGTCAACGATGAGGTCAGCACGCGTGATCCACCTGGCAGGTGGGGTGACGGTCGCCGCGGCCCTGGCCCTGCTGCCGGCCGGGACGGCGACAGCGGCCAGGCCGCCCGCCGGACCGTTGGCGTCGGCGGCGCCGGTGGACCTCGGTTGCCGGGCAGATCGCGGGTACCAGTGGCGGCCGGTTCAACTCCGCCGGTTTCGTGCTCCGCCCCGGCGGGACGGTGGTCGCTCTCGGCTTCCCGGTGATCGACCAGAACGACGGCGGCGACGCGGTCGGCTGGTCCGCCACGCCGGCCGGGACCTTCCACGCGACGCTCTGGCACGGTGACCGCGCGATCGAGCTGGGCGCCCTGGGCGGCATCGACAGCGTGGTGCTGGCCATCAACAACGCCGGCCAGGTCGTCGTCTCGGCATCCGATCCCGGGGAACACGTCCGTCCTGCCGACCGGCACCCAGCGCGCGACCCTGTGGAGCTGACCGCCCGTCCGTGACACACCGCGGCGCCGGGCCTCGATCGCGTGGGCCCGGCGGTCACAGATCGGGGTCGGATCGACAGCACTCGGAGCACGCACTACGGGCCAGGCCAGGCCTGGCTGCAAGGCCTGGCTGCAAGGCCTGGCTGCAAGGCCTCACGGGACGACAACGAGCTTGCCGCCGGCCTGGCGGGACTGGCTGAGCCTGGCCGCTTCGTGGATCTGGTCGAGCGGGTAGGTGCGGGCGATGGAGACGACCAGGACGCCTTCCGCAGCCAGCCGGGCGATCTCGCCCATCAGGTCGTGGCGAATCTCGGTGGT
The DNA here is from genome assembly GCF_025403405.1 of Frankia tisae. Classification (GTDB taxonomy): domain Bacteria; phylum Actinomycetota; class Actinomycetes; order Frankiales; family Frankiaceae; genus Frankia; species Frankia tisai. Next base: position 4,656 of record NZ_JANEZT010000435.1, read on the forward strand.
GATCCGGGTGCCCAGTTCGGCCGCGCCGGCGAAGTCCGAGACGGTGAGGACGCGGTCGGGGTCGCCGGTCAGCTCGATCAGGGTCGGCAGTGCGCCGCCCGCCGGGCTGGTCTGGATTGACCGTGGATGCGCGCTGCTGGCGGTCCGGGGACCGGCAGGAACAATTCCCGGCCCCACCGGGGGCCTGAACTGCCAGGCCAAACGGGACTCGACAGTGAGCCTTTCCCTGCAACGGGCCGTCACACTCCGCGTTCGATCACTATCTGTGACGGGCGGAGGGGGGTAGGCAGGGAAACGCGGGGCCTCGGTAGGAAGTAGTCCTTCCACAGAGCAACTTCCGAG
>NZ_JANEZT010000436.1 GCF_025403405.1 Frankia tisae
ACGTTCCACACCTCCGGCAGCCCACCCGGGAACACCGCCCGCTCCGGCACCGCCCGCAACCCCGGCGGAAACGGCGGCGCTTCCTTCGGCTTGGCCCGCTCGCCCGACACCACCAGCCGTGCCGTACCCACTACCTGTTCCCGCGCCTCCCGCTCGGCACAGCCGAACAGATCTGCGCTCACCACCTGCCCGAGCAGCCCGGGACGGGCGCAGTCGGCCACCCGGAACACCAGCAGCCGGCGATCCTCCCCGCCCGGATCAGCCGCCCACGCCGCCTGCCACTCGGCCTTCCCGAACACCGACCGCGTGTACTCCTCAGACAGCACCGCCACCGTCCGCCGGGCCTTCGACACTCCCTCGTCCATCCCAGCGACCCAGTTCGTCCCCGGCACGAAATCCCACGCCTGCACCAGAACCCGAAACCCCGCTTCTTCCAACACCCACGCCACCCACACCGCCCACGCCCGATCCGCCTGCGTGTACGACACGAAAAAGTCCCACCCGCCGTCATCCACGGCGCCCCCACCGGTCACCCGGACAGTGTCCACCCGCACCCGACAGCACAGACCATCGCCGTACGACATCAGACAATCGCTCCGAAGCAACACATGGGAGCCGCTGGTCAGCGGCCACCGACGGCCGACCGGACATCTGTAGCCAACCGTGTAGCCAAGCCCGCGGACGTCCACGAACGACGACGATCAGCAGCGGAACCGGCGCCTAGGCCCGGCCGACTGTGCGGACGAGCCCGGACGTCGGCGGACGAACCGGACCGACTTTGCAAGGCAGGGGTTCGGGGTTCAAATCCCCGCGTCTCCACGCGCTGATTCCTCGTGGTCGCTGCCCTTTGGGCAGCTTCCCAGCTGCCGCGATGTCTGCCCGGGGGGACGACCCCCCGGACCCCGGTGTGGCGTGGCAGCTTCCTAAGTCGCTCCTTTCTGTTTCGCATTGAGCAGCGCGTTACTGACCTCGTGGAACGCATCTGCCGCGGGTCGGCCGCACCGAGGAACCCGCCAACGACAACGAGCCGGTCTCGGCGGAGTAATACCCGCCGAGACCGGCCCTTTCCGGAACAGGGACCGTTCGGTGTGCTCAGCTCACGAGATCGGTGGGACACCGAGAGCGTGCAGGATGGCCCGGCGGACCGATGCGAGTGCCTCCACCTGGCCGGCCTGGAAGGCGGCCTGCTCCCCGCTCGTCATCCACCGGGAGTCCGGTCGGCACGGATGCAGATCAAGGGCCGTTCGCAGCGCGGCGCCCGCGAAGCCCCGTCGGGACGGCTCCGGATCCTCGTTGTCGATGTCGCCGGCCAGCTCGGCCGTCAGCCCTCGTTCCTCGGCTTCGTACCGGGCGCACGAGTGGTGCGCGACCAGGGCGCACAGCCGTTCCGGTGCTTCCTGGGCTTCGAGGAACCGTGCCCCGTCGACCGGGTGGAATCGCAGGTGGCCGATCGGCGGGGCGTAGCCGATGTCATGCAGCCAGGCCGCCGCCACCAGCAGATCCCGGTCTTCCGGGTCCACGACTGCCGAATCCCCCGTTTCAGGACCAAGGCGGCGACTGTGCCGTGCGGCGGGCAGTATCCGATAAACGACCGTGACCAGACCAGGACCGATGGCGGATTCTGGCAAGTCCGACGGGGCTGGAATCGCCCGGAGCGTAAGGGCCGTTGCGGGGGGATTCGAGATGGGCGCTGGCCGCCGGCAACATGGGATAGCTCTCGCCTCATGATCGAGGAGAAGGAGTGGATCGCGGCGGTACTGCCCGGCTACGAGCTCGGTGCCCGCGTGGGCCGGGGGGCGTTCGGGCTGGTGCTGGCCGGCCGGCACCGGCAGCTGCACCGCGATGTCGCCATCAAGATTCTTTCCATCGGCCAGGACGGGGACAGACACCGAACCCAGCTGGAGAGAGGCACGTCTTCTTGCCTCGTTGGATCATCCTCATATCGTCCGGGTCTATGACGCCGTCACCGCCGACGACCTGCATCTGATCGTGATGGAGTTGCTCGCCGGTGGGACGCTTACCCGACGCCGCAGGGAACTGACAGCGTGGCGGCCCGCCCGCACGCCAGCCCGGACGGGCGCCGCCCTCATCCACACCCACGAGGTGTTCTCGGTGGCGTTTGCGCCGGACGGGCGCACCCTCGCCAGCGCCAGCGAAGACGCCACAGTGCGGCTATGGAACGTACGCAGGTGACCAATCCGATCCAACCTGCCCGACAGGCTGCTCGCCCGCCACGCCGAATCGGTGCCGCCCGCCGTCTCCAGCGCCTACCGCCGGGCGATCCAGACCATCCGACCGGGTGGCACAGCGCCGGCTCCCGGGGCGCCTCAGTGGGACCGGTTCAGTCGTCTTCGAGTAGGGCCTGGGCGAGGTAGCCGCCGGGACGGGGCATGGGTGGGACCGCGAACAGGGCGCTGGAGGTGTGCCGGGTGAAGGTGTTCAACGCGTCGGACGCGGCCATCGATTGCTGGATCGGCACGAAGGCCGTCCGGGGATCGGCCTGGTATGCCATGAAGAACAGGCCCGCGTCCCGGGTGCCGGTCGAGTCCAACCCGTCGTCGTAGGAGTAGCCGCGCCGGAACAGGACGGCGCCTCCGTTCGCGGGCGGGCTCGACACCCGGACGTGGGCGTCGGCCGCGATGGCGAATCGGCCGTCGGCGCGGCGGACGTTGATGTCCGGCACGGTGAACGCCGTGCCGCCGGGGCCGGCTGACAGCGGGACTCCATCGGACTCCCGCCGGCCGATCACCTCGTCCCGGTCCGTCCCGGTGAGTCGGTTCCAGGCGTCGAACAGCATCCGGATGCGCCGGATGACCAGGTAGCTGCCGTCGCGCATCCACGCGGGCTCGCCCGAGGCCCAGACGGCCTGATCGAACTGGGGCGTGCCCGGCTGGAGATTGGACATCCCGTCGAGCTGACCCATCAGGTTGCGGTGTACGTCCGGGGGGTTCGCGGAGTCGGAGGCGGTGGGCTGGAACCCCCGCTGCTCCCAGCGGGCGGCCGCGAACGGCGCGGCGAGTGCACCCATCCGGGCCGCGGCCGCTATGGCTGTCGCTGGATCGGTCGCGCACACCTGCACCCCGAGGTCTCCGCCGCCACGGGCCGGGTCGAGCTGGTCGCCGGGCATCGCCGGGATGTCGGCGAGTTCCCCTGGCACGCGCCCGTCGAGGCCGGCGTGGCGCAGCGCCGATGCGCCGAGCCCGACGGTGACGGTCAGCCCTGCCCGGCCGCCGCCCGGCGCTGGCCCGGTCGTCAACGCCGCCGCGCCGGACGTCCAGGCCCGCAGCACCGCCGCGAGCGACGAGCGCGCCGTGCCGGGATCGGCCGCGGTCAGGTCGTAGGCGGTGAATACGAGCCATCCGAGGGCGGTGTCGGCGATCCCGGGCTGGTGACGGGCGTCGCTGGCGGCCAGGGCGTCGTCGGTGGCCAGGGCGGTGCCGGCCCCGAGGCCGGGCAGTCCCCGGGGGGCGAGAGCGCCGCCGAGGACGCCGGCGCCGCCGAGCAGCCCCGCGCCGGCGACCAGCCGCGCGGTGCCGAGCAGCCCGGCGGTGCCGAGCACGCCGCGCCGGTGCGGATCCCGCCGCGAGGGGGGCCGCCCGGCCACCTGCTCGGGGGAGTGGTCCGCCGGTCGCCGGAAAGCGACCGGAGCCTGGCCGTCCGCCAGCACGTCATCGGATACTTGAGTTGAATCATTGTTCTCTTGCGCCGCGTTTACCGGATGCATGAACGCCATGCGACCAGTAACGGAGCGCGATGACACGTATCCGACGGTCCGTGTCGCTCGTGTCGCCGGACATTCGCCCCAGGGGAGAACATCACGGCCGCGCCGCGCCACCCACCTTCCGCCACAGCGCCGCCCCGCGTTTACCGAGAATCATTACCCGCAGTTGGCGTGGATGTTGATGCTGTCGTAGTAGCGCTTCGCCTCGGGGGCGAGTGGGACCAGGCAGTACAGCGAGCTTTTGGGGACGGTCTGCGCGGCGGTCTCGAAGTGCCGGCCGTTCTGGTTCGTTCCCCAGAGGGCCTGCTCGAAGTCGGGTCGATGCTTGAACAGGTCCTGGACGATGAAGGCCACCAGATCATGGTCAGCGCTCTGGTTCACGACCAGCCCGTTGGGAACCCCGACGGTCTCGGTCTGCCCGATGCCGGGATAGTCCTGTGCGTCGATGGTAGCCGGCTCGTACACGCTGCCGGAGACGAACCGGTTGCCGAGCCGCTGGCGATAGGCGGCGTCCCAGTTCGCGCCCATGGGAGCCAGATACCGCGCCAGCGGCAGCAGACGGATCCGCAGCCCGTCCTCGGCGACAGCCCGGAGGATCTGCGGTGTCGGCGCGCCGCCTGCCCACAAAACCCCGTCGACCTTCCCGTCACGCAGGTCCGCCAGGCCGCGGTCGAGATCCGCGGGATCCGTGGCGGGCTGGCAGTTCAGGACATTGTTGAACAGCACCTGGCCGACCTGCAGGCTCCCCGAGTTATTCAGGCCGGTCGAGATCCTCCGGTTGCACAGCTGGGTCGCGTCGTCGATGCCCGAATCCGCGCGTACGATCAAATGAAGGATATCGAGCCATACCGGGCCGACGGTGCGTAGTCCGTCGATCGGGTCGTTGCGGAACTGGTTGACCCCGAAGTGTGCGTCCACGGCTCCGTTCAGCTGGCTGATCGCGATCGCACAGGTTGACCCCCCTGGATCCTGCAGGCGGGCCAGGTTGTCGGCGGTGCCGTTGGTGGCCTCCACGGTTACGTCGGTGTCCGGGTTACTCGCATGGATTCGCCTTTTCAGCGCGAGGCCGTAGTTGTAGTAGGGCGTGTTCTCCTGTCCGGTGTAGACGGAGACGGTGCGGCAGGCACCGAGCCGCGCCGGGGGCTGCAGAATGTACACAGCACCTGCGACCAGGGCTGCGACCACCACGGCCGCGGTAGCGATCAGGGCCGCCCGGCGACGCCACCACGGGGGGGCTGGCGATGGC
>NZ_JANEZT010000437.1 GCF_025403405.1 Frankia tisae
CGGCAGTTCCGGGAGGTCGTCCGGGAGTTCATCGCCCGCGAGATCACCCCGTATCACGCCGGGTGGGAGGCCGAGGGGATCGTCGACCGGACGGTGTTCGCCAAGGCGGCCAAGCACGGGGTCATCGGGTTCAACGTCGCCGAGGAGTTCGGCGGGGGCGGGGTTCGTGACTTCCGGTTCAACGCCGTCGTCGCCGAGGAGCTCGCGGCCGCGTTCGCCACCGGTCCGGGTTTCCTGCTGCACAACGACGTCGTCGGCTCCTACCTGAGCCGGCTGCCCGACGACGAGCAGAAGGCGCGCTGGCTGCCCGGGTTCGCCTCCGGCGAGGCGATCTGGGCGATCGGGATGACCGAGCCGGGTGCCGGCAGCGACCTGCAGGGCATCCGGACCTCCGCGGTGCGCGACGGCGACGACTGGCTGGTCTCGGGCGCCAAGACGTTCATCACGAACGGGATCCACTCCGACTACGTCATCGTCGTGGCGCGGACCGACCCGGCCGCCGGCAGCCGCGGCATCTCCCTGCTCGTCGTGGAGCGGGACATGCCCGGCTTCTCCCGCGGCCGCAACCTCGACAAGATCGGCCTGCACGCGCAGGACACCGCCGAGCTGTTCTTCGACGGCGTCCGGGTGCCGGCTCGCAACGTGCTGGGCAAGCTGGGCGGCGGGTTCATCCACCTGATGGAGAACCTGCCCGAGGAGCGGCTGTCGATCGCGATCTCGGCGGTCGCCGGGGCGCGGGCGGTGTTCGACTCCACGCTGGAGTACACCAGGACCCGCACCGCCTTCGGCCAGCCGATCGGCAGCTTCCAGCACAACCGCTTCCTGCTGGCCGAGCTCGCCACCGAGCTCGACATCGCCCAGGTGTACATCGACCGCTGCCTGAAGGCGTCGTTCGAGGAGAAGCTGACCACCGTCGACGCCTCCAAGGCGAAGTGGTGGGCCACCGAACTGCAGCAGAAGGTCGTCGACCGCTGCCTGCAGCTGCACGGCGGCTACGGCTACATGTCGGAATACCCCGTCGGGCGGGCGTTCACGGATGCGCGCATTCAGACCATCTACGGCGGCACGACGGAGATCATGAAGGAGATCATCGGTCGTTCGCTGGGCGTGTGAGGGCCGCTGCGGACCGCACGGCCGGACCGCAGCGGGCAACGTGTCGTCGTCGGGTTGGAGCAGGAGTCATGAGCGTGGACTGGGGTTCGGGAACCGAGTTGGGGGAGTTACGGGCGCGGGTGCGGGCGTTCGTCGCCGGCCACGCGCCGGGTCGGGCGGCCAGGGCGGGGGTGCGCAGCCCGGAGAACGCCGCGGAGCTCGCCGAGCTGCGGCACTGGATCGCCGCCCTGTTCGAGGCGGGCTACTACGGCGCCGACTGGCCGCTGGAGTTCGGCGGCGCCGCCGGGCATGACCCGCGGCGGGACGTCGTCGTCGCCGAGGAGATCGCGCGGGCCCGTGCCCCGATGCACCTCGGCGGCAACGGCCTGGCCGCCAGCGCCCTGATCCGCTTCGGCAGCGACGAGCAGAAGGCGCGGCTGCTGCCCGCCATCCGCTCCTGCGACGACCTGTGGTGCCAGCTGTTCAGCGAGCCCGGCGCGGGCAGTGACCTCGCCGGCATGCGCACCCGCGCGGTGCCCGACGGCGACGGCTACGTCGTGACCGGGCAGAAGGTGTGGACCACCAACGGCCACTGGGCCAACCGTGGGTACCTGCTCGCGCGCACCGACCCGGACATGCCCAAGCACAAGGGCATCACCGCGTTCGCGATCGACATGGACACCCCGGGCATCGACGTCCGGCCACTGCGCGAACTCACCGGCACCTCCGACTTCAACGAGGTGTTCTTCGACGGGGCGCGCATCCCGGCCACCGCGGTGATCGGCACGCCCGGCCAGGGCTGGATCGTCGCGAACGCGTCGCTGGCCGAGGAGCGCAACGGCGTCAGCGCCGCAGTCGTCGACCTCCAGCTCGCCTGGGAGGACCTGTACGCGCTCGCGCAGAAGATCGAGATCGAGGGTCGGCCGGCGGTGGAACAGGCCGACGTCCGCCAGCGCTTCGGCGCGCTGCGGGCCGAGATCCGCGCCTGTGCGCTGCTCGGGCAGTCCTCGTTCGCCCGCTGGCGGGCCGGCCGGGAACGGGTGATCGACGCCCCGGCGGGGAAGCTGTGGTTCAGCGAACTCAACCTGCGGCTGCACGAGTTCGCCGTGGACCTGCTCGGCGCGCGCGGCATCCTCACCGAGGGCGACCTCGACGCCGTCGACGGCGGCCGCTGGCAGGACGCCTACCTCTACGCCCGCGCGTACACGATCGCCGGCGGCAGCTCGGAGATCATGCGCAACCTCATCGCCGAACGCGCCCTCGGCCTGCCCCGCTAGCCCGACGCTCCGCCGGCCCGATGCTCTGCCAGCCGACCACGCCGGTCGGGGAAGGATCCGCCCGACATGCTTCTCAGTGACGAACAGGTCAGCCTGGCCGAAGCCGCCCGCGACTGGCTCGCGGAGCGCACCGATCTGGCCGCGGCCCGGGCCGACGGCGCGGCACTCGCGGCGCTCTACTCGGCGGACGACGTGCGCGCCGCCGCCGAACTCGGACTCACCTCGCTGCTGCGGCCCGCGGAGGGGGGAACCTTCGCCGACCTCGCGGTCGTCGTGGAGGAACTCGGCCGCGCCGGCTCACCGCTGCCGCTCGGACAGGCCGCGCTGGTCGCCCGGCTGCTCGATCAGATCGGCATCGGGGCGGCCGTGTCCGACGCGGTGGCCGACGGTTCGGCGCTCGCGGTCCCGGCCGCGGCCGAGCCGGACGACGCCGCGATCGGCGGCGTGCCCGGAGCCGACGGCACGCTTACCCTCGCCGGCCGGGCCGCCATCGTCGTCGGTGGCCTCGGCGCGGCCTGGCTGCTGGTCAGTGCCGCGATCGGGGACGACCGCGCCCTCGCGCTGGTCCCCGCCTCGAGCGCCGCCCGCACCGCCCGCACCACCCTCGACCTCAGCCGGGACATCGCCGCCGTCGACCTGCACGGCGTCACCGTCCCGGCGGGTGACTGGACCCGGGTCGGCGCGGACGTCGCCGACACCCTGGATCAGGCGCTGGCGCTCATCCACACTCTGGACGCGGTCGGCGCCGCCGGTCGCCTGCTGGACATGACGGTCGGTTACGTGAAGGAACGCGAGCAGTTCGGCCGGCCAATCGGATCATTCCAGGCGGTCAAGCACCACGCGGCGACCATGGCCGTCGACATCGAGGCGTCTCGGCTCTGCGGCCACGACGCCGCCCGCGCACTCGACGGCGGCGACCTGCTCTCCGCCGGCACGGCCGTCGCGGTCGCCGGCTCCGTGGCCGGTGAGGGGACCAGCCGTGCGGCCAGCACGGCGCTGCAGCTCCACGGCGGCATGGGTTTCACCTGGGAGCACGACCTGCACCTGTTCCTGCGCCGGATCAAGGTCGACGAGCTGGTCCGCGGCACAACCCGCCAGCACCGCGAGCGCCTGTTCGCCACCGCCGGCTGACGACCGGTGGCGGCGACGCGCCGCCACCGGTCCGGAGCGCCGCAACCGGCGCACGATCGAGCTAGCTGCCCTGGGCCTCGATCGAGACCTGCTCCCACTGCGCCCAGGTGGCCAGCCGCTGCTGGTAGACCGCCTTGACGATCTGGGTGGGCGGGGTGCCGAACAGCACCCGCAGCGGCGGATTCTCGGCGTTGACGATCTTCAGGAGGGCCGCTCCGGTCGCCGCCGGGTCACCGATCGCCATCCCGCCGCCCGCGCGCCGCTCGGCCATCGCCTTGCGCAGGTTGTCGTACGTCGGCGACGGGGTCGAGTGCACCGCGGAGGATCCGGACCAGTCGGTGCTGTAACCGCCCGGCTCGACGAGGGTCACCTTGATCCCGAAGGCGGCGACCTCCTGCGCGAGGGACTCGCTGAGACCCTCCAGCGCCCACTTCGACGCGTGGTAGGCGCCAAGGGACGGGAAGGCGGCGATTCCACCGATCGTGGAGATCTGGATGATGTGCCCGCTGCCCTGCGACTGCAGCAGTGGCAGCACCGCCTGGGTCACCCACAGGGCGCCGAAGAAGTTCGTCTCCAGCTGATTACGGATGTCGCTCTCGGAGAGCTCCTCGACCGCGCCGAAGTGGCCGTAGCCCGCGTTGTTCACAACGACGTCGAGCCGCCCGAAGCGGGCGACCGCCGCCTTGACCGCCGCGTCGACGGCGGCCCGGTCCGTGACGTCCAGCGCGAGCGGCAGCACGGCGTCGCCGTGGGCGGCTGCCAGGTCGGCCACCGCGTCGACCTTGCGGGCGGTGGCGACCACCTGGTCGCCGGCCTGCACTGCCGACTCCACGAACACGCGGCCGAAGCCCCTGGACGCTCCGGTCACAAACCACACCCTGCTCATGGCGTTCCTTCCCGACTGCCCGGGTTGCCCGGGTTGCCCGGGTTGATGCCGTCGCGACGATCGCCGCTTGTGACACCGTACGCCGAAAACGACACCTGATGACAGATCAGTCACGGCGTACCATCTGGACGTGATGATGGAGCCGCCTCCCGGTCTGCGCGAACGCACCCGCCGCGCCGTGCGCTCCGAGCTCATGACCGTGGCGATGAGCCTGTTCGCCGAGCAGGGTTACGACGTGACCACGATCGACCAGATCGCCTCCGCCGCCGGGCTGTCCAAGCGCAGCTTCTTCCGCTACTTCGCGTCGAAGGAGCAGGTGATCCTGGGCAACTTCGAGACGTTCGGTCGGGCGCTCGCCGCTGCCGTCCAACAACGCCCGCCGCGGGAGGACGCATGGCTGGCGTTGCGCCGCGCCTTCGACCTCATCGAGGAACGCAACCGCCTCGACCCGGCGCGCACGCTCGTCCTGCTGCGGATGCTGCACGAGACCCCGGCGCTCAAGGCCGCGCACCTGGAGAAGCAGTCCAGGTGGCGGGAGCTGCTGGTGCCCGGGGTGATCGCCCGCCTCGCCCG
>NZ_JANEZT010000438.1 GCF_025403405.1 Frankia tisae
GCCCTGCCGGCGCCACCGGCCCTACCAGCCGACGGGTCGGAGTTCGCGCTACTCGTCGCCCGAGTGGCCGCCTACATGGACTACGGCGAGGACGGCTACGCGTGCCGGATCCGACTACCCGGGTACGCGACGGCGGACGTGATCGTCGACAGCGGAATCTCCGGCGGCCGGCCGTTCTTCGCCTGCGGCGGCCCGGGGGCGGACGTCGAGACGATCGTGCGGCAGCATCAGGGCGGGGTGTCGATCGGCGAGCTGGCCGACCGGCACGGCATCCCCTCCGCCGAGATCGCCGAACTGGCCGATCTCACCTGGCCGGACCCCGAACCGCCCTCCACGACCCCGCCACCCGGCGATCACTTTCGGTAGTAGGCATTCCGAGCGGTGACGGCGAGGCGCCGTTGTCCCTGTGTGAACACTCACCCGCTGGCCGGGGGATCGTCAGGCACAGCGGTAACAATGGTTTCGATGTCCTCCACACCATCCTTCGCCGCGCATCTGGCCGGTCTCGACCCGGCGGAGCTGGGTGCCGTGCTGCGCGCCCGCCCCGACGTGCTGGTCGAGCCGCTGCCCCGCGGTTTCGGCCAGCTCGCCCAGCGGCTGACCGACGCCCGCTCGCTGAGTCGGGCGCTCACCGAGCTCGACCGGGACAGCCTGCAGATGGGCGTGGCGGTCGCCCTGCTGCCGGGCCCGGTGACCGTCGACCGTCTCGCGGGATCCCTGGATGTGCCGCGGGACGCCGTGCGTGTGCTGGTGGATGATCTGTTCGCCCGCGGTCTGGCCTGGCCCGCCCCGGCCGACGGCGACGGCGACGGCGACGAGAGCATCCCCGGCGAGCCGGTCATCCGCCTCCTGGCACCGCTGCACCGCCACTGGTCGGAACCGTTCACCGAGATCAACACCGCGGCGCAGCTCGGCCTCGCCGCGCTCGTCGAGGACCTGCGGACGGCGGTGCGCGCGCTCGGCGAGGACCCGACCGGGCTGCGCAAGCCCGACCTCGTCACGCTGTTCGCCCGCCTGCTGGCCGATCCCGCGCAGGTGGCGGCCCTCGTCGCCGGGCTCCCGGCGCCAGCGCGGGAGTTGCTGACGGACCTGTGGACGGCGGTCGACGACGATCTCCCGTTCGTCGTCATGCTGGCCGAGCGGGAGCAGCGCGCCGGGCCGTCCGCGGTGCGGGCCCTGATCCGCGCCGGCCTGATGCTGCCGGTCCGGGGCCTGGCGGAGCTGCCCCGCGAGGTGGCCGTCGCCGCCTGGTTCACCGAGCACCGCCGCACGCTGACCGGCCCGCCGGACGTCCCCCGCCCGGCGGTCGATCCGGCCGGGGTCCGATCGAGTGCGCAGGCGGCGGCGCAGAACGCCGTCCGCAATGTCACGGCACTGCTCGACGAGGCGGCGGCCGTGCCGATCGCGGCGCTCAAGCGCGGCGGGATCGGCGGGCGGGAACGGCTGCGGCTGGCCAAGCGGTTGTCGCTGTCGCCGGCGGACCTGCCGGTGTGGATCGATCTGACGGCGACCGCGGGCCTGCTGATCCACGGCGCGGCCGGCTACATCCCGGGACCGGAGTTCACCGCCTGGCGGGAGGCCACACCGAGCCGGCAGTGGGCCTCGCTGGCGCTGGCCTGGTACATCCTGGAGCACGCCCCGTCGGGCCGGGAGCTCGACGACGAGCGGGACATCGCCCCGCCGCTGCCGATCGAATCCGATGCCGGCCTGCTGCGCGCAAGCCTGCTGCGCACCGCCGACGGCGGCCGGTCGGTGCGGCTGACCGCCGAGAACATCGACTGGTTCTTCCCGCTGGACGGATACCCCGACACCCTGCGGACGGCCGTGATGGCGGCGACGATCCGCGAGGCCGAGCTGCTCGGCGTCGTGGCGGTCGACGTCCTGTCCGAGCTGGGCGAGGCGCTGCGGACCAGCGCCGCCGACCTCGCCGACCTCGCCGGCCCCGCCGCCGCCTTCCCATCGCACCGCGCCCTCGCCGCGGCGATCACCGCCGCCGCGACGGCCCTCGGCGACCGCTGCGCCGAGCTGCTGCCCGAGTCCAGGCCCCGCCTGATCCTCCAGTCCGACCTCACCGCCGTCGTCTCCGGCCCACCGACCGCCGCGATGGCCCAGGTGCTGCGCGCCACCGCCGAACCCGAATCCCGCGGCGCCGCCGGGACCTGGCGGTTCACCCCCGCGTCCGTCCGCGCGGCGTTGGACGCCGGCTGGTCCGCCGACGAACTGCTCGGCGAGCTACGCGCCATGGCCGACCACGAGCTGCCCCAGCCCCTCGGCTACCTCGTCGCCGACGTCGCCCGCCGCCACGGCCACGTCCGGGTCCGCGGCCTGCGCAGCGCCATCCTCGGCGACGAGCCGACGACCACCGAGCTGCTGCACACGCGCGTCCTCGCCAAGCTTTACCTGGCCCGGCTCGCTCCCACCGTCCTGTCCAGCCCCGAGGACCCCGACACCGTCCTCACCGAACTGCGCCGCGCCGGCTTCTACCCCGTCGCCGAGGACGCCACCGGCGCCGTCATCGTCCCGTCGTCCGGCCGCGAGCCGTCGGGGCCCTCGCCGCGCCGCCAGAAATCCGCCTCGCCGGCTTCCGCTGGTAGCGGCCGGCCCCGAGCCGCCGACAGCGCGCCCCGACGGGTGACGCCGGAGGAGCTCGTCACCCGCCTGCTCACCGACGCCGACGAGGGCGTGCCCCCGCCGAGCCCCCTGGTCCGCGAGCTCGCCGGCCTCAACGACCGCCTGAACGACGGCGAACTCGCCCTGCTCGCCGAGGCCGTCGAGTCCCGCGGCGACGTGGTGATCGCCTACCGGGACAAGAACGGCAAGCGCACCGTCCGCCGCATCACCGTCAACGCCATGTTCGGCCGCTGGCTCGACGCCTGGTGCCACCTGCGCAACGACGACCGCGAATTCGCCATCGCCAACATCCAGGCCATCTCCCCCGCCGGCTGACCCACGGCGAAGCATCACATAATCGCTCGCTGCGGCGCCTCCGCGCCCGCCTGGATATCCGTCTGGGCGGCCTTCGCGACGGCGGTGGCCACGCGGACGAAGGCGGCGACGGCCGGCGAGTGGGAGTCCTGCGGCCAGGCCAGGGCGAGCGTGGACGGTGGGAGATCGCTGACGGCCCGGTAGGCGATGCCGAACCTGCGATGCCGGGAGGCGACGGAGACAGGCAGGAACATGATGATGCTGCCCAGCTCGATCAGGTTGAAGATCTTCGATAGATCCAGGGGGGTCGGCTGGGCCCCGGTGACCCCCCCTCGAGGCGCGGAGGGCGGCTGCTCGCGGCCGGTCCGGGTGCGCGGAGTCGTCGACGGTTGGCCGTCCCGGTCGGCGGGTGTGCCGTCGGGCAGCGTTCGCCCGACCAGGTCGGCCAGGCACAGGGAGGAGCGGGCCGCCAGCGGATCGTCGGCCGCCAGCGCGAGCAGGCGGGGCTCGGTCACCAACGGTTCGGCGTCGAGGTCGCGGTCGTCGAAGGGGGCGGGCAGCAGCGCGATGTCCGCCCGGCCGTCGCGCAGGGCGGGCACCTGCTCGCCACGGCCGCCGAGCAGCAGCTCCACGGGGAGCGCCGCGTCCTCGTACTGGAAGGCGGCGAGGATCCGCGGGAGCAGCCCGGCGTCGAAGTCGGCCTTGAGCGCGAGCCGCAGACGTGGCGTCGGCTGCCCGGCGTGCCGGGCCCGCCGGGCGGCCGCGGTGACCGCGTCGAGTGCGGTCCGGGCGTCGTGCAGGAAGACCTCTCCCGCCGGGGTGAGCGCCACCTGACGCGTCGTCCGCTCGAACAACCGCACGCCCAGGTGACGTTCCAGCTCGCGGATCGCCCGGGACAGCGGCGGCTGCGCCATGCCCAACCGCTCGGCCGCCCGCCCGAAGTGCAGCTCCTCGGCGACGGCCACGAAGTACCGAAGCTGCCGAACTTCCAGCTCACTCATATCCGCACGGTATCAATGCGGTGCGGATCGGTCCTTCAGCCCTGCGGCCGTGCCGGATTGACTGAGTGACGCCGCCGCCGCACAGATCATCCCGGTCTCACGGGCGCGAGGGAGCCTCCCGGATATCCGAAAGCAACCACTGGAGATTGCCTTGATCGTCGTCACCGCTCCCACCGGCCAGATCGGCCGGCAGCTCCTCGACACCCTCCTGACCAGCGGCAGGCCCGTCCGCGTCATCGCACGCGACCCCTCCCGCCTCCCCGCGCCCACGCGCGACCGCGTCGAGGTCGTGCCGGGCTCGCACAGCGACGCCGACGTCGTCAGCCAGGCGTTCGCGGGCGCCGACGCGGTGTTCTGGCTGGCTCCCCCGAACCCCCACGCCGCGAGCGTCGAGGCCGCGTATCTCGACTTCACCCGGCCGGCGTGCGAGGCCATCGAGAAGCACGGGGTCAGCCGGGTCGTCGGCGTCTCAGCCCTCGGCCGCGGGGTGGCACTGGGGCGCAACGCCGGACTCGTGACGGCGGCCCTGGCGATGGACGACCTGATCGCGAGCACCGGCGTGCACTACCGGTCGCTGGCGATGCCCGGGTTCATGGACAACATGCTCAACCAGGTCGAGGCGATCCGGAACCAGGGAATGTTCTTCTCGACGCTGTCCGGCGACCACAAGCACCCGACGTGCGCCACCCGCGACATCGCCACCGTCGCCGCCCGCCTGCTGCTCGACGACTCCTGGACGGGGCAGGACGACGTCCCGGTGCTCGGCCCCGAGGACCTGTCCCAGAACGACCTGGCGGAAATCATGTCCGAGGTGCTCGAACGCCCGATCCGCTACCAGCAGATCCCCGGCGACGCCTTCAGGGCGACGCTGGTCGAACACGGCATGTCCGACGCGATAGCGCAGGCCATGCTCGACATGATGACGGCCAAGGACAACGGCCTCGACAACGCCGAGCCC